>CALKAO010000001.1 GCA_937983115.1 uncultured Caryophanales bacterium
GTTATTCTAAGCTAAAAAGCTGCTGCAAAGCTGCTGCTGCAAATATTTTCTGCAGCGGATTTTGTCTTTTTGGCAGCTCATTCTACAGTGAAAAAACTCATTTGATGAATCTTTAGGCATTCGCAGTTTTTAAGAAAAACAGGCATGTTGCTCATTCCCATTTGACACATGGCACATATAGATACATTACAAATGTTCATTAGTGATATTTGAAAGGGGTTTATTGCTTTGGAAAATCTTGAAACGTTAATTGGGAATAGAGTGCGCGTTTTTAGAGGAGGACCTGAATCAAGAGATGGAATTCTGCTTGATGCAAAATTTGACTATCTTTCGCTGCTCACAGAAAAAGAAGGGGTTATTTACTACAATCTAAACCATATAAAAAGCGTAATTAAAAATTCAAAAGATGGCCGAGTCATGTCCGGCTGTTCTTGTGATGAAGATGAAGAGGAAGATGAAAAATGCTGCATTGAAGCATATAGGTTTCATGAGTTGTTGGAAAAATTAAAACAGTGCCACGTCCGCATTGATCGCGGAGGTCCTGAGTCAAGAGCTGGAAAATTGTTGGATGTTTTCACTGATTTTCTCGTCTTGAAAACGAAGGAAGACGGGATTATTTACTACAAAACCCATCATATTAAAAGCATCAGCCAAATAACAAAAGATGAAAAGCAGCATGAAGGGGAATATGAGGAAAAGTGTGATTATGCCACTGGGGTGGATTTTCAGGAGCTGCTAAAAAAATTGAAATATTCTTGGGTGAAAATTAATCGGGGCGGTCCTGAAAAGATTGAAGGTGTGCTTGTAGACAGTTCAGAAGATTATCTCGTATTAACAGTGAAAGACGAAGTGAATCGCATTCCAACTTTTCATATTCGAAATATTAGCGTCATCGAAAATGAGAAAAAAGATTTCGGAAAAAAGAAAGAAGAAAAAGAAAAAGAGAAAACAGGCGATAAACAGGAATCTGAAGATTTAGAAAAAGATGATCGAATGGATTGCAATGAGCGGGATGAGCACGAACGCCATTCTGAAAAAGGCGATGAAGATTGCGATAGAAAGCATGCTGAGAAGCATGAAGATTGCAATGATGAACACGATGAACAGCATGATGAAGACTTCGATGATGAACACGATGAACAGTATGATGAAAATTGTGATGAAAAACACATGAAACAGGATGATGAAGATTGCTCAGAAGACAGGGATGAAGATGAAGAATACGATGTACATCATGATCCTCCGGCCCCTGTTTGGTATAGCAAAATCATTAGATTAAATTAACAAAAAATTGGAGGTGTTGTAAAAGGAGGGGAAGATGTTGATAATTGCATGCTGCATCTTTATTCCGGCTGCATATTTTTTCTATTTTTTGCTTAAGCCGCCTCATAATCAAACAAGTCAACCAGTTGAAGTGACGCCAATACAAGAAAACCTGCTTCAAAGCTATCGTAACGGAGCATAATCAGCATGATCGATACAGAGTTTATTTTTATGCTAATCATTTTTTTAATGACCGTGCTATTTGTGATGTGGAGACCATTCGGAATGAATGAGGCTGTTCCATCGTTAATCGGAGCTTTTGTCATTATTTTGATCGGCATTGTGCCTTTTTCGGATATTTTTGAAATTCTGAGGATAGTATCCGGGGCGTCAATCACCATTCTTTCAACGATCGTCATGTCGCTTGTATTAGAAAGCATTGGCTTCTTTCGATGGGCGGCCTACAATATTCTTAAAAAAGCAAATGATTCAGGAATCACCCTTTATTGGTACACCAATTTACTTTGTTTTACAATGACGCTGTTTATGAATAATGATGGCAGCATTCTTATTACGACACCGATCATCTTTCATATCGTTACGATATTAAAACTAAAACGCCATCAAAAAATTCCTTATTTGCTGTCTGGAGCAATTACTGCAACGGCTTCCAGCGCTCCGATAGGAGTGAGCAATCTAGCCAATTTAATTGCGTTAAAAATCGTTGGTTTAGATTTAAATGCCTATGCCAAACTTATGTTTGTACCGTCCATGATCGGCATTTTTGTGATTAGCGTGCTTCTGTTTTTCTACTTTAAACAGGATATTCCGAAAAAATTTAAGGTCTATCACCATATTTCTACGCCATTTTCGATCGACTATCAAACAAATAGAAAGAGCAGCGGCTATACTGTTCAACACCCATTGGTTCACGCTTCTCAACAAGGCATTGATTGGTCGCTGTTTCGGTTATGCATTGCGATTGTTGTCCTCGTGAGGGGAAGCCTTTTCGCATTATCTCCACTTGGGATTCCGATGGAGTTGATCGGCATTATTGGAGCGGCAGCGTTAATCTACATTCGATGGCACAAAAAAAGGACTGGCGTTTTAGATATTGTGATGAAAACACCCTGGCACATTTTTGTTTTTGCTTTTAGCATGTATGTCATTGTATACGGTTTAAGAAATATCGGTTTAACTTCTATTTTAGTAGAGATGCTTCGTGACACGGTATCAGGTAATTTGCTGCATGCGAGTTTAATTATGGGTGTTATCATTTCGGTTATGTCGAATTTATTTAATAATTTACCCTCTGTGATGATGGGAACGTTGATCATTGTCGATATGGGACTTGATCATCAAACGATGCAAGTCGCATATTTGGCAAATGTGATTGGAAGTGATATCGGAGCGCTTTTAACTCCAATGGGAACGCTGGCAACGCTGATATGGATGTATATTCTCAGAAAAAATGGCATTTATATCAGCTGGGGTTTGTATATTAAGACCGTTTTGATGGTGATACCGATCGGACTGCTTGTCAGTTTATTAAGTTTGTATCTTTGGGCTCAATGGGTCATTTTTTAGTTAAAGGAGCTAGATGTAATTGGTTGGATATTGGGAGCATCTACACGAAATCGTCGATATCGAAATATCGGGGAACCGTTCCATCGTTGGGAGATTAATTGATTGTGGATTAGATATTGTTGTCGTTTTTGATGGAGAACAATTTATCTATATTCCAACCATTCACATTCAACATTTTAAGAACGATGTTACATCCACGATTCATCTGGATAAAAGAACGAGTTCCCCCATTCGAAATGATACGGATACGATTTCATTTCGAAAAATTTTGAACAATGCAAAAGGGATGTTCGTTGAAATTTATGTTACGGGAAATTTATCGCTGCACGGATACATCATCAATATTTTAAACAACTATTTTACATTTTATTCGCCGATCTTCAAAATGATGTTTATCTCTTTGGAACATGTAAAATGGTTAATTCCTTACAATGACGCTCAAACTCCTTATTCATTAAGCAAACAAGAGCTGCCGTTATCCCCCGCAACGATTTCTTTAGCGAGAACGCTGGATGAACAATTAAAAAAATTAGAAGGCAAACTTGTCGTTTTTGATGTTGCAAAAACTCCCAATCACATTGGGCTGCTTCAAAAAGCGGACAATAATATGATTGAATTAATCACGGCTCGAAATGAAATCGTATATTGGAATCAAAAACATTTGAAAACCGTGCATTTGCCTTAATCCATTTTTGGCAAATGCGCAAATGAAAAATTGGCGCCTTCTTCGAATTCCATTTATTTTGCTTCTTCGAAGGAGGTATTTCTATTGAATAAAGAGGTTGAAGTCTTCATCATTTTCCCTTTTTTAAAAAAGTTGAGAAAGCAGCAGATGATGAATGGTTTTTATTCTTTGTAAATTTTGTTGGCAGAAGATTAATCCAGATCATGCAAATGATCTATTAAATACGCTTTGCGTTTTGAAAGATAGCCAAGGATGATGTCCGGTTCTTTATCGAATTGTTCAATTTTGTTTTTTTTGTAGGGATCGCGCAGCACATAGGGACGTATGAGCTGATGAAACTGTTTAATTTTTGGCTCAATGTTTGAACGCGTAAAATGTTCGCTAAGAACTTCTTCCAATGTGAGGCGGTACAATTTGCGAAAGGTGGGGACACTGAGAATTCTTGCAGTTAGTGTGTTATAGCCGGTAATCGGTACGAAATCATGCGGCAGCTCATCTCCATGAATATCCCTCCCCCATGTCGCGTCATAATCCCAAGGGATGATTTCTGCAAGCTTCGTCTCTCCGTTTATATACAAAGCGTAATTGTGGATAAAACCATCAAAGTTTTGTGTGCAAACCACTCCAGCCAGCCAGCGGACGTATTTATCAATATCAAAATAGTTTGTGATTTCTTTTTCAAAATCGCGGGAGGAAAGTGTGTTGATTTGAAAGATGATTTGATTTAAATAGCCGTTGTCGCGGTCCGTTCCAAGTTTTCTCTCGTAGCCAGCGTCTAATGTTTTTTTAATTTTATAGTCATCGTCAATCGAGCTGTAAAGCGAAAAGTTTGCATCATCGTTAACAGCATAAAAAATCGCCCCTTCTGGAAGCCCTCTGCGCCTTAAAAAATATTCATCGACGGATTCCAGCTGCAAATATAATCCTTGATAAGCTCCATTAATTTTGAGTGATATAAACTGGGATTTTGGGGATAGTACGCCGATTTCGTGAAAAAAATCAAGCGACAGTTTATTTCGAATGTAGGAAGGATCGATATATTCAGCATTGAGATGAAGGTTTGTTTGTCCAAAAAATAATTTTGGTTTCACAAACGAAATTTCATAAGATTTCTTCGGAAATTCGCGAATATGGGAACCGCGGTACATGATTTCAATGTGATGCTGTTTTTTATCAAACTTGAGTTTCGCCGGAACGGGTTCTTCATCCCAAATATCTTTGCGCAAAAATTTAAGATCTTGAGGATGGATATAGATGGAATACGATTGAATGTCGCTGCTGCTCACTTTTTTGCCTCCTAATCAGGAAATGGTCTGGTCTGATTTGTATACTTTTATGCTATGATAAGTTTTTTGCCGCGTTCCTTGTGCTCAATGCCTTTGCAGCATAAATGTTTGTCAGTAAATCTGATAAGTTTTCTTTGTTTTGTATGTCATTGGCATATTTTTTTAATTTATGGCATCCGACTACGCAAATGGAAGCACCGGAACGTAGGATGTATTACAAGAACGATTGTTTTATTTATGGTAATTACATGATTAAGGAGGCCATTTTGTGAGCATCGTTACTCAAGAGGAGATTAGGAAAGTTGCAAATGAGTTAAATGACGCCAGCTATTTGTTTAACGACCCTGTTGAAAATAAAAAATCAAAAGGGAATAAAGGGAAAAGAAAAAAATCAGATAAATGTTCATCAGGAAAACGGAAAAGCGGCAAGCGCTCAGACAGCCGCCGCACGGGCAGACGCTCTCATGATCATCGTTCGGGCAAAAGACGCACAAG
>CALKAO010000002.1 GCA_937983115.1 uncultured Caryophanales bacterium
AGTGATTTTCCCATCATCAAAGAGTAAGAGATATAAATTTACTCTTCATGGCTGGATTAATGAGTTTTTACTTGCAATTAATTGAGAATTTTTATATAATGAAGGATGCTCATTTCGCAAGTGACGTTCGGGTAATCGCTGCATTTTTAATGCAGAGGAAAGTCCATGCTCGCACGGTCTGAGATGACCGTAGTGTTCGTGCCTAACGAAACAATAAGTTAGGGTAATTCGGTTTTAACTGAATTAACGGCTGGTCAATCACCTAAGTCATTGATATGATATGGTGTGCGGCCTGTAAAAGTGCCACAGTGACGCAGTTTCACGGAAACGTGAAAAGTGGAACGAGGTAAACCCCACGAGCGAGAAACCCAAATGATGGTAGGGGAGCTTTCTCGAAGGAAATGAACGGAGAGAAAGCCGGATAATGAACTTATCCGGAGATAGATGATTACCGCCCAAGTACGAGGTTAATAGCCGTTTGCAGTACGAGGGTACAGAACATGGCTTATAGAACGTTGCTTGCGAAAGCTGTATAAGACAAGCCCAGACAAGGGCTTGTTTTCGTTTACACTGCGGCGCAGCCCTTGCATGAGATCATTGTGCAGCAAAAACGCAAAAAATAAAATGATTTTTGCCAATTTTCCAGAAACAAATCGATTCTTTGGAATTCATGAAAAAATCGTTTATACTGCTTATAATACAATCACCAATTCAGGAGTGAATGCCATGTCAGCAGATTTAGAAGAAACGATTAAAAAAGTGATAAACGAAAAGAAAAGAATTGCTGTCATTGGATTATCTGACAATCCGGAAAGAACGTCATACATGGTGACCGAAGCGATGCAAAATGCCGGCTATGAAATTATCCCTGTCAATCCCATGATCAAAGAATGGAAAGGCATTCCAGCCGTTCGTTCTTTAAAAGAAATTGATGGACACGTCGATATTGTCAATGTTTTTCGGCAGAGCAAATATTTGCCTGAAATCGCAAAAGAAACTGTGGAGATCGGTGCAGACGTGCTGTGGGCGCAGCTTGGGGTTGAAAACGAAGAAGCAAAAGAATATGCTGAAAAACATGGAGTAACGGTCATTATGAATCGCTGCATTAAAGTAGAACATGCGAAATATAAAAATAAAGCTTAAACAAAACTCGGCGCGCGCCGAGTTTTCTCTTTCATAAAAAAATGTGCTATCCTGTTATGGAACTTTTTGCTTATTTCAATAGAAACGTGCGTTCCCTTATGATAAACTAGATTTACCGCTTAGTTTTGAAAGGAGCTCGACGAACTACATGTCAAAAAATCATGTCGACTATAGTGATGACGCCATTCAAATATTGGAAGGGCTCGATGCTGTTCGAAAACGCCCCGGCATGTATATCGGCAGTACGGACAGCCGGGGATTGCATCATCTCGTTTATGAAATCGTAGACAATTCCGTTGATGAAGCGTTAGCCGGATTTGGAAATAAAATTTCAGTCACGATCCATGAAGACAACAGCGTCAGTGTAAGTGACGAAGGAAGAGGAATGCCGGTAGGCATGCATCAATCAGGCAAACCGACTCCTGAAGTGATTTTAACGAGGCTCCATGCTGGAGGCAAATTTGGCAAAGGCGGCTATACAACGAGCGGAGGGCTGCATGGAGTAGGTGCAGCCGTTGTAAATGCTTTAAGCGAATGGCTTGAAGTAACGATCCACCGTGATGGCCATACATTCTGGCAGCGATTTGAAAATGGCGGCAAACCGGCAACGGCGCTAAAAAAAATCAGAAAAACAAAAAAAACAGGCACGACCATTCATTTTAAGCCGGATCCAGCGATTTTCTCAATGGCAGCCTTTAATTACGACACGCTCAGTGAACGTTTGCGCGAAGCCGCTTTTTTACTAAAAGGGCTGCAAATCGAACTGATCGACAAGCGCTATAACAATCGGGAAACCTACCGCTATGAAACAGGAATTAAAGCTTTTATCAATTACTTGAATGAAGACAAAGAAACCCTTCATCCCGTTGTCATGTTTGAAGGCTCTCAATCCGATATTCAAGTCGAGTTTGCATTTCAATACAATGATGGATTTTCAGAAAACATTCTATCATTCGTCAACCATGTCAGAACGAAAGATGGCGGAACCCATGAATCTGGTGCAAAAGCTGCATTGACTCGAGTCATTAATGATTATGCCCGCAAAACCCAGCTGCTGAAAGAAAAAGACAGCAATTTGGAAGGCAGTGATATCCGCGAAGGATTCACCGCGGTCATCTCTGTAAAAATTTCTGAAGACAAACTCCAATTTGAAGGGCAGACAAAAAGCAAATTAGGCACTGCCGAAGCGCGTTCAGCAGTCGATGCTGTCGTTTCCGAACAGCTTGCTTATTATTTAGATGAAAACCCTCAAACAGCGGAAATGCTGATTAAAAAAGCAATCCGGGCTGCACAAGCAAGGGAAGCGGCTAGAAAAGCGAGAGAAGAAGCGAGATCCGGGAAAAGAAATCGCAAAAGAGACGCTTTGCTGAGCGGAAAACTAACGCCAGCCACCTCAAAAAATCCAAAACAGAATGAATTATATTTGGTGGAAGGGGATTCTGCCGGCGGTTCTGCAAAACAAGGAAGAGACAGACGCTATCAGGCCGTCCTCCCGCTGCGAGGCAAAGTCATCAACACCGAAAAAGCAAGATTAGAGGACATTTTAAAAAATGAGGAGATTAATACGATTATTCATGCAATTGGCGCTGGAGTTGGGCCGGATTTTTCCCTCGAAAATGTCAATTACGATAAAATTATCATTATGACTGATGCAGATACAGACGGCGCGCACATTCAAGTGCTGCTCCTCACATTTTTTTATCGCTACATGAGGCCTCTTGTCGAAGCCGGAAAAGTATTTATTGCATTGCCTCCGCTTTATAAAGTGAGCAAAGGAAGCGGAAAAAACGAAAAAATTGAATATGCATGGAATGATGAAGATCTTAAAAAAGCCATTAAAGCCGTTGGAAAAGGATACACAATTCAACGCTATAAAGGATTAGGGGAAATGAACGCCGATCAGCTTTTTGAAACAACGATGAATCCCGAGACCCGAACGCTGATTCGGGTAAAAATTGAAGATGCCGCAAGAGCCGAGCGGCGTGTGACCGTTTTGATGGGGAATAAAGTGGAACCGAGACGAAAATGGATCGAATCAAATGTTCAATTCGGACTCGATGAAGATCCGAATATTTTAGATAATGAAAACATCCAAACCAAACAAACAAGCAGCGAAATGAAGCAATTGGAATTAGAACTTAAATAAGGGTGATGAATAGGTGAATCAAGCGGAAAAATTTCTTGATCTGCCCCTTGAAGAAGTCATTGGCGACCGTTTTGGCCGCTATAGCAAATACATAATCCAAGATCGCGCCTTGCCTGATGCCAGAGATGGGTTAAAACCCGTTCAGCGCAGAATTTTATATGCCATGCTCCAAGACGGGAATACCGCAGACAAACCCTATCGCAAATCGGCAAAAACAGTTGGAAACGTCATTGGAAATTACCATCCTCACGGAGATTCATCTGTTTATGAAGCCATGGCAAGAATGAGTCAATCTTGGAAAGTGCGGTATCCTCTGATCGAAATGCACGGCAATAATGGCAGCATTGATGGCGATCCGCCAGCTGCCATGCGCTATACCGAAGCGAGATTGTCGCCGATCTCTTCCCAGCTCTTAAAAGACATCGAAAAAGAAACGGTAAACTTCACCCCAAATTTTGATGACTCGCTAAACGAGCCGACTGTGCTGCCCGCCATGTTTCCGAATCTCCTCGTAAATGGGTCGACGGGCATTTCTGCTGGCTATGCCACAGAAATTCCGCCACACCATTTAGGAGAAGTCATTGATGCCGTCATTATGCAAATGGAAAACCCAGATTGCACGCTTGACGAACTAATGACGGCCATCAAAGGCCCTGATTTTCCGACAGGTGGAATCGTACAAGGAATTGACGGAATAAAAAGAGCCTATGAAACCGGAAAAGGCCGAATCATTGTCCGCGGCGTCACCACGGTTGAGCAGCTGCGCGGCGGCCGAAAACAGATCGTCATTACTGAGATTCCAGCTGATGTCAATAAAGCGATGCTAGTTAAAAAAATAGACGAACTTCGCCTTGATCGAAAAGTGGAAGGAATTGCAGAAGTTCGAGACGAAACCGACCGCACGGGGCTGCGAATTGTCATTGAATTGCGCAGAGATGCGAATGCAGACGGCATTTTGAATTATTTATATAAAAACACAGACTTGCAAGTGACATATAATTTTAATATGGTCGCCATTTACAAAAAAACCCCGCAGCTGATGGGCTTAAAAAAATTGTTAAACGCCTATATCGAACATCAAAAAGAAGTTGTAACAAACCGCTCAACTTTCGAATTGCAGAAAGCGAGAGAAAGGCTTCACATTGTCGAAGGCCTGATCAAAGCAATTTCAATCTTAGATGACGTCATTGCAGCCATTCGCCAATCAAAAGACAAACAAGATGCAAAAAAGAGAATAAGCGAGCGATTCGGCTTTACCGAGCAGCAAGCGGAAGCCATCGTCACGCTTCAGCTTTACCGCTTGACAAACACGGACATAACCACATTGCAAAAAGAACTGGCCAATTTAGAAAAACAAATTAAACAGCTTGAAGCGATATTAAACAGCGAAAAAAAACTCATTCAAGTCATTAAAAAAGAGCTGACGAGCGTTAAAAAGAAATACGGCGATGAAAGGCGCACAAAAATTGAAGAGGAAATCGAAGAAATCAAAATCAACCTTGAAGTGACCGTCCCGCAAGAAGATGTCATCGTTACAGTCACGCGAGACGGCTATGTAAAAAGGACAAGTCTGCGCTCTTACAGCGCTTCCAATCGCGAAGACATCGGAATGAAAGAAACCGATCGACTGCTCGGCATACTTGAAATGAACATGACTGATACGCTGCTCATTTTTACAGACCAAGGCCATTATCTTTATATTCCCGTTCACATGCTGCCTGACATCCGTTGGAAAGAACCCGGCGTGCACATCGCAAATCTCGTTTCGCTCGATGCCCAGGAAAAGCTGGTCAAAGCGATAGCCGTTCAATCGTTCGATGCAAATGAACATCTCGTTTTTCTCACAAAAAATGGAATGATTAAAAAAAGCAAATTAGCGCTGTATAAAGCGCAAAGAACATCCCGGCCTTTAATCGCGCTTCGTTTAAGAGGAGAGGACGAAGTCGTCTTTGCAGCAAAGACAACCGATGAAGATGAAATCATTGTCGCGACAAAAAATGGTTTTGCTTTGCGCTACCGTTTAAATGAAGTCAATCCCGTCGGATTGCGAACGTTCGGCGTAAAAGCAATTGAATTTAAAGAAGATCATGATGAAATCGCAGGAGCAGCGATTGTGCAAGAACAATCACATGATGACATCGTTGTTGTCACACAGCGGGGAGCAGTGAAAAAATTATCATCACAGCAAATTGAATGTTCAAAACGAGCAAGACGAGGGGCGCTCATTTTAAAAGAATTAAAAACCAATCCGCATGAAATCATTGCTTTTGCTTCGGTTCAAAAAGAAGAAAAACTTTATATTCAAACCGCAGACCACACCATTGCGGAAATCGAGCCCCAATCGATCCGGTACAGCGGGCTGCAAGCCAATGGCGCAATTTTAGCCAATGTCAAAAATCTTGGAGCGATTGTCGATGTTTGGGCGATTTCACTTGAATAGCCTGGAACCCACCCACTTTTTCGGTGGGTTTTTTTATTGCTCCACAGCAATCGCGTATATTCTTCTCCTTGCGATACAAAATAATAGCAACTGCATTCATTCAAAAGGAGGGAAATGGCGATGAATGAAAACGAATTGCAGCAAACTCTTTCTTATCTATCTTCGGAAATCAATCGGATTGAAACGATTGCCGGAACCCTATCAGGCGTTGAATCAGAGCATTATAAAACGTTGACAAATCTAGGCGAAGATGAAAAACTGCAGCAATTGGCCCTGGAAGAACAAAATGCATCCCGCCAATTAGGAGAAATTAAAAGCATTTGTTTAGCGCTGTCACAAAAAATTGAAGAATTGCAAAACAAAATGCCTCAATAAGGAGGGCATGAAAAAATGCTTCTTTTTATCGGCCGCTTGACGCGAAAAATAGCAAACGAAGTCGTTGATAAAGCCATTGCACGAATGGCGAAAGATCAATACACTGAAAATTTATTTGAAATGATCCCTGTGACTAAAAAAGTAGGTCTGATTAACTTAATGGAAAATGTCATGCGGGCAGAACATGGAACGCCGCCAGGGAGGCCTTTTGGCACGCATATGCGATTTTCGCCGTGGGACAAGCTTTTATTTAATCCCGTTCATTTGCATCGTTTTCCAACCCCTGAAAATGTAGCGATTGACAGTTCGGTTACGATCGGAAAAAACGCAAAAAAGCCGTTAACCATTTCAACGCCGATCATGATTGCTGCCATGTCATACGGCGGCGCTTTAAGCAAAAATGCAAAAATCGCTCTGGCAAAAGGCGCATCTAAAATTGGCACAGCAACGAACACCGGAGAGTCTGGACTTATGGAAGAAGAAAGGGAAGCAGCATCGCTGCTCATCGGCCAATACAATCGCGGCGGCTGGCTTAACGAACCTGTAAAATATAAACGGCTGGACGCGATCGAAATTCAGCTCGGGCAAGGTGCCCAGGGCTCAACACCTCAAAGAACAACAGCTAAAAACATCGGCAAAGAATATCGCGAGGTGTATGGACTGGAAAAAGGCGAAGACGCTCTCATTCATTCGCGGCTTCCAGGCGTTGACACGAAAGAACAATTTATCGCGCTTGTAAAGAAGTTAAAAGAAGAAACGGGAGTGCCAGTAGGCATTAAAATGGCGGCGACGCACCATCTTGAAAAAGAGATGCAAGTGGCATTGGAAGCGGAAGTGGATTTCATTACAATTGACGGTGCAGAAGGGGGCACCCATGCAGCCGCCCCAATTTTAGAAGATGATTTAGGTTTGCCCACAATTTTTGCCATTTCTAGAGCAGCTAAATTTTTAGCCAAAAAAGGCGCTGTAAAAGACGTCAGCCTCGTAGCAACCGGAGGCCTGGTCACACCGGGAGACTTCCTGAAAGCTCTTGCATTGGGAGCTGACGCGCTTTATACAGGCACAATTGCCATGATGGCGCTGATCAGTGTGCAAACGACAAAAACATTGCCTTTTGAGCCGCCGACGGGATTGGCCATCTACAATGCCAAAGCCACTGAAAAACTGGACATTGAACAAAGTGCAAACCGATTGTTCAATTACTTAAATGCAGCGACACAAGAAATGGGATTGGTTTGCTATTCATTGGGAAAAACGAGTTTATCAGATGTTTCATTAAATGATTTGTGCACGCTGGATCCGTTTTTGTCCCGGGCGCTCGGCATTGAACTGGGCTACGTTGCGCCTGACGAACAAAACGAATACTTCGAAGGCTTTACCGATTTGCCGCTGCATGAAATGGCGAGGCAAAACAAATCCGAATCTTCAGCAGAACAGCATCTTCATTAAAAGAAAATCCATTAAAAGCTATGGGAGCCGGCTGCGCTCCCCCAACTGCTTTTTAGGTTCCTATAATATATATTATGTAAACTTGAAAGCGGTTTTTGACAGCTGCATCTCTAAACTTAAAAAACTTCGCCTCCCCTTCCGCAAGCATCACAGCTCGCAAAAGCTGAAGCGAAGCTTTCTCTGAAATTATTTTAATCTCATCGTTCGTTCATAGCCGGCTGCGCTCGGACGAATTTTTGCTCTTATCAACACAAGAATCGCAGCTGCCAAAACAAACAGAAACGGCAAGCCATATAGAACATTGAGCTTATTGCTTTCCTCTCTGCTCTCTTGCTCATTTTGACGGTTTTTCAAAGCATTTTCCAACGGAAAAGACGCTACAAGCTCTTGATTTTCATTCACGATTTCAAGGATGCCTTCCGGGTTTACCTTTTTCTTGATCGGTTCGCCAATTTTTTGGGTATAGTAAAAATCGTTTGCCGCGACAAATGTGTCACCGTTTGCGACAAAGGCAGCGCCTTTAGGAATAGAAGCAGTCTGATAATATTCAAAGCCGTAATCCAAAAGATTAACCGTATCGTTATAAACCATCTGGCGATTTTCACCTTTCAAAACGACTGCAATTAAATGCAAATTCTCACGTTCCGCGGTCGTCACCAACGTATTTCTCGAACGCGCAGTATAGCCTGTTTTTCCTCCTGTTGCACCCTCATAAGGCATTTCTCTCAGCAGTTTATGATGGGTATAAATCGTCGTCTGCCAAGATTCTCCGTGCCATTCCAGTTCTTTCGTGCCAAAAATTTCACTGAAGTCTTGATTTTCAATTGCGTACCGCGTTAATTTAGCCATATCTTCCGCCGTGGTAACGTGGTTGGGATCAAAAAGCCCGTGCGGGTTTACAAAATTTGTATTTTCCAAGCCGATTTTTTTTAAATAGCGGTTTAAATTCGCTGCGAACGCTTCGATTGAACCGTGCAAATGCTCGGCAATCGCCACCCCTGCATCGTTTCCGGAGTTGATTAATAACCCTTGAATGAGCTTTTTTAATTGAACTTTCTCCCCTTCTTCCAAATACACCCTGCTGCCTTCAACAGATCGGGCATTCTCGCTAACGGTGGCGACATCCGCAAGATCGCCATGTTCAAGCGCGTAAATGGCTGTAGCAATTTTCGTCAAGCTTGCTGGATACATTTTTGCATCAGCATTTTTTTCATATAAAACGCTTCCCGTTTTAGCATCGATAAGAATCGCTGCTTCGCTTAAAATGTCCGGGAGGCTCTCAGCCAAGGCAGCATGAGAAAATAATAAATTAAAAGCTAGCAAAACGATTAAAATGCATTTATTTTTCATAAGTTTCACCTGCTGCTCAATTATTAAGAAAACCTCTCGTCAATATTCGACAAAATGTTTCCATTTCCTCTAAATGCATGGGCAAAACTTATGAAAAAATTGTGAACGTTTTTCAATGCTTTTTAGCTGGAACGCTTAAACGTTTTAAAGATGAAAGCATGCAAAATCTTTCAGCGTTTTGCGTTATGTTATCGTTATGTTATATGGATGCGTTCGGATAAATCGAAAATTCGCTTAACTCTCGCACAACCCGGGACAGCGGCAAGCCGACAACATTATAGTAGTCTCCGATGATTTCCTTTACAAAAAGAGCCCCGAGACTTTGAATGCCATAAGCCCCTGCTTTGTCGTAAGGCTCATTTGTTGACACATACCAATCGATTTCCGAGTTGGATAATGGCCAAAATACGACTTTGGTCTGTTCCACAAATACACGCTCTTCATTAGAAGAGCGGATCATCACGCCAGTAAACACGTCATGCGCCTTTCCGCTGAGCGTTGAAATCATATGGAAGGCTTCTTCCCTATTTTTAGGCTTTTCAAATATCGTTTGCTTGTAAGCAACAACGGTATCCGCAGCCAAAATGACTTCATTTGGCTCCCGCATCGCAACATTTTTTCCTTTTTCCATCGCTAATTGTTTCACTTTTTCAATCGGATCATGCGCAATGATTTGAGATTCATCCACTTTTGGCAAGCGTACGGCAAAAGGAATATTCACTTGCTTGAACAGCTCCTGCCGTCTCGGCGATGATGAAGCGAGAATCAGTTTATTCATTCATGGTTCATCCTTTCCAATGCACTCCTGAAGCCAAATTAATTTTAAACGCATACAATGGTCAGCAAGTCTCCAGATAACCATAATCAGGCAATCGCAATTTCAATCTGTTTCAATTTATTTTTAAGCTCTGTTTTCAAACGGCGCATATGTTCCATTTTACGTTATGGTTTCAAAAATTAAAAACCGCTATCCCAAAGACTCATATAACGATCGATGATTGCATGAAAAATGAAGTTTCAATTATAGATTGAAAACATCCTCAAATCAAAAAAGACTGAAACCCTTTCATAAATGGGCTCCAGCCTTCACGCAAAACGTTTTTTATCTTTGCCGCTTCATATTTTTCTAACTAAAATCGCTTTCGTGTTTTTCAACACCCGGCAGTCATTGATCTGCCCGCCATCAATAATTCCCAGCTCAATCGCGGATTCAATTTTTTTCTGGTCCGGCTTTTTCACGACTTGAATGCAATCGTGCAAATTTAACTCTTCCAAACGCTGCACTGTTTTTTCATTGTCATAGGAAATCGATTTGCGAATTTGCCTTTGCAGTTTAAATTTGCCAATAATGACTTCGCCTTTTTGATTGGCTCCCATCGTCCTGTCAAAATAATGTTGAAACCTTTGATTGTACGCTTTCATTTTCTTTTCAATCTCTTTTTTCATTTCATTTAAGCGATAGTACATGTCTACGTCTTGTTCCGTAATGAGCGGGTATTCTTGCTCTGGCATATTCCTTCCCCTCCGCAAAATGAGTTACAACATTTTTATGAAGGAAAAGGACAAATCATGCTAAGTGGACATGGATTCCATTGCGTCCGCATGCGCCTCAGCAAAAAATTCCCGCGTTTTGCCTTTTAAAATAAATTTATCCTTTTGCTTTGCCGCTTTGATTCTCCCCTAACCGGCCCTTGATATCAGCATGCTCACATGTTCTTCTTCTTTAAAAAACGGTTCTACGAACAGAAAAAAATCTCGATAAATTTTATTGCATTTCATGCCCAGTTTAATTTCGCTCCACTGGATAGATAAGGCCATAAAATAGCAACTTCGTCTGTACATCAATAAATCCGCCCGCAGCAATAAGTTTCATTGATCTCGATTCAGCTTTTTGCCATGTTTCGCCGCCATTGCAAGCTGCGCAAACATTTTCGATAAAAAAATAGAGTTTTCCGGTTAAATTGGAAAACTCTTTCAGTCAATCAAGATGATCGTTTAAAAACTGATTCAATCGTTCAACATATTCATCTTTTTCTACAGCAAACGCTTCCACGTGCTTCGCTTCATTTACAAGCCATAGTTTTGCTTCGCTTTTCGTATTTTCATATAATTCGATTGCCATTTCTGCAGGCACGAACGTATCCTCATTACCATGAATATACAGAATTGGAACAGTGGCTTTTTTCACTTGTTCGCAGGCAGACGCTTCATTGAAAGAATAGCCCGCGCGCAATTTTGCAACAAAGCTTGTACTCGGCAAAACGGGAAATGCAGGCAAATGATACATTCGTTTCATTTGGTACGCGAATAAATCATAAACATTCGTATATGGACTGTCAGCAACGATCGCTTTTACATGATGCGAAAGGCCTTCGCCGCTGGCCATTAAAACGGCAGCTGCTCCCATTGATGTGCCGTGTAAAATAATTTCAGCATCATTGCCCCGTTTTTCAACAATTAAATCAATCCATCCCAGCAGGTCAAGGCGATCATGCCATCCAAACCCGATATAGTCGCCTTCGCTTTGGCCATGGCCCCGCAAATCAACAGTCAATAGATTATAGCCGAGCTCATCGTAATAATATTGGCCATACAATCCCATGTCTTTCCCGCGCCCCAAATAGCCGTGGACTAATAACACCGTTTTATTCGTCGGATGTTTCGCTTCTAAAAAATAGCCTTGAAGAGTCAAATCATCAAATGAACTCATTTCCCAAGCTTCAAATTGCTGTTCATTCATCCACTGGCGCCAATCGCCGTCGAAAAATACATCGATCGCTTTTGCGGAAACTTGCAAATCTTTGTTTCCAGACAAAAAATCTTTAACATTGCGCGCAATGACGAGATGATAAAAATATACGCTTGCTATCAAATTGAGAATCAAGATAATGCAAATGGATAAAATGGTATATTTCGCCAAACGTCTTTTCACAGCCTGTTCCTGCCTTTAAATCTATTAAGCCTTTTATCCTATTATACAAAAAAAAGGCCGTGAAAACGGCGGAATGAAATGGTAATTTCAGCCTGGCAATCGCTTTGCATTCATCACATCGATGGAGGATCAATGCCTTGCAGGCGCATCATCAAATTGACTTGCGCAAGATGATAAACTTCATGATCAAACACTCGTTTAATCAGCCATTCTATCGTTGGCTGTTCGACTTTTTTGCCTCGAAAGCCCTCGGGCATCGACCGCGTTTCTTTCAAAACAGAAATGTCATGCTCTTCTAAAAATGCGATCGTATTGCTGCGCGTTTCTCGCAAATAAGCGAGAAGTTCCTTGATCGTCGGCAGCTCATTTTTTCTTTTTGGAGCAAAACCGCTTTTTTCGAAAATGACTGCATTTAAAAACCAGTCTTCCGCCTGCGCTGTATGCCTCAATAAAAACGCAATGTTATTTTTATAGCCTTCTGTTTTCCATTCGATTTGCTCCTGCGTTAAATTTTCATATGCAGGAAAAAAATAATTCCGCAAATCGTTGATGTGCACATATTGTTCAATCGCCTTCATCGCTTTTTCTCCTTTCAAAGAAAAACTTTTCTTGTCTATGCAATACATTCCCCGAATTATCTTATATTCCTCTTTTTTTATGCACGCACCCACCGCAGCCCTTTTGGAAAATGATTTTTTAAGACAGCGCCAACGGCTTTGCCCCAACCGATGGAATAGCCGTCCACTGTTATTAAGCACCAGCCTTTCGGACCGTGGACATGTATCGATTCCCCGCGCAAGTACGCAAGGATCTCGCTCGGATTAAAATCGATGCGGCAATTCGCTTGCTCTGGATGCAGAGACAATGCAAGCGCATGCGAAGGTTCAAAGCGATTTTTCTTAAAGGTTCCTAAATGCCAGCCTGGCCGAATCGCCTTCAATCCGGCTAACGGCGGCATCGCATCGGGAACGGCATACAAATGATCCCCGAAATAAATAAAGGTTTTCGGCAAAATAAAATCATTTAAATAGTCTTTGGCAAACGACTCGTAATGCGCAAGCTGCTTTTTATCCTGTGCTCTTGCCGGCTGCTTCCGTTTAAAAGCGGGCTGTTTTCCATCTTTTCTATGAAGTGCAGCGATAAAATGGCCTTCGCCTTCAACGTGATGCGGCCAGATTCGAATCGTTTTATCAAGATGATGGACAGGGCAATCCACCCATTCCGGACGTCCCTTCTGAAAACCGTCATGCCGAGTCATGCCGACCAGTTCAAAGAAGGGATTTTTCTTAAGAAATTGACTAATGACGCCTTCGTTTTCTTCAGGAGAAAACGTACACGTTGAATAAACGAGTTTTCCACCCGTTCGAACCATAGCAGCCGCCTGTTCCAATATGCGAAGCTGGCGAATGGAGCAAGATTTTACATGCTGCAAACTCCATTCTTCACATGCATGTGGATCTTTGCGAAACATCCCTTCTCCAGAACATGGTGCATCAACCAAAACGCGATCGAAAAATTGTTCAAACCGTTTTGCAAGCCGTTCTGGATTTTCATTCAAAACAACCGTATTTTTAATTCCCATCCGCTCGATGTTTTGAGACAATGCTTTTGCGCGGGCGGGATGAATTTCATTGGCAACGATAAGCCCATCTTGCTTCATTTTTGCGGCGATATGCGTCGTTTTACCGCCGGGAGCAGCACACAGATCCAGCACTTTTTCGCCTGGCTGCGGGTCGAGATATTCGGCCACCGCCATCGCACTCGGCTCTTGAATGTAGTACAGGCCGGCTTCATGATAAGGATGCTTTCCCGGTGCATCTTCTTCGCTGTAATAAAAGCCGGTTTCCGTCCAAGGAATTTGTTTCAATGAAAAGGGGCTGATGTTTTGAAATTCATTGACAGACACTTTTAACGTATTGATGCGAAGCCCTAAACTCTTCGGATCTGAATAGCTTTGCATAAAATCTGGAAACTCTTCCTGCAAAAACTTTTGCATCCGATTTACAAATTCTTCCGGTAGTTTGCTCATGCTCGTTTCACCCCGCTTTGTACAAGCTTATTTTACTCTAAAATCAATAAAAGAGCCTCTTTTCAGGAGAGGCTCCTTTTTAAACTTCACAAATCCTTTTCGCGACAGTGTTCAAAAGCGCCGATTCTTCTTCCGTTGGCCAAACTTTCTGCATTTCGATTTCGCAGCCGAAGCTCGAACAGACTCAAGGCTTTTCCGATCCATTTGAATCGCTAGCGAATGTTTTTGGCATGACAACCGCTTCGACGACGCCTGTTGCGCACAGTTCATCGCCTGCGTATACTTTCGTATCGACTTTCCATCGCTTTGGATGAACTTCCTCCACTTTTCCGACTGCTTTCAGCTGCACTCCTTGCGGTGTCGGCTTTACATATTGAACTTGAAGAGATGCCGTCACAAACCTTGGCGGTTCTTTGCCGCTTCCGGGTTCAAAACCGTTTTTGCGATGCAGCGCGAGCGAGGCTGACCCCGTGCCATGGCAATCAATGAACGAAGCAATAAACCCTCCATACACATAGCCGGGAATTCCTCCGCTGTGCAAATTTGGCTTTTTTGGATTGTAAATGGTTATCGTTTCGTTTCCTCGCCAACCCGTGCGAAAATGATAGCCGTTCCGATTCAATCGCCCACAGCCGTGGCACCAAGCAAAATCATCCGGATATTCATCTTGGATTGCATGAACCACTTCATTCATAACTTCATCACCCTTTAATCATCTCTAACCTGCGATGATTGCAGACATTTTCATTTTACCATAGCAAATGCAAATGTTTAGAATGTTCGCAACACAGAGCCGACAAAAAAAGCCCTTTGCTATCAGGGCTTCTATCAATTAAACAAGCACTTTGCAAATATCATTCGTAAATTGAACCGGATCCTCAACTGGAAGGCCTTCAATAAGCAGCGCTTGGTTAAACAATATCTTTGTATAGAGCGTCAATTTCTCTTTATCTTGTTCGTATGCTTTCTTCAATGTTTGAAACACATCGTGATCCGTATTGATTTCAAGCACTTTATTCGCTTTTACATGCTGATTGTTTGGCATGGATTGCAAAACTTTTTCCATCTCAATCGAGACTTCGCCTTCAGCTGACAGACACACCGGATGCGTGCGCAAACGCTTCGAAGCGCGCACATCGGTTACTTTATCTCCTAAAACATTTTTCATATAGGCAAACAGCTTTTCATGCTCTTGATTTTCTTTTTCCGTTTTCTTATCGCTTTCTTCTTGTTCAATTCCGAGATCGCCGCTTGATACCGAGCGAAATTCTTTGTCTTTATAGCGCGCCAGCATTTTTATGGCGAATTCATCAATATCTTCCGTGAAATATAAAATTTCATAGCCTTTGTCTGCGACCAGTTCGGTTTGCGGTAGCTTTTCAATGCGCTCATACGAATCACCTGTCGCATAGTAGATGTATTTTTGATCTTCCGGCATGCGCGAAACGTACTCGTCTAGCGTGACAAGTTTTTTCTCCTTTGAAGAATAAAATAGAAGCAAGTCTTGCAAATCCTCTTTATTTGCTCCGAAATTGTGATATACTCCGTACTTTAATTGTCTTCCGAACGATTCAAAAAACTTCTCGTACAATTTGCGGTCATTTTCTAGCAGAGATTTTAATTCATTTTTAATTCTGCGCTTGATATTTTTAGCAATTACTTTCAACTGGCGGTCATGCTGAAGCATTTCACGCGATATGTTAAGGGACAAATCTTCCGAATCCACCATCCCTTTTACAAAACTGAAGTGGTCTGGCAGCAAATCCGGACACTTGTCCATAATAAGGACGCTGTTTGCATAAAGCTCCAGCCCCTTTTCATACTCTTGCGTGTAATAATCGAAAGGAATGCGCTCCGGTATATACAAAATGGCTTGATAGCGAACCAAGCCGTCTGCGCTGATATGAATAGATTTCAAAGGCTTGTCAAAACCGTAACGCTTTTCATTGTAAAACTGCTCATAGTCTTCTTTCGTCAATTCATTTTTATTCTTTTTCCAAATGGGGACCATGCTGTTGATGATTTGCTCTTCAACACGCTCTTCATATTCATTTTCTTTTTCTTTCTTCGATTCGCGAATCGTAACATCCATTTTAATTGGATAGCGGATAAAATCAGAATACTTTTTCACAATTTCCTTCAAACGGTATTCTTCGAGGTATTCATCATAGTTTTCGTCTTCCGTATTCTCTTTTAATTTTAAAATAATTTCTGTTCCGACTTGTTCCTTTTCATAAGGCTCAATCGTATAACCGTCAGCCCCTTTTGATTCCCATTTGAAGGCATCCTCGCTTCCGAGCGCTCTGCTGATCACGGTAACGACATCTGCCACCATAAATGCAGCATAAAAACCGACGCCGAATTGGCCGATAATATCATGGCCGTCTTGAATTTCATGTTCAGATTTAAACGCTAAAGATCCGCTTTTCGCAATTGTGCCTAAATTTTCTTCAAGTTCTTCTTTTGTCATGCCAATGCCGGTATCAACTACCGTTAATGTCCGATTTTCCTTATTTGGAATAAGCTTGATGTAATAGTTGTCTTTTTCAAACGAAAGGGAATCATCAGTCAGCGCTTTGTAATAAATTTTATCTATCGCGTCGCTCGCATTGGAAATCAATTCTCTTAAAAACACTTCTTTTTGAGAGTAAATGGAGTTGATCATTAATTCCAACAGTCTTTTCGACTCTGCTTGAAATTGCTTCTTTTCCATACCCACTCTCCCCTTTTCTCAATTGTATTTACGCGCCATATGAGCACTCTCGCCTTGTTTGTGCTAATCACTATAAGTACCATACGATAAAATTTGTGTCAAATATCAGCATAGCCGTAGCAGATCAGTCTTTTGCCTAGCAAAATAAACGCAATCGCCGAACTC
>CALKAO010000003.1 GCA_937983115.1 uncultured Caryophanales bacterium
AGAAAAAGCTGTCACAGAAAATCATTCATTTTTCAATGACTTTCTGGACAGCCCCATGGTTCCTTACGGGATGGCATAGACTTCGACAGTGAAGGGATTTCCATCCGTATTTTTTGGTCTTGCAATATAGAAATGATCGCCAGTTTGAATTTCTGTTATCGAACCATGGCCAAGGTCATAAAAAATCGTTTCATCCACCCAAAATCTGTTGTCTTTCATCACGTCAAATGTTGCATTAGCAGGTCCATCGACAATTCTCCACTCCAATCTGGTCGCATAAGGCGGGATGTTGTCGATGGTGAAATTCTCGCTTGAGCGATTGTCTTGGCCTGGCAAAGGATTTCCATCCGAACGAATGGAAGCTACTTTTTCAGGAGCCTCTACATTAACGTAAAAGCGATCCCCATCTAGTATGCGATCATATGCGTACCAGGCTCCCAGCCACGCTCCGGCCGCACCGTTCGACTCTTTTGAAATCAACCGAACCGAAAACCAATCCAATCCGTTCATCGCCGAACCTTCCCAAGTTGAAGCAAACGGAAACTCGTCACATTCTTTACCTGTACGATCTTCATTCTGAAATTCACGGTTGCATATTGTTCGTGTATAATTTCTGTTCTTCTGATATTCTTCTTCGTGTCTTTTTGTGTACATTCGCGTTAAAGGACGATCCCCCACTGCCCCAGGAATTTTCTTTCCGAGTACATAAGGTCTTGTCTGTTCCGGATTTTCCATGGCAAATTTCCAATGTTCTCCCGCTTCCCGCAAAACTTCAAACTCCGGTTTCGTAACGGGGACTTTCAACACGGGAATCGCTTCACTGAACACTGCACCATGCGGAAAATAGGTATTCGGGAAAGCAAACATATATTTTGCCGAGTCAAAGCGAACGGTTTGGGAAATGCCATCAATGGTTTTTGTAAACTTTGCCGGTTTATGCGTAATGGTAAGCTTTGGCCAAAATTCCATGAACCCCAATTGGTCCGGGTTTGTTTCAGTAGCTTCCGGGGCTTCAGAGTAAAAAATTTTTGTGCCAAAATTTTGATTTTTCCACTGGGCAATCGGCCTTTCAACCGCCGGGGTGGAAGAATCCACTTTGCAGTCCGTCGGGTTTAGTTTAGGCGTACAATCAAAATCGACTTTAAGCTTAACGCCGTTTAAACTTGGATGCGTTACGATAATGTCATCAATCTGATAATAGATGCGCATTTTTCGGCTTTGATTTGACCCGTATCCAATTTCGGTAAATTGAAATTGAACGGCATGTCCAGCCCATATAAACGTAGCTACATGCGACCAGCAAAACGAATAACGATTTTTAATATAGCCGGTTTCAGAACTGCTTGACGGATGATTCCGGCACTCTTCAGTGGAAGTTATGTGGTCATAGTTAAATTCGGGAGGCGTCCAGCCCTGTTCAGTAAGTTTAGGCGGATCCAAATACGTTTCATAGGTGGCCGCGCTTTGTTGATCGTTTCTTAATTCATTCAGCGTCTGAAAATTATCTTCTTTGTTTGCTTTTTGAAAAGATTCAATCCCCAATTCTTCAACAGATTTTCCTTGTTTCAAAAGTTCAGCAGCTTCTTCTGCTTTGTCGTTGGGAATCCAATAGCCTTCCCCTTGCGCTTCTGTCTGCGCTTGTGCAGGAGACGCCCATCCAATGGCTAGAAAAAACAGAAAGACCATCCCGATTGCATGTTTGTGCATTTTTGCCATGTTTACCACCTTTTTTTGATTATTGTGTTTTTTCAAAACAAAACTTCAAGTGATTCATAGATTAATATATGAAAAGAACAATTACAAGAGAAAAATGGAAAATAATCCCAACCTCCTATTTTTCTATTGAATCAATTGAAGATAAAAATAGAAGGAACAAAGGCCCAAATATTTCCAAAAAACTTAAATAAAATCTATCCGCTTAAATAAAAAAAGCTTTTTATAGTATTTGAACTCTGAATTTTTTGATATTTTAGCGGCAAATAAAGCGCGGAAAGTTTAAAATGATGACAATCATTATAAGAATAAAAGAATGAAGCCGCTGAACGGGAGAATGAAAGACAATTCTCAGGGAGAGGCTCCCCGCCCAATTCCGTGCGGGTCTTTAACGAAAAAAAATGTCCGAGCTATGGATGCTTCTGCCATGAAACTTGCTGAACGCGAATTTTTTGCACCGTTTAGCGGCAGGTCTGCATGTTCCTGCCGCTTTCACACTTGGCTCATGCAGCTTTCAGCTTCTGATAAAAAAGGAAAGAAATAATTTTGAGGATAATTGCCAAAATGGCTGTCTGCCATCAGCTCGAGTAAAGAAGAATTGCAGCCTTAAGAGCGGATGAAGCTGTTGCGCTGACGCAAACCGCTTTTTGTTTGGCGTGCTTGCTTTCTCATTTTTTCTATTATTTGCTCCGGCAAAAAAAACAGAAAGATCGAGTCGAGACGCAAATGCAAACGGGCGGTGCTGCCATTCTACAACGAGCCGGCCGCGTCTAAGCTCATTTTTCGCCTGCTGCTCTTTTCTGTAAATCATATGATAGGCAATGATTCTTTTAAACAAATTCCGGTTAAAGTGGAAAATCAGATAGATCTCCCCAAAAAGCTGATAAATCCACATTCTTGTTAAGGAGGGAAGGAGGCCCTTCTTTTTCAAAGCATTTCATTTATCATCATTCACACTTGCAGCCGAAGCTCATTTCCTGATGGATCGTTTGTGCGGAAGCCGTTTCCTGCTGGCTCAACAGAATAGCCAAGCGCCTGCAAATTGTTTATCGCTTCTTCCCTAGCCTCTTCACTCGGAAACACTACTGAAAACCATTGCAAACCAACTTGATTCAATGGTTTCGCATTCATTTCGCGGGCGTGATTCCATGTGTTGGCAGCAATATGGTGATGATATCCGCCTGTAGACATGAACAACGCTTGCGGATAATGAAAAACGACATCAAACCCAAGACCTTTGCAATAAAACTGTTCCGTTGTTTTTAAATCGACAACGTGAAGATGAATGTGCCCCATCACCGTCTCAGCAGGCATTCCTTCCCACGGTTTTTCGGCTTCAGCCAGGAGACTCGCTGCATCCAACGGATCGGTCGACATGCGAATCGTTCCCGATTCCGCCTGCCAAACCGATGCCGGCCGATCCGCATAAACTTCAATGCCATTTCCATCAGGATCAGACAGATAAATGGCTTCGCTGACAATATGATCCGAGGCGCCAATCCGAACATTTTTTTCAATGATATGCTTTAAAAAGCTGCCAAGATCCGCACGCGTCGGCAGCAAAATTGCAAAATGATACAATCCCGGCTGATGGGCGCCTTTTGGAATCGGGTCATCCGGCTGTTCCAATTTCACGAGCGGCGTTTTTCCATCTACGGCCAAAACCGCTTCCCGAGCTGATTTCTCTATCGTTTGAAAACCAATGATGTTTTCATAATAATCAAGCGAACGCTCCAGATCAGAAACCGTTAAACTAACGAATGTCACAAATGTGTTTGGTTTTTGGTGAAAATTCATCTTTTTCCTCCTAAAATGCATTCAATCAAAGTGTAAAGTTTTTTCCTTAACAAAGTCAATCCATCCATTCTTTAAAATAAAAAAGTTGGGCCGCAATCGCGCCCAACATCAGCGTCATCTTCCTTTGAATACGGGTTTGCGCCTTTGAGCAAAAGCGGCGACCCCTTCCATCACATCTTCTGTCTGGAAGCATACTTTAATCAAAGCCAATTCTTGTTTTAAAATCGCTTCAAGGCTTTGTTCATGGCTTGCTGCAAGCAAACGTTTGGAAAACGTCATCGCTATCGGCGGCCCTTCCGCAAGCTGTTCGGCAAATTCCATTACGCGATCCATAAACTCAGCTTCCGGAAACACACCTGTGACAAGTCCCATTTTTTCTGCTTCTTCAGGATAGATGTCTTTTCCGGTTAAAATCAGCTCGGCTGCACGCGTATGGCCGACAAGCTTAGGCAAAAAATACGTCATGCCTGCATCGGGATTTAACCCTCTCCGTATGTAGCCTGTCGTTACTTTCGTTCCATCCGACATAAAGCGAAAATCACAAGCGAGCGTTAAAGCAAAACCTGCGCCTGCTGCTGTTCCGTTAATCGCTGCAATAAACGGCTTATCATTTTTCGCAATTCCAAGAGCGAGGCGGCCGACCCAGCCCAAATCATCAACGAGCATCGAGCGATCTTTCAAGCCTGCAGGGCCTCTTTTCGCCGCTTCAGATAAATCAAGCCCAGATGAAAAACCTCTTCCACTCCCCGTCAAAACAACAACTCTCACATCGTCATCATGATTTGCTTCTTCAACGGCATGTTCAAGCGCCTGGCTCAATTCATCGTTAAACGCATTCAGCTTTTCCGGGCGGTTTAATGTAAGAACCCTAACGCCATTTTCCGTGCGCACTTGCAAAACACTCATGTTCATTCCCCCTCGAATTTAAATTGCTTTTACACCATTTTCTCATAAATTTAAAAATAAGTATAATTTTTTAATAGTTATGGATTTTCATCCATTAAGGACAAAATATTTTTTGCTTCGGCGTAAATCGATGCATTTGCCCGTTCATGAATCGCCCGCAATAAGTCCTTTTTTGTATGAAATGGAGTATCCATGGCTTCATTTTCCGGCCGCTTTACACGCAAACGGCTTCCATTGATGGAATACGTCTCATTTTGCAGACACTGTGACACGATCAATTGGCGATTACATGCAGAAGCATCGCTTTCAGTAATGACTTTTTTTATTCGATCCAGTTCCTCCCAAGCCACCTGATGCAAATCAAATGCATACTTTAATTTCCATTCGCTCTGCTCAAGTTTTTCATATCCATGCGTGCCTTTCTCGCTTTTTCGTTGAACCGCTCGAAACGCCCCTGCCGGAGCATCGACGGGTGCACCGCCAATTTCCAGCGGCTTGCGAGTGATGCTGCTTCCAAAACCGTTGTCAAGCACAAAGCATTTTTCATGCAGCTTGACGACGTTAAGTACATGCGTGCCATCCGTCGCCCAG
>CALKAO010000004.1 GCA_937983115.1 uncultured Caryophanales bacterium
ATTAATTGCAGATTTTAAATTATTTCTCATCTATCAAAAACCTAAGCTTATGAAAGCATTATTAAAGTTTATCCAAACATTGCATCCTTAAAGGTTAAGAAAAACAAATATTCTTAATGATTAAGGTTTTGCATAGGATATTCTCAATTCGTTATAATTACGCTATTCGGAATTGCGTAACATTTTGTGATACCAACCCGATCATAATTTTTTTCAAAAAAGATGTCAACCAGTTTATGGTATTTAAAAACAAAAAACAGCGCCTAGTTTCAAATACTAGCATCGCTGTGCATGCCTATCTTCCTATTTTTGCATCCCATCCCATTTCTTTTGATAGGTTCTTCGCCGCATTTTTTGTTATTTCTACAATCTCTGGCAGGCGTTCTTCACGAAACCTCATCTCAATGCCGCCAACACTAAGGGCAGCTACCACTTCACCCTTATGATTAAAAACTGGAACTCCGACAGCAGCTGTGTTTTGATGTGTTTCATTTTTACTTAGTGAATAGCCCTTTTGTTTTATTTTTGCCAACCGTTCGTACAGAATCTTTATTTCTTCGTTCTCCAATCCTAGTAACGAAATCACGTTTTTTCGTTTAATTGGTTTCATATAAGCAAGGATGGCAAGGGGGCCGCCGCCACGATTCAAAGGCAGCACATCACCGATGTGAGTCGTATTCGTCTGAATAAAATATTCACCTTTCACCGTATCAATACAATAAGCCTGATTATTGCGTTCTATGAATACATATGAATTATCCCCTAATTTTTTAGAAATTTTATCTAAATATTTTCTAGCTTTGGCTGTAAAATCAATCGACTGAATCACTTGGTTTCCAATTCTGAAAAGTTCCATCCCCAACCGGTAATATGGAACTTTCCCATCATAAACTTTTTCAAGAAAGCCAATTTTACATAATGTATTGCAAAAGCGCAAGGCAGTTGTCTTTGTATACCCTGTTTTTGCATGAATATCTTGTAAAGTCAGCATTGGTTCAGTTTTTGAAAAAAGTTTTAAAATGACAGAGGCTTTTTCAATGGATTGAATGATTGATTCATCTCTCATATTTAATCAGATCTCCCCTTTTTAATTATTGTAAATTAATATAATTCAGGCAATTTTAAAATGAAATCCTTCACAAAACGAATAAACGGTCTTTAGCTCTGCTAATCATCGAGCTAAAGCCGCTTTTTATATTCTTTCAACTTTTTAAAAACGTGCAAAAGCGCTTCAAACGATTCGTCCATCTGCAGATGCTTCCATTCTTAAATTTCGAGCGTATCATTACGTTTGTTTTCTTCTTCAAACGCAACATCAACCCTGTCCGCCGGCATGGACATCCGTTTTTCTTTGAATACTGACAAACATTGCTTATGTTTTTTCGGGTGTTCACAATTTCTTTGTTTAATGCTTTTTTGTTTGTTTTTCCATGCTCGCCTTCACATGCAGTAAAAACAATTATGAATAAAATCGGGATAAGACTTATCATGCTTTTTCAACAGCTGCCGCTGATTATTTTTAAATGATTTAATCAAAAAAACTTCGCAAACGTCGTCGATTCATTTTTATTCCTTTTCGGAGGCGGCCTGTTCAATTTCCAACATGATTGTCTCCAAACCGTTGCTTGGCGCATTCGCTTTCATCGCATCCATGTATTTTTGTCGATTTTGCTCCAATTCTTGAATGTTTTTTAAAAACGATTCGTTCGTCAGCTCTTCTTCCTCTAAAACAGCCGCAAATCCTTGTTTTTGAAACGATCGGGCATTTAAAATTTGATCGCCTCGGCTGACCGTTTTTGACAGCGGAATCAAAAGCATCGGTTTTTTCAATTCCAGCCATTCAAAAATGGCATTCGATCCGGCGCGTGAAACCACAAAGTCAGTCGCCGCGGCGATATCAGGAAGCTCGCGGCTGATGTATTCAAATTGCCGATAGCCGCGTTTCTTCATTAATGTTTCATCCAAATTTCCTTTTCCGCAAAGATGCACGATTTGATAATTTTGCAGAAGTTCTTCCAAATTTTCGCGAATGATCGCATTCAGCTTTGCAGAACCGAGGCTCCCCCCCATAATTGTAATGACAGGCTTCGTTTTCGTAAAGTTTAGAAAAGCTAATCCTCGCTCTCGGTTTCCCTGAAGCAGTTCTTCGCGAATCGGCGAACCTGTCACCATCACTTTATTTTTCGGCAAATGCGCTTTGGCTTCTTCAAACGTGACAAACATTTTGGTCGCAAAGCGAACGGCAATTTTATTGGCTAAACCAGGCGTATAGTCGGATTCATGAATTAGAACGGGGATTTTATTCAATTTTCCAGCAATGACAACCGGAACAGAAACAAATCCTCCTTTTGAAAAAATGACGTCAGGTTTCAGTTTTTTGATGATAAAATAAGCTTCTGCAATTCCTTTCAAAACTTTAAATGGATCTTGAAAATTTTTCAGATCAAAATAGCGGCGCAGCTTGCCGCTTGAAATCGAATAATACGGGATGCCCGCTTCTTCAATCAGATTTTTTTCAATTCCTGTTTTTGAACCGATATAATGTATGTCCCATTGTTTCTCTTTCAACTTCGGAATCAACGCTAAATTCGGCGTGACATGCCCCGCTGTTCCGCCGCCGGTCAACACGATTTTCTTCATTTTCAATCTCCTTGCACCGTAATCAGACTGTTCAATTTAACTATTTTACCATGATCCCAAACATCCGTCATGCGAAAATCGCACATCG
>CALKAO010000005.1 GCA_937983115.1 uncultured Caryophanales bacterium
GGTGAATTTCGTTGGGGTCTTCCTGGAGGGTGAAGCGGCTGCTGGCGTATTTTAAAAAGATCAATGACATACAAAACCCTCGGAAACTCATATTGGACAGCCGAGGGCTTAAAAGTCTGCAGAAACGTTATGAATTCAGGTGTTATTCAGAATTTGAATCGCCGCATACGCGAATCGTACGTACGGTGGCGCGAGGGGACGAAGGTTCATCGCCTCTTCCTGCTCGATTCGAATATTTTTCAGTGATTTGCAGTTTGCAGCGCATGAAAAAAATCAGCATATTTCGTTTTTTTGCTTGCAAACAGAATTTTTGCTGCTAAGCATGCGGGAGAACGCCAGTTTTTGTGATGGGGGCATCGGCTTGAAAATGTTGTTTTGATGCGCCGCATTTCATTTGTTCGTTATCAATTGAGAATCTTTTAGGGATGTTTTGCTTTCAGAAGACAGAGAGTTCCAAGCAGCATTTTCAGTTTATACATTGATAAAACATTGGCATCGGCAGGACAATCGCACCGCTGCAAGATATTGGTTTTCAGGCCGAAAGCCAGTGGCTGATTTTTTGAACTTGCAGCATGAAATCGGTCCGTATATGGCAGACTATACTTTCATGGAACTGCGGAAGGGGGGCCATTTCGTGGTTTGGGACGTCTTAAATATGATCGGAACCGTTGCGTTTGCGATTAGCGGCGCAATCGTTGCGATCGAAGAAGATTACGATTTGCTTGGCGTATATATTCTTGGCTTTGCTACAGCGTTCGGAGGCGGGATTACACGGAATTTGCTCATTGATCTTCCGTTGGAACTCGTTTGGCAGCAAGAGAAGCTTTTTTACATCGCAGCGATTGCCGTTGCCATTGTCTTTTTTCTTCCGAATTATTGGTTTGAAAGATGGCAGCGCTGGTTTGTTTTTTTTGATGCAATCGGATTGGCCGCTTTTGCCATTCAAGGCGCCATGTATGCAAAAGAAATGGAACATCCGCTTATTACTGTTGTGTTTGCCGCGGCTGTAACTGGAACTGGCGGCGGGGTGATTCGCGATGTGCTGGCGAGGCGGCAGCCTCTGATCTTCCGAAAAAACTTGTACGCTGTTTGGGCGATGCTGGGCGGATTTATTGTCGGCTTGGGGCTGGCTGAAAGCGAAGTGATGCTGTACAGCGTGGTTGCGCTGATCGTTTTATTGCGAATGCTTTCTTATCGATTCAATTGGCACTTGCCGCGCCGTGGAAAAAACAGGAAAAAATCAATCTGATAGCGCATGAGAATAAGCGGCTGCAATGAATCGGCATAAAAATGGATTCGAAAAAAAAACGCCCGTTTAGAACGGGCTTTTGTTGAAAAAAGCTTTTGTTTTATTGTTAAGCTGCTCAAAAATTGCAGGTTTGCAAGTGCGGTTTTCGTTGGGATTCGCGAGTGGCTGAAAAAGTGATGCGAAGGAAAGCAGGCTTAAACTTTGAAAGAAACAATCTGAACAATATTTCGTAAGAGAATTGCTAAAAATGGTTGCGGCTGCATTTGGTACGAGTTTTTTTATCGTGTGTGATCCAGAAGAATTTACAATCACGCCTGCCTGAACGAAACCATCAAGGAAAATGCGCATTTGCAGAAAGCAGCTTTCTTATGAATAAACCACTCCTCTATTTTATCATTGGATAGGATATATGTGTTTGTTAAAGGAGTTATTTTTTCGATTATTTATCTTTTCTTTCAATAACAGCGAAATAGTTTTCTTCATCATCGGCGAAATTGAATACTCTTCCAGCAGGGATATCCATCATGTCACCGACTTTCACATTTTTGTTTTTCAAATCCTCATACAGCTGATCGGCATGATTCGTGTAAAACATTAAAGAAGGCGTATCAAGGTTTAATCCCGGACTGTTTTTGGCAACGAATTCCTTGTTATGAAGAACGATTGTTGTGTCTGCTCCTGGTGGAGCGATTTCAATCCATCTCATGCCTTGGCCATCATCTTCTTCTGTAATTACCTGAAAGCCTAATTTTTCTGTCCAAAAATTTCGCGCCTGATCTTGATTGTTGACATAAAGCATAATTTGGCCAACTTTTTGAATCATTAAATTTAACCCTCCTTTTTGTAGAAAAAAGATTTATTGTCATGCCATACTTATTATTAAAAAATAAAAGAAAGATTAAGCAGGCATTTTTGCCGATTTTCTTTCAGTCAAGTTAATCATTGCGAAACTTTTGAAAGGCGGTCTATTTATCTGCATGATTAATAATTGAAGCTGCAGAGGTGCTTTCAATCAGTTTTTGTTGATATTTAGAAACATAGCGCGCTGATTTCTGTATGGATTCCGCGTGGGTGAGAGGCAGCGGATGCGTCATTTTTGTTTTGTCATCCTTCTGGCGGCGCAAGAAATGCAACTTGTTTGCAAGATTATACTCGATGCAATTTTGCTGCTCGAAAGTTTCGCTGTTTTAAAAATTCAAACGCACAAAAACAGGAAAAAAAGCAGCTTAAAAGTTTAAAATACACCTCCTTGATTGTTAATTGTTTTAAGAGATTGCTGATTAAAAAAATGAATATGGAGCTGTTTTGCAGCTAGAACATGGCGCTGGTTTTCAATATTTTGTTTTTTCAAACGGCGCCGAGCCATTGACCCATTCATTCATAAAGTACATCAGCAGGGAAAATCTGTATTGTAAAAATCGGAATAAATGCGGCCAAAAGGAAATGGCCCAAGCAATGCAGTGTATTCAAATGAGAGATGTTGTGATATATTTTTGTCAAAAAGAAACATCGGAATTGGCAATATATTACAGACAGCAAAGGTAATCCCGATGGAATCATCGGAGGTGAGCTTCATGAGCAGCCTTGCCATCAGGCGCTTATCGCCGCGTATTGAATTGAAAGAATATATCAAAGATATTTGGCTGTTTGAAAGCAATGGGAGACTCCCCGAAAAAGAAACGCCGATCTTCATTCCTAACGGTTCTGCGAAGTTAATGCTGTATTATGAAGGGCAATTTACAGGTCGAATTGGCAATCGAATGTTTATGAGTCCGGAACACAAAATTTTTGTCTTGGGTGTTTCTGACTGCCCTATTATGGTTGAGTTTGATCGGGGGAAAACATTTGGCTGCATTTGCATTGAATTTAAACCTGCTTTCGCCTATCGGCTTCTTGCTGTTCCGCAGCATAAATTGCGCAATATGCTTGTGCCGTTTGAGGAGTTAGTCAACCCATTGAATCATTGCATGATAGAAGTAAGGTTGTCTATGACATTTGATCCCGTGCAAAAAGCGAGTCTGCTTCAAAAATATTTAATTGAGATTCTCGTTTTGACGAAGAAAGATGCAACGTTCGAATACAGCGCTTCCAAGATTTTGAACTCTCATGGCTTGATTTCGATGGCAGAACTTTCGCATGCTTTAGGGCAAAGCGATCGGTGGGTTCGCGCCAAGTTTACGGAACGGCTGGGCATCAGCCCGAAAACTTTTGCTTCAATTGTTCGCTTCCATTCTTGCCTCCGAGCGCTTCTCCAAAATAAACAAAGTTTCCTGAAAGATAGGCAGTTTAACGATTTTTACTATGATCAAGCGCACTTCACCAAGGAATTCAAACGCTTCATCGGATACCCGCCTGCCAAGTATGCCTCGCTGCGAAATGAAGTGGGCGAGATGATTTACTCCCATGATTTATAAAGAAATTGATCAGATGTTCATTGGCTGAAAATGGATTTTCAACATATGGCTTCTTCAAAGCAGAAGTTATTTGAATGCCTTCGTGTCCCTGATGTTTTTTCGATTGATTGGCCAATATTGCGTTTGCGAGAGAAGACCGGGTATGCCTGCCTTAAGATTCCAATTGCGCGAATCTGGAAGTTTTTTTCATTTAAAAATTTTTGCTGCTTAACCTTGTCATTAGGCATTTTCTGTTTCAGCAATTCTTGCAATAATTTGCAGCAGAATCAAGGATGCATTACGGCAGCTTTTTAATTCGCAGCAAACATTATTTATTGGTCGCGCTGCGAATCATGAAGAAAGGCTTGTTTTCTCAATTTTTTTAATGCGTTTTTTCGCCATGATTTGACCGCTTCAACGGTCGTTTTGTGTTCGTTTGCGATTTCTGCAAATGTTTTTCCGTGCAAAATGGCTTCGATGGCCCAAGTTTTCTGTTTTTCGGTCAAAGCAGCCAGGCAGCTTTCAAACCGTTCTTTTTCCAGCAAATGTTCGGTGTAAACCGCGCTGTTTTCCTGCATCGCTTTGTCCGTATCAGCGGCAAACCGCTCGTCATATTGTGCATCCTTGCGCAGTTGATCCAGCATGCTTCCTCTAACGGTGATATAGGCATATGCAGAAAATTTTCCTTTTCGATCATCGTAGTTTTTCCAAGCTTTCCACAAGGCGATTAACCCGATTTGGTAAAATTCATCATAGTTTTTGTAAATGTTTAACGATTTGATCTGATTTTTAATTAATTTTTCATATTGTTCAAACACTTCTTGAAACGATTGGCTTTCCATTTTCTCTTCCTTTTGAAAAGCGCGCTTTTCGTGTATTCCGCGGTACTGCCAATGTAAACGATGGATTTGTTTTTTTCTTCTGCTCATTGTGTTCGTTTCGCAGCGGCAAGCCTATCATTTTTTAAAAATCTCTTAGGGCATCATCATAAAATTGTGTGAAGAATAGAAGGATTAAAAAATAACCGAACAAATATTCGTATTTTATGTTATACTCGAATTACAATAAAATGGAAAGGGGAGAAAAACGCTGTTGGATGTCATTCAAGAGTACGAAATTAATGTAGAAACGATGGCGCTGCTGCCGCATTTTGATGACTATGCGAATTTGAACACGATTGTGCTGGAAGAAAGAGATTTGTTTATCGTGCCATGTTCGCCATTGGAATTGATCGATGAAAGCTGCCGCTATTATGGGTCCAGCTATGAAGGAAGATTGGAAGGGATTAAGCGGGTGATGGGCATTGCGAAAAAAGCGCCAATCGCCGTAAGCGTTGAACTGGAAATCTTTTTCTTTCCGCATGAATCTCCGGGCAATCATTCTTGTGTTTGGCTTTCGCATACGCACATCGAATCGTTGGAAAAAGTGGACAAGCGAAACACGATCGTGCAATTTACAAATGGAGAATCCCTGCTTGTGCCTGCCTCAAAAAACCAGCTTGAAACCAAGGTGCTCCGGACCGCACAATACCGCCATCTCCTGCAAAACCGAACGGATATGAAACGAAGAATTGCCGTCTATCACATGAAAAAAGCGCCGATTGAGTTGGTTCGTGACGAACAAAAACAATCGTATGTGGTGAGAAAAAATGATTGATTGCGGGCTTGTTGGCGGCATGGCTTGTGCGGACAGCATTTTTATAAGGGGCGCTTCTGATGCCGTGCATGACGATGCGGCGTATCATTTGCCCGGAGCGCGATATCAGTTGAGCCAAACGCCTGGTTAGCTGAATTGATTAATCTTTGCCATGGGAACGTGAAGTTTGACGGTGATGGAAAGGCTGGCGGAACGAATCGGGGGTGTTCGTGAATTTCATCGGATTCTTCCTGACGTTTTTCGGCATTCTGTTGGCGGCGCATCATCGCTTATAAACTGGCTGCGCCTGCATGGATTGCGTATGAATTTTTCACGCGCCAGCGCCATACAGCTGCCAGGCCGTTTGATTGGAACGCATGCATCCCATCATAAAGCGCATGCGTTCTCGTTGCATTTATTGTTTGACTATATCGGCTCAAATGTGTTTGGAATGGCGGCAGTTTTGGATCCGATATTTATTTTCGCGCTTATTGCAGGAGGTTTTTGCTTTCGTACTGTTTATAATTTTTGCGAAAGAAAAAAGCAGCGAGGCGCCGTTCGCTGCATTCCATTTCATTCATTATCATTTATTGCCATTGGGTTTGAGAAATTCAGATGATTTTTGTTTACATCGTGGTTGTTCTGTGCCATTGTGGGCAGACTCATTTATGATTCGATGTTTTGCAATCCGCTTCATATGATGCGCTCGCGGCTTTTTAAAATTTTACAATTGCACGTCCGCGGATTTCGCCTTTTAAAATGCGCTGAAGCACATTTGGCAATCCGTCCAGGTCGACTTCATGGCCAATATCGCTTAGCAGCGAATCCGGTTTTAACTCGGTTGCCATTCGCTCCCAAAGGGGTTTGCGGATTTCCATTGGGCAATAGACCGAATCTATGCCGAGCAGATTAACGCCGCGGAGAATAAAAGGGAAAACCGTTGTTTCTACTTTTGGACCGCCTGTGAGTCCGCTTACTGCGACGCTGCCGCCATATTTTGTGTTGCTTAGAAGCGCTGCGAGCGTTCGGCCGCCGACGGGATCGATCGCGCCAGCCCAGCGCTGTTTGCCGAGAGGGCGGATTTTTTCGGGATTGACATCTTCACGCGAGATAACTTCTTTTGCTCCAAGACTGATTAAGTAATCATGTTCATTTGCTTTTCCAGTGCTAGCAACGACATCGTAGCCGAGTTTTGCCAGCATCGCGACTGCAAGGCTTCCAACGCCTCCGGTTGCTCCCGTAACGACAATTTCGCCGCGATCCGGTTGAATGCCATGTTCTTCAAGACGCTGAATTGAAAGCGCTGCTGTAAACCCAGCCGTTCCGTATGCCATCGCTTCTTTTAATGTGAGCCCTTTCGGAAGCGGCACGACCCAATCCGCTTTCACTCTTGCATATTCGCTAAACCCGCCGTAGTGGGTGACTCCGATTTCATAGCTTGTTGCGATCACTTCGTCGCCTTCTTTAAAACGCGAATCGGTTGATGAAACGACAGTTCCAGCAAGGTCGATCCCAGGAACGAAAGGATAGGTATGGACGATATTTCCATCTGGAATCGAAGCGAGTCCGTCTTTATAATTCACGCTGGAGTAAGCGGTTCGGATTGTCACTTCCCCTTCAGGCAAATCATCAAACGTAAGCGTTTTCACATCAACTGAAAAGCGATCGTTTTCTTTGTTGACCACTAATGCACGAAATGCATCTGTCATTTTTTTACCCCATTTCTATATGTAATAGTAAGAATCTATGTTAAGTATAGAAGATGTTTTGCCTGCTATCAATGAAATGAATGAAAAAAATGGAAAGTGCATGCAGCGAGGGATTTATTTGAAAAGCAGTTTAGCCGTGGAAGCTCCAGTAAAACGCCGAACTGTCCATGTTAGCAAATTTGTAAGATGCCTTCGTTTTTTCTCTAATTTTAAAAACACTTTTTTATACAGTTAAGCGAAGCTCGTTTTTTAAAAGTTTTATTCGCATGCAAATTACTTGTATACAAATTAATTGTACACATGGTATACTCATGACAAATAAGGAGGTGAACGTGAAATAAAAGAAGATGAGATTTGCGTCCATTTTTTGTTGGGAAAAGCGCTGCAGCGGGCGAGCCAAATCAGCAAAGCCAAACTCGAGCCATATGGGGTGACGCCTGTGCAATTTGCTTTGCTTAATCAGCTGTGGCGAAAAGATGGACAATTTAGCTATGAACTTAGCAAAAGCTTGCTTTTAGACAGTGCGACGATTACCGGAATTATCGATCGCCTTGAACAGAACGGCCTGATTGAAAGGCGCACCGATCCGAACGATCGGCGGACAAAGGTGATTTTTTTAACAGAAAAAGGCAGAAAGCTGGAAAAGCCGTTAAAAAAGCAAATGGATGAAATGAATGACGAAGTTTTGTATGGACTGAGCGATGATGAGAAGCGGCAATTTAAAAAAATCTTATTTGATATTGGAATACGCGGAGGTCGATAGCAATGATCGTATCAAAAGAAGTTTTAGAGCGCTATGGTGCAAAAAATGAAAAAGAGTTTGCAGAACAGATGAAGTTGAACAATAAAAATACATTGATTGAACAGCTGGAAATCGAATATGTCGAGCTCTCGTCTGATCGAGTTGTATTGACCATGCCGGTTGGCCCTAAAACGCGGCAGCCAGCAGGCATTTTGCATGGCGGCGCTTCGGTCGCTTTGGCGGAAACCGCTGCGTCCGTTGCGACACTGATTAACATCGATCAAACAACACAGCAGCCCGTTGGGATGGAAATCAATGCAAACCACATTCGCAGCAAAGCGGATGGCGTTGTTACGGCAACCGCAACCCCGTTTCATAAAGGCCGGAGAACAATGGTATGGGAGATTAAAATTACCGATGAAAATGGAAAGCTGATTTGCATCTCGCGCTGCACGATGGCTGTCATTGAAAAAAGATAGCCGAAATTCGCGCATAATCTGCGCGGGGGTGTGATGGAAAAATAAGGTTTGAATGGGATGAAAAAATGTGACTTGTGCGGACGTGCAAATTCAACAGCTGGGAGAAAAACGAATCCGGTGTTTGTTTTTTTAGTGGATGGCATGCTGATCGATACAGGCCCGAAAAGCGCTGAAAAACAGTTGATTCCTTTTTATGAACAGCAATCGTTTGATCTTGTTGCGTTAACGCATAGTTGCGAAGATCACTCTGGCAATGCGTCATGGATTCAAAAACATCAGAATGTTCCGATTTTTGATCATGCGAAAGGCATCGATATTTGCGCCAAGCCGCATCCTTTGTATCGGCAAGCGGTTTGGAGAAAAAAGAGAAGCGTTTGCAGCGCTGCCTTTCAATGCGAACGTCCAGTCTTGAAGCCGAGATTGGAAGGTCATTGATACGCCGGGGCGCGCTGACAATCATGCTGCTTTTTTCGATGAAGAAACCGGTCAGTGATTTTTTCATTCATCCTGAAACAAAAGTTATTATGTGTGCGGAATCCAATCCTGTCACGATGGAATCGATTCGAAAACTGTTGACCCATGTTTTTGCGGCGATGTTTTGCTCCCATTCGGGCTGCTGTCAGGAAGGGAAAAGCTGCTCAAGAAAAAGTTGGATTATCTTGAACATCTTTGCGGAGAAGTGAAACATTTGTATGCCAAAGGATGGTCAGTTCCTGAAATCAGAGATCAGCTTTTTTCGAACAAGCACCCGATTATTGCGATTTCTGAAGGCAAGGGGATTCCTTGCGCATCATTTCTTCAATTGTTAAAGAATTGAAGGCGAGCTAGCTGGGAGCGAAAAAATTAACTGTTTTTGAACGTTGAATATGGTGCGCTGTATAGATGCAGCGCAAAGGTTCATTTGCAGGAATATTTGCCGAAGATGATGAAGGAATGCGGGCTTTAAAACTGGAGAATGTTTGTTTTGATGGAATATTCGCCGTTTTGGCTTTTCATCAATGGTGAAGCTGCAAATGAGATTGTTCGGATGGCGCTTTTTGAAATGAAAAGATGGTTTGAGGCAAAGGTTCATTGAACTTGAACAAACCTTTCAGTTGTTTTGCCCGGCGAGAACAATAGTCTGTTTGTTCGCCGCGATTGGAGAGAGAAATTCAACTGCTCGTTGCATCATTTGTTTTTTTCAATGTTTGATAACCAAGGCGGGATTTTCATATGTCATCAACACTGCTGGATTCTTCTCGTGGACAAAAGCAACAAATGCTTTTTCACGAAAATAAAATCATTTTTGTGTGGAGCTTGACGAATTTGCTCGTTGTTATGAATACGACGATGTTCAATATCGCCATTCCTTTTGTCCTTAACGATTTTTCTTTGTCTTCGTCTACCGCGTCATGGCTTGTTTCCGGCTATTCAATTATGTTTGCGGTATCAACGATGACGTTTAGCCGTTTGTCTGATTTCATTCCCATTTCAAGATTGCTTGTGTATGGAATAAGTTTATTTGGAGCGGCATCGGCTATCGGCTTTTTTTCCCATCATTTTTTCGGATTGTTGGCGGCTCGAATTGCGCAAGCAGCTGGAGCGGGGTCGGCAATGGGGCTGAGCATGGTATTGTCAGGACGCTATATTCCGCTTGAACGGCGCGGAAAATCGCTGGCGATTATTGCTTCGTCTGCGTCGCTGGCATTTGGATTAGGCCCTGTTCTAGGAGGATTGATAACGGAACATTTAGGCTGGCGCTATCTTTTTGTGTTGAGCGGCATGGCTGTTTTTTCTCTGCCGTTTTTCTTGAAATGGCTGCCAAAGGAGCGAATTGAAAAGGGGACATTTGATTTTGCAGGCGCGATGCTGACTGGATTCAGCGTCACGGCGATATTGCTTTTTTTATCGACGTTTTCACTGTTTTTTCTGGCAGCGGCAGCAGTTCTTTTTGCCTTATGGCGGATGCGTCTCCATCGCGTTGAAAAACCATTTATTCCGCCTGTTCTTTTAAGAAACAAACAATATGTGAAACTGCTTTTTATTGGCAGTTCCGCTTTTTTTATCAATTTTTCAAATTTATTCCTGATGCCCATTTTACTGACATCGGTTTTTGAAAAAGAACCGTCAGCGACAGGATTCATCATTTTTCCAGGTGCGATTTTGGCAGTCATTGCCGGCCAATTTATTGGGAGATTGATCGATCGATTTGGCGCGGCGCCATTGCTTTTTTTTGGGCAATGCAGTTTGTTTTTGGCAGCGGTTTTATTTGCGCTGCTGTCAACCCTTGATTCCTGGTATGTTCTGTTTTCTTATTTGTTTGCAAGCGTCGGTTTTACAGCGGTGACTTCAAGCAATTCAAATGAAGTGACGAGGATTTTGCCGAAAGCTCAAATTGGTTCCGGTGCAGGGATTTTGCAAATGATGCAGTTTTTCGGCGGAGGGCTAGGCGTGACGATTTCCGGTTTACTGCTGACGATGCAGGAAAGCTTTTCTGCGCGCGCCGTTTATCAAAATATTTACCTTTGCTTTGCTTTTGTGATTATCGCGGCTGCAATTGTTTTCTTTTATTATCAACGGAATTTGAAAAAAGAACGCGTGTAAGCGATAGATGCAAATGAAAAATATACAGCTGCCGCGTTTTGGCTTGACAGCTGTATTTTGCAAAGCAATTTTTGCCGACGGCAGATGCTGGTTTCGCAGCTGCATGTTGTCAAGGCTATTTTTGGCGCAAAAGAAAACGCTGGATTTTGCCGCTCGGAGTTTTGGGAAGCGTTTTGACAAATTCGATTTCACGCGGGTACTCATGCGCGGACAAATGTTTTTTGACAAACTGGCTTAATTCTTCCTTTAATTCATCACTCGGCTCAAAGCCTTGCCGCAGCACGACAAATGCTTTTACAATTTCTCCGCGCTTCTTATCTGGAGCGCCGACAACCGCTGCTTCAGCGACGGCTTGGTGGCTCATCATCGCGCTTTCGACTTCAAATGGCCCGATTTTATATCCGGAACTTGTAATAATGTCATCCGAACGTCCAGAAAAATAAAAATGATTTTCTTCGTCCCGGCTGCCGTTGTCGCCGGTCAGGTAGTAGCGCGAGTCTTTCGTAAACCGCTCAGTTGTGCGTTTTTCATCTTGGTAGTAGCCGTGAAACCAGAGTAGAGGCGAATGCTTGACATCGATTGCGATTTGCCCTTCTTCGCCAGGCGGCAGCTCATTGCCTTCTTCATCGATGATAACGACTCGGCAGCCGGGCATCGGTTTTCCCATTGAGCCTATTTTTATGGGCTCCTGAAGTTCAGGTTCGTGATGGTTGTTTACGATCATGCCATGTTCGGTCTGTCCGTAATGATCGTGGATGGGGACTCCGAAATGGATTTCAGCCCAAGCACTGACATCGGGATTTAATGGTTCACCCGCGCTGGAAAGAACACGCAATTTTAATTTTTCTTTTGTTTCTTGAGGCATCCCTTCTGCCCGCATGGCCCGATAAACGGTCGGAGCTGCTGCAAAATTGGTGACTTCATAGTCTTCGAGAATGCGATAGGCTTCTTCGACGCTGAATTTTCCATCGTACATGATCGTTGTCTGTCCTAGGAGGAGCGGGCCGATTAAAGCATAATATAGGCCGTATGCCCAACCGGGATCAGCGATATTCCAAAAGACATCATCTTTCCGGAGGTCAAGGCCAAATCGCATATATCCTTCAAATGCTGCCAGTGCTTTGACAGGAACTTCTACGCCTTTTGGCTGCCCGGTCGTTCCTGACGTGTAAAGCAAAATGAATAAATCCTCTCCTGTAACGCTGCTGTTTTTTGAGAGAGGTTCAGCACGGTTAAGCGACTGCCAAAATGGAATGTCAGCAGACTTGCCGCGATGATCTTGCTCGGATTGCGATGCTGCTGTAATGACTTGGATGCGAGATGTGTCAACAGCCTCAAATTCAGACGTTTTTTCGCTTAGTTTCGCACGATTTTCCGAATCTGTGATGATAATTTGTGCACCGCTCTGATTGACGCGATAAGCGATCGCTTGCGGGCCAAATGCGGTAAACAAAGGAACATGGATTGCCCCGAGTCTCCAAACAGCCAGCGCCGAAATGAAAAGCTCCGGCCCTTTTGGCAATAGAATAGCAACGCGATGCCCTTTTTTAACACCTAATTTGTGAAGAACAGCGGCAAATTTTTTTGACAGTTTTGTTAATTCGCCATACGTATGCGTTTGCTTTTCACCTGCTGCGTTTTCATAGCAGAGCGCAATCTGATTCGGGTTATGGCGATCGCAGAGCGCATAGGCAACGGATGGCATTTGGCGATCGTATTCGTGCAGCAAGCTGTCGACTTGTTTTGAAAGCGCCTCCGGCATTTCATTCACCCCTCCATTTTATTGTTCGTTTTTTTCAATAAAAATGTATATTTGGTATTATAACAATATTCAGAAATATGCTGCAACTTTTTGGCGGCTGCTGATGATTGCTGAAGCGAAGGTTGTCTTTTGCGTTTATGCGGGGAATGTGGAACAAAGGGATGGAAAGGCTTAAAAATGCGGAAATGCTGTTCAAGATCAATCGCTTCAAATGATTGATGACGTGGAATGAATGCTGGTTAAAACGAAACACTATTACAGTTTGAGTGTGTGAAAGTAAAAATGCGGCGGTTGGCATGAGTTCAGCAATTTATAGTCTGAAAGAGCAGGGCGGCGGCTGCGTTCAGTTCATTCGTGATTGAACAGCGATGCATTTTTTTGGGAAATCCACCTTTCTTTAGCGAGAGGGAGCCATAGCGCTGTTTTGTTGTCGAGACGCTCATTGTTCATTGCGTTCATTTTTCATTTGCTGCATGTATTTTTCTAAATATTCTTCTGTTTTGTTTTTCAGCATTACAAAAGCGTACCGGTGCGTTTCTTCGTAGCCGCGAACGTACGCTTTATATACAATGCTGGCATGATCTCTCGAATCTTCAAACACTTTCATGCGGCGTTTGTGCATTTCGCTTTTTACGATTCGCAAATCATTGCTGACCCGTTGAAACACTTCTTCGTTTAGTTTTACATAAGGGCCCGGCAATTTTGTGTGTGCAGCCAGAGCTTGAGCATTATGAATGAGCACTTTTTTGACAAGCGGCAAAAAGATCATTTGTTCAATTAATGCCCTTTCTTCATCGTTCGCATAAACCATGTTTCAGCTCATCTCCTTTTACAAGTGATTATATCGAACAAATGTTCTAAAGAAAAGAAAAACAAAAAAACACTTACCCCACGGAAGGATAAGTGTTTTTGCCGATTTGACCGCATCGCGATTCACATGGCTAGATGCCGACAACCGATTTCACTTCCAGGTATTCTTCAATTCCATAGTCGCCCCACTCGCGGCCGATGCCGGATTGTTTATAGCCGCCAAATGGAGCCGAGTAGTCACCAGAAGCTCCATTAATGACAATGCGGCCGGCTCGGATGGAGTTTGCCACTTTTTCAACGGTTTCTTTATCTTCGCCTACCACGTATCCAGCTAATCCATAAATGGTATCATTGGCGATTTCAATCGCTTCATCTACGTCTTCATATGTGATAATGGACATGACAGGCCCAAAAATTTCTTCTTGAGCAATGACCATGTCATTTTTTACATTTGTAAAAACGGTTGGCTTGACATAGTAGCCTTTTTCCAAGCCTTCCGGCTTTCCAGGGCCGCCTGCGACGAGCGCAGCGCCTTCTTCGATTCCTTTTTCAATATATCCTTGCACGCGTTTGTATTGTTTTTCGGAAATAAGCGGACCCAAAAAGCTCGATTTGTCCAGCGGATTTCCAACCTGGTAGTTCGGCAAGACTTCTTTTACGGCTTCAACAAATTCATCATGTTTTGACTTTGGAATGAGTGTGCGCGTTGCCGCCGTACATACTTGGCCTGAGTTAAACACGACATTTGCAACGGCAATTTTAGCTGCTTTTTTCATGTCAAAATCATCAAGGATAATGAGGGGGGATTTGCCTCCAAGTTCGAGCGCAACTTTTTTAATTGTTTTTGCTGCGTTTTCAAGAATTTTTTGCCCCACTGCACCAGAGCCCGTAAAAGAAACAAAGTCGATGTCAGGGTGGGAGCTAATGCCATTTCCAACAACTTCTCCTGTTCCATTGACAAGGTTGAAGACCCCTTTTGGCAGCCCTGCCGCTTGAAAAATTTCAGCAAGAATGATAGCTGAGAAAGGCGTGAGCTCGGATGGTTTTAATATAACCGTGCATCCCGCTGCAAAAGCGCTTGCGAGCTTAGTGGCCGTTTGGTTTGTCGGAAAGTTCCAAGGCGTGATCAGTCCGCTTACGCCAATCGGTTCTTTGCGGACGATCGTATTGCCGCGTTTTTCGCTAAATTCAAAAGTTTCCAGCTCTTTTGCCGCTTGGCGGAAATGAGCCAGCCCCATGTTGTAGTGAGTTCTTTCGCTGATTGAAAGCGGCGCTCCCAATTCTTCTGTGATGACTTGGACAAGATCCTCTTTGCGTTTTTCATATTCGTCAGCAATTCGGTTCAATAATTCAATCCGTTCTTCTCTCGTCGTTTGAGAAAACGAAGGAAAAGCCGCTCTTGCTGCTGCAACTGCTTTATCGAGATCTTCTTTTGTGCCGTCGCTGATTTGACCGATTACTTCTTCGGTTGCCGGGTTGATGACGTCGATGATCGTTGAACCGGTTGACTCAACCCACTCACCATTAATAAAGTGCTTTAATTGCCTGCGCATAAAAAATACCCCTTTCCATCAAAAAGTCGTTTACTTTAAGTTTATAACAGATATAGAAATATTAAAACTTTTCGAAAATGATTGCGGTTTAAACCGATTTAAGAACTGCAAGCGACTCTTTTATCATTTTGCAAAAAATAAGTTGAATGGGCTGCGTTTGTAAAATGTTCTGTTGTGCCAACCTATGGATAGACTTTACTGAAAATGGGAGGGGTTTGCATCGTGCGCAACTTCACACGTTTATTTTTTATCCTTGCTTTGTTGTCTTTGCCGTTAGGCGCTTGTTCAACGAACGGCGCAGAGAATCATTCACAGCATACGCCGCGCGGCGATTTGCGCGAAAAAACATAACAGAATCAGCGTCTGTGTTCCCGTCTTTTTTAGACAATCAGCCAGGTGAAATGCAGCTCATCTATCAAGCTGTTTCCCAACATCAAAACTTGCTTGAGCAGATTCCGTGTTACTGCGGCTGCGGCGATTCCGTCGGGCATAAAGACAACTACGATTGTTTCATTTATAAAAATCATGAAGACGGTTCACTCGTTTGGGATGACCATGCGACGAGATGCCAAGTGTGCCTCGACATTGCTGCGGAATCGATCGTTCTGTATCGCGAAGGAAAATCAATTCAGGATATTCGCGATTTCATTGATAAGCAATACAAAGAAGGCTATGCCGAGCCGACACCGACGCCTGATGTGTAAAAAAGCGTTTTATGCGATTAGCGGACGTATAGATCGCCATTACAATTTCATTGTGTGTTTCTTTAGAAACTACTTTTTCAAAAGCAGTGGTATCCCATCTTGACCGACTTTAATAATTCCTATCTTTTGGAAAAATTGTCCATGTTATTGCTAGAATTTAAAATTCCAACAATTGCCCAAAAAATGTCCTATATCTTGTGGTATAATTTTAATCATTTTTTCTTCATTTATAGCTTCTAATACTTTCAATCAGTTGTTCACTCGTTAAAACCTCGTCGTAATGTTCTTTAATAATTTCTTTTGTATTGAGGTCGTTTCGAATACGTTTGATAAAGTTGTTGAAATCTTGGTTTTCTTTGCTTAATTTATTTACAGTTTCCCAATCAATATCATTTTTTGGTTTTGCTGGGAATAAGATTTCTGAGTCATCAGGATTATTTATGTTTAGTTTTATAATCCCTATTCCAAATGACGTTGATAATCTTTTTAACTCAGTTAGAAATTCTTCATCATTTACTAATTTGGCGGTAACCAAGTAACCTTCGTTGGCCCATGATGAATTGGAGACGGATTGGAAGAAAGACTCTCTAATGTTTGAGAAATTCAATTCTTTTTTTAATTCAAAAGAATATAGTTTAGATAATTGTCCTCCAAGTGTAAGACCTAAGTCTAATACTTCAGGTTTCCATTCATCAATAGGAAAGTGGATGCCAACGATGTCAGGGTGCAGCCATTGATTAAAAGAACGTTTCGAAGATTTTTCGTGATAAATTGTTTTTGTATAAACATTTAAATATGTGTAGACCCAATAAGTGAGAAAAGGGTGCAGGTCCCGTTCGGAATAGGGAGTGTGATTTAATTCTTTTTTAACATTTTCAAGTAGAGGATTTATAAAGCTGCCTTTAGAAGATAAATACTTATCTTTTAAATAAAATTTTTTTGGCTTTAGATCAAGTTTAATAAATGGTGTATTAGGATTATCTTTTATATCTACGTATATAGTAGCGGCTAAAGTTTTCCAAGGAGTTTTTCCTTTTGAACCAAGTCGGACGTCATATCCTTTTGCTGCTGCAAATTCCCATATTTCTTCAATAGTTAATGGTTGATCAGCTTCGCTCAATACTTTAACCGCTAATTCGGCAAATGTTAATTTGCTCATTTGTGCACCTCGTAACAATATCGTTCCAAAGTCATCATAGCATACTTGAAAAATTTTTGAATTAAGATTGTTGTAAAAATTTGAATGGGGCAATGTATAGCAGAATCTGATTAAGCGTATGCAAAAATTTACAAAAGGTAAAACGGTTGATTTTTGCTGAAAAACCATTGCCATAAGTGCAAGTTTGTTTTTGATCTTTTTAAGATTGTGGGTTTTTTCTATTGAAAAGATGGAAAGATTGATTTATAAGTTTGGGAAGATTTATAATATACCTATACAGGTATTAATGTAAGGAGGATGAAAAAAACAATGAGCTGCGCGGATTTGCTGATTACGCTGACAGCGCATGAACGGGATGAAAACAATGTTACGATTGCATTTACGATGGGTGTGAAAGCGCTAGAGAAAGGGCATCGCGTTGAAATGCTGCTTCTCTCTGATGCCGTTCAATTGGCGGCAGAAGGCTACGCCGACAGAATTGACATTGGACCGCCTTTTAAAGGGATCAAAGAGCTTTTGCGTGCATTTTTAGAACAAGGCGGGATGTTGAAAGTATGTTCGTCTTGCATGGAGCATAACGGTGTTGCAAAAGAAGAGGTGATCGATGGGATAGAAATCATTACTGCTGATGATGTCATTGATGCGATCATGAATGCGAAGAAAACCTTGCAATTAAATTAAAAAGATCGGTTCGTATGACCGATCTTTTTTGATGCCGGCATTCGCCAGTCACTTGTGCTAATGGGGCATAGGGTTGGTTTAATTGAGTTTGATGAAAAGCTGACAGCCAATCAATTTGCAAGAAAAATGAATTGTGCTAAAAAACCGAGCCATTAAAAGACTCGGTGATTTTCATCATTGTTTATCAATCAGCCATGGACTGAATGACGCCGTCAATGCGATTCACCATTTCTACGGCTTGACGGTTGTTGTTAGTATTTTCATTGACAGTTGCCGTTAATTCTTCCATCGTTGCTGACGTTTCTTCAATCGCTGCAGCGAAGTCGTTAATCGACTTTTCAATAAAAACGTTTGATGATTCGACTTCTTTTGATTGAGCGTCGAGCCGTTCGATTTGTTTTTGCAGCGTTTCAATCGCTTCATCGATGATCGTGAAGGCTTGTTTCGTTTCTTCTGTTTTTTCCATGTTTTTCTGCATGACGCTTGCGTTTTCACTCATTTGTTTATGGTTAAATTCGGTGCTTTCATTGACTTCGACTAAGTTTTTTGAAATTTGCGCAGCGGTTTGAGACGTTAATTCGGATAAATTTTTCACTTCGTTGGCGACGACCGCAAACCCTTTTCCGTGTTCTCCCGCCCGCGCCGCTTCAATGGAAGCGTTCAAAGCAAGCAAGTTGGTTTGCGATGCAATTTCTTCAATGTTGTAAGCAAACGAAGTCGTCTCTTTGATTTTATTCGCAAGCACCGTCATTTCGTTGGCGGAGCGTTCGATCATTTCTTTGAAATATTTCATTTGGCGGAGAAGCTGATCAACATTCGCTCTTCCATGTTCGGATGAATCGCTTGTCACATTGGCCTGGTTTTTTAAATCATTTAAAAGTTCCGACATTTCATGAACGGCTTGGGTTGTTTTTTCGATGTTTGTTTTAATGTCGGTGATTCGTTCGGTTGATGTTTGCATTGACGTTGAAACTTCCTGGAACGCAATGTCCATTTCATTTAATGAATGCAGGTTTTCTTCGCTTTGTTTGGAAAGCCTTCCTGTATATTCGCTCACAATTTGCGTGTTCGTTTGAAGCATTTCCTGTTGCTTTTTATGTTTTTCAAATTGCTTGGCGATCTGCAGCTGGTTTTCTTCAGTTTGTTTTTGGATGGCTGCGGTGATTCGCTGCTGTGCAAATAGGACAATGATGACAAGGATTGTCAATAAATAAATGGCAGTAATATTGTTCAACTCAAAACCTATCGCATCGCCAAAAGCAAAAATTGTAATCGACTGCAAAACGATGGCTAAAAGAGAAGAAAACCCAAGGATAAATGGATTGGCTGCGATTGAGGCAATCGCCAGCATGAAAAACGGCAGCATCGTGCTCGTAAAGGAAGCGTTTGTCACGGTAATCGCTAGAAAACAGATAAATGTTGCTGCGTTGAGTATGTATGGAATGGTTTTAATGGCGATGTCCTGTTTCTGCATAAAAAATGAGATGAGCGCAGCGAACACCACGCATGCTGCAATTGTCAGCGAGGAAATGTACTCTTGCGTAAAAGCCATAATGACGATAATTCCAATTGCTCCCGATGCGATTAATAACATCATGGTCAATTTATTTTTGCGAAGCAAATCTTCTTTTTGGATCTTTTCAATGGTCAGTTCTTCTTGCTGCATAAAAACACCTCCTAAATTTTTACATGATTTTTTTGATGTTTTTCATATGCTCCGGCTGGCTCTAATCTTTTCTGTTTAAAATGTTTGTTCAGGCAATTGCTTGATGGAACTGGCATGCAAGCCCGTTTGTTTTCGATGTGTTGAGAATGGCGATGATAAAATGCCGCTCTTTATCAGAGTAAAAAAGAGCTGAAAAAGCTTAAAAAATCAGTGAATGCATCTCACGGAATTAAAGCGGATGCTTTTCACAAATGTCGATAAATTCTCTGACAGCAAAAGGAAGGTATTTATTTTTCTTCCAAATCATGCCGAGCTCCAGGTTGACCGGATGATCTTGAATGGGGATGGCGACGATTTTATCGTTGTGAATGGTTGCGCAAATTTTGCTCGGAAGCAGGGCTACGCCCAATTTTGCTTCAACCATCTCAATCATAAAATCTTTCTGCGAACTCTCGCAAACGACATTTGGATAAAAATTGTGGCGCCCGCACTCTTCCATGATGCTGTCATGCAGAGAAAAGTCATTTCGATATTGGATCAACGGTTCGTTTTCAATGTCTTTAAAGGTAATGGATGGCTTTTTTGTCAAATGATGGCCGCGATGGCAAATCAGCATAAGGGGATCCTTTAATAACTTTATCGTCTCGAAACTTCCTTTTTGAATAGGCAAATTGCAAATTAATCCAAGATCGAGCGCTCCTTCTTCGACGCCATCTTTAATTTTTTTTGATCCGACTTCGGTCAGGGTTACTTGAATGCCCGGATACGTTTCGATAAATTGGCCGATGATTTTTGAAAAGAAAGCCGCTCCGATGATGGGCGGAATGCCGATGCGAACTTCTCCTTTTTTTAGATTGACGACATCGTTTAGTTCGGTTGTTAAGTTGTTGTACGCTTCAATCACTGTTTTTGCATTGACTAATAGCGCCTTGCCGGCATCGGTTAATTCCAATTGTTTTGATGAACGGTAGAAGAGGGGAACGCCTAATCGTTCTTCCATGCTTTTGATCGTTTTGCTGAGCGACGGCTGTGAAATATGCAGAGAAGAAGCCGCTTTTGTGAAATTTAATTGTTTAGCCACTTCCACGAAATATTCAAGTTGGCGAATATCCATGCAAGCACCCTTTCCAAATCAATGTTTGTTTAAAATGCGTTTCAATCACAACAGTTCGTTCCTTTGCATTTTCTTTTGAAATTGTGAAAACCTATAAAATATGCTTTGTCTATCGCATGCCGTTTTTCAGGCCTGCATCTTCAGTTCGGGCAGGTTGGTATAACCAAAGGTTATAGCAGCCATTCGAAACATATATTTTTATTTATAGTCCTCATGTATTAGAATATAGGATAGGTGAACAAAGCACAATAGGATAAGGAGGAATTTGCGTGTCTGATTATGTAAAGGTCGGCAATCTTCAAGTGGCAAAAGTTCTTTATGACTTTGTCAACAATGAAGCACTTCCGGAAACAGGGCTGGATCAGGACAAGTTTTGGTCGGATTTTGGACAGCTTGTTGCGGATTTGACACCGAAGAATAAAGCATTGTTGGAAAAGCGCGAGGAACTTCAAAAGAAAATTGATGAATGGCATAAGGAAAATAAACCATTTGATTTCGAAAAATACAAAGCATTTTTAAAAGAAATCGGATACCTTGAGCCAGAAGTCGAAGATTTTGAAATCTCAACGGAAGGTTTAGACGATGAAATTCGCGAAATTGCGGGTCCGCAGCTTGTCGTTCCGATTAACAACGCCCGTTATGCATTGAACGCGGCGAATGCACGTTGGGGTTCGCTTTATGATGCGCTTTATGGCACAGATGCCATCAGCGAAGAAGGCGGAGCAGAGAAAAAAGGCGAATACAATCCAGTGCGCGGCAATAAAGTGATCGAATATTCAAGAAACTTCTTGGATGATCACATTCCGCTTGCATCAGGTTCGCATAAAGAGGTTGTAAAATATGCAGTTGCAGACGGCAAATTTGCGGCTGAACTTGAAAATGGCGAAACCGTCGGCTTAAAAGACGAATCGCAATTTGTCGGCTATCAAGGCGAGCCAGACAATCCTTCTGCAGTCTTAGTGAAAAACAATGGCTTGCACGTTGAAATCCAAATCGATCGCAGCCATCCAATCGGAAAAGATGACAAAGCCGGAGTGAAAGATCTTGTCATCGAATCGGCAATTTCAACGATTATGGACTGTGAAGACTCCGTAACTGCAGTTGATGCCAATGACAAAGTTGAAGTGTATAAAAACTGGCTCGGTTTAATTAAGGGCACGCTGTCATCGAAGTTTGTCAAAGATGGAAAAGAAATTGTTCGTACGGTTAATGGAGACCGCACGTACAAAGCGCCAAATGGAGAAGAGTTTTCTCTTAAAGGCCGTGTGCTCATGCTTGTGCGCAACGTTGGACACTTAATGACAAACAGTGCAGTGTTAGATGAGAACGGCGAAGAAGTTTTTGAAGGAATTATGGACGCTGTGTTCACGAGCTTAATGGCGAAATATGATCTGCTCGGCAAAACGAAATTTAAAAACTCTGAGCACGGTTCCATTTATATCGTGAAGCCAAAAATGCATGGCTCAGAAGAAGTTGCATTTGCCAACGAACTGTTTAGCCGCGTCGAAGATATGCTCGATTTAAAACGCAACACGATTAAAGTCGGCGTCATGGACGAAGAACGCCGTACAAGCTTGAACCTGAAAAACTGCATTTACGAAATGCGCGAGCGCATCTTCTTTATTAATACAGGTTTCCTCGATCGCACCGGCGATGAAATTCATACATCGATGGAAGCCGGCCCAATGATTCGCAAGGGGGACATGAAGACGTCGACTTGGTTGAATGCTTATGAAAACAACAACGTTGCAGTCGGCATTCAAACAGGTTTGAAAGGCCGCGCTCAGATCGGCAAAGGCATGTGGGCAATGCCTGATATGATGGCTGACATGCTTGAACAAAAAATCGGCCATTTGAAAGCTGGAGGAAATACAGCATGGGTGCCTTCGCCAACTGCTGCAACCTTGCACGCTCTTCACTATCACCAAGTTGATGTGAAAGAAGTGCAGGAAGAAATTGCGAAAAACCTCAAAGATTACCGCGATGAAATTTTGCAAATTCCAGTGGCGGAAAATCCAAACTGGACGCCAGAAGAAATTAACGAAGAGCTTGAAAACAGCGCTCAAACGCTTCTTGGCTACGTCGTTCGCTGGGTAGAACTCGGCATCGGCTGTTCAAAAGTCCCTGACATCAACGATGTCGGCTTAATGGAAGACCGCGCCACATTGCGGATTTCCAGCCAATTAATGGCCAACTGGCTGTACCATGGCATTTGTACGGAAGAACAAGTGTTGGATGTGCTCAAGCGCATGGCGAAAGTGGTTGACAAACAAAATGCTGATGATCCGCTGTATCGTCCAATGTCGCCGAATTATGACGATTCGGTTGCATTCCAGGCCGCATGCGATCTCGTTTTCAAAGGCAGAGAGCAGCCAAGCGGATACACAGAACCAATCCTGCATCGCCGCCGTCTAGAAGCAAAAGCGAAATACGGCATTCAATAAAACATCAAGCAGGGTTTTTGCTCTCCCTTTCCCCCTGCTTTATCGAACAAAATACAAAAGCATCTCCAATGACGGATGGGGATGCTTTTTTCTTGCGTTAAATTCATTCGCATGCTCTTTTTTGAACAGCTGCAAAACTTTTTAAAATTTCTTTTTTAGTTTTCGTTCATGATACAATTTATGAAGCGGAAACAGATGCCGCAATGCATAAAAGGCGCGAACGGCAGATTCTGCACTTCTTGATGCGATTATCGCCGGTTTGGCGCCAATGATTTCACTCAATAAGGGGGTGTTTGATTGTGAACGAAACCACGCTAACCTTTGAGGTGCATGATCACATTGCATGGATCAGATTGAAGAGAAATGCGATCAACGATGACATGGCGAATGAATTGATGAACGCCGCCTGGACATGTGAACAAGATGATGCCATTCGGGTTGTTGTGATTACGGGAACAGATTCCGCATTTTCATATGGCGGCGATTTAAAAAGCTTTGCCTCGAGCAAAGAAGAAATCGGCAGACATTTAAAAAAGGTGACGACTGCTTTGCATGCAGCCGTGTCAAGTTTCGTACGGATGCGGAAGCCTGTCATTACTGGCGTGAATGGCGTTGCAGCAGGAGCCGGAATGAGTTTGGCGATGATGGGCGATCTCGTGATTGCGGCGGAGTCGGCAAAGTTTACCATGGCTTACACGAATGTTGGTTTGACCCCTGACGGTTCAGCCAGCTATTTTTTGCCGCGCCTGGTTGGGATGAAGCGGGCGTTGGAGTTAACGCTGACCAATCGCGTGCTGACGGCAGCTGAAGCAATGGAATGGGGGATTGTCACCGCCGTCGTTCCAGATGAACAATTTGAAGAAAAGGTCAAGCAAACTGCTGCGGTTATTTGTGAAGGGCCTGTTCAAGCTTACGGAGCAGCAAAATCGCTTTTATATCAAAGTTTTGCGCAAACCTTGGAATCCCAGCTGGCTTTGGAATCCGATATGATCGCAAACCGAACCCGTTCAGCGGAAGGGCAAGAAGGCATTTCCGCATTTATCGAAAAACGGAAAGCGCGTTTTAAGCAGATCGATGAAAAAGCGGGTGATTTCGAATAGCCGTCAGCGATAAAGCATGGATCGCCCGCCCGCTCTTTGATGCAAAGCGATGATTTGGGGGCTTTCATTCAGAATAGCAGCCATTGCCGGGAAAGCATGTGGAGGATGCAAGAAAATTTCAGCTAGCAGCAAGGGGAACATGAGAAGCAGACATGATGAATATATGTAGAGTAAACGGATTTATGAGGAGGAAGAATCATGAAGGAAAAGCCCCCTTATTACATGTTCTGGCTGCTTGCTTTTTTCATTATTGTCACTATTGTTGTTCTGCTCTTCGCAATGGCTAAATCGGCGTCGATTGAAAAAATCCCTTTTCTTCCTACAGAGATTCATGGCGGACAAACTCTTGAACGATAAGAAGCTGCTCGATGCCTAGCTTCTTATTTATATATGTTCCGCTTCTTTTTTCATAAAAATAAAGTATAAAACCATTGATATGCTGACAGATATGGCCGCAGTTGCATAAATGCCGCTGTAGCCGAAAAAATTGGGAATAAACCCAAAAATGATTGCGCCGAGCCCGATGCCGAGATCTAAGAAAGAGAAAAATGTTGCATTTGCCATTCCTTTTCGATCAGACGGAGCTTTGTTGACCGCCCAAGCTTGAAGGGCTGGCTGAATCATCCCAAAACCGATGCCGTAAAAAATGGCAGCTGAGATAAGCATCCATTCATGCGCCAAAAAAGTCAGCAGCAGCATGGCTAGAATAATCGAAAGCACGCCCGGAACAAAAACGACGCGAATGCCGCGCCGGTCATACAAACGCCCGCCAAACGTTCTTGAAAACATCAGCGCGATGGCAAAGCAAAAGAAATACCATTCAATTCCTTTTACGCCGACTTCAATTGCATAAAGAGGCAGAAATGTTGCAATTCCTCCAAATGCAACAGTAATAAAAAACAATAAAAGCGAAGGTTTAAGCGCTGATTTTTCATAAACATCCCATTTTTTATGCGGACCTTGCATTGCATTTTTCGATTTGACAGGAGGTTTGTAACGGATGAACGATCCGAGGAGAAGAGCAGCAGCTCCCAAGGCAGCGCAAATCAGAAATAAAAAATGAAAGTTTATGATCGGAACGAGTGCCAAACCCAACGCCGGGCCAAAAGCCATGGCAATGTTCCCGGACAGCCCAAAATAGCCCATTCCCTCGCCGCGGCGCTTGGGAGGAATCAAATCTGTAGCGACCGTGCCTCCGGCAGTGGTTGACAGCCCCCAGCCTGCACCTTGAACGATGCGCATGGCAAACAGAAAAAAAAGACTCGCAACGAGTGCATAGGAGCCAACAGAAATCACAAAAATGGCGAGACCGAGCAAATAAACAAGTCGACGCCCTTTTGTTTCTAGCGCATGGCCGGCCCATGGGCGAATCAGGAGAGCGGAAAACGTGAAAATGCCTACAACAATCCCGATTAATTGATCATTGCCGCCCAAGTATTCAACAAACAGCGGTATGGTCGGCAGCGTCATTTGGAACCCTAAAAAAATAAAAAAGTTTGCGAAGCAAACAAAGATAAAGTCGCGTGTCCAGATCTTTTCCTTTTCGGCGATTTGGGTTGTCTGTGCACTCATGGCGAACATCTCACGCTTCTGCATCTATCCATTCCACTCCTTTCCAATCGATTCTACATCATTTCGCGGCATAAAGGGAGTGATGTGCCTTCATTTTATTGGTTTATGGCAAATAACATAACTAAATCCCATTCGCCGGCATTTTGGCGCCCGTTAAAAGAAGGGAGCCATTGCCGTCATTTTTGAAAAGATAGATTGCCATTCTTTGAAAATGGAATGAATTGCCCTTCCATTTGAATTCAAATTTTTTATTGACTAAACGTTGATTTAATAATAAAAGAACCAGATGTATGGAAAATAATGGATAGATTTCCCATGGATTGGCACGTTGAAGTGAAAGGCAGCGGCCAGCCGTCGCACGCATTCACAGACGGAGGCGCTGATCTGAGAGACTGGACATTTGTTGCACCTATTTTAGCGAATCATTGCAAGGTGATTGCTAATGGTGGACGCGGAGCCGGAAAATCGCCAGACCCGACAGGAGATGTGAATTGTGTGGGGTTCGCGTCATCGAACGCGCCAGAACGCTGCAGCCGCCTGGCGAACAGCTTAAATTTATTGTCGAGGAAGCGTTTCAAACGTTTATCAAAATTCAGAAACATTCCAATTTTTTCTGCACTTGCCAACATAACCGGAAGCCGTTAAGGAATTAACCGTCTGCAGCAGGAGGATTGTTGAGGAAAATGCCGCGCCGTTTGAAATTCAATGCGAAATTTTTGCAGAGCTGGGCGTTCTAATCCCCGGAAACGATCGCTCATTTTTTCAGCGGCGCTTCAAGGGATCATGCTGATGGTTTTCACGCAACCCCACCTTTCCCATTGATGAAGTGAAAACCAAATCATTCGTGAATTTTGCACGCCTGATGATGCTTAAAAATCGATTTTCTGCTGATGAAATGAAATGTTGTTAAAATGTTTGAAAAACGCAGCGCATCAAATGAGCAATGCGGTATAATAAGTGCAGGCAGATGGTTGAGGACACTATGAACATGCCAGCTGGCTACGCAATTTTTTCAGCATTATAGGAGGTAACGCTTATCAAACAGTCAGTTGCGATTAACATGCTGCCTGAAGATGCAAGCATGGATGCCGCTCAGATGCAGCGCTTGACGGATATGGTTAATCGGGTGTATGCGGCGTCCGAAAAAGGATTATGGAAAAATGGCGCGGCGCGCACAACCGTTGCTGAAATGCAAACTTTTGCAGAGAATGGCGAACTGGCTGCTGCCCGGTTCAATGGCAAAATCATCGGGTGCATCCGCATTCGGCAGCTCGATGAAAACATAGGCGAGTTCGGATTGCTCGCCGTTGATTTAGATTTTCAAGGAGCGGGCATCGGAAGCCGGCTTATCCAATTTGCCGAACAGAAGTGCCAAAAAGAACATCTTCGGAAAATGCAGCTTGAATTGCTCGTCCCTAAAAAAGGCGCGCATCCCGCAAAATCTGTATTGGAAAACTGGTATACGCGGCTCGGTTATCGCCCGATTGAGACGAAAGCGGTTGAGGCATTGTTTCCAGCCCTGGCGCCGATGCTCGCCGTTCCCTGCCGGTTTGTCATCTTTCAAAAAGATTTGGAAGCGGCGGGGCGGGAATTGAATCGAAATTAGCAAACGATGGGCTTTCAACCCAAAAAAACCAGCAATGATCGGCGGATCATTGCTGGTTTTATATTTTTACTCCAAACCGTATTCTTTGATTTTTGCATAAAGCCATGTCCGGCTTTTTCCAAGCATTTTGCTTGCTTTCGTTTTATTTCCGCCCGTTTGTGCAAGCACATTTGCAATCAATTGTTTTTCGCTTTCTTTTGAGCGCTGGCGGGAATCCGCCGGCAGCGGCTGGATTGCCCGCTTTGCGCCATCTTTTAAGAGAAAAGGCGGAAGCTCATCCCGATCAATATATCCGTTTGCCGTTAAATTTGCTCCTCTTTCCAATACGTTGTGAAGTTCGCGAACGTTGCCCGGCCAATCATACTCAAGCATCAGCTGCAGCGCTTGCTGCGTGACTTCTTTTACGAAAAAGCCTTCTTTTCTTAAGCGTTCAAGCAAAAAGTCGACAATGAGCGGAATGTCTTCTTTTCGTTCCCTTAGTGACGGGATGTAAATCGGAACCACGGTGAGTCTGTAATATAAATCTTCCCGAAATTTCCCTTCGCTAACAAGCTGTTCCAAGTTTTTATTCGTTGCTGCAATTATTTTCGTCTGAATTTGAATGGTGCGGTGGCTGCCTACAGGCTCGATTTCTTTTTCTTGCAGGGCGCGCAGCAGCTTGCTTTGCAATGAAAGCGGCATGTCGCCAATTTCATCTAAAAAAAGCGTTCCGTTTTGCGCAAGTTCAAACTTGCCTTTTTTCCCGCCTTTTTTCGCTCCGGTAAATGCTCCGTCTTCGTAGCCGAAAAACTCCGATTCCAGCAATTCTTCAGGTATGGCGGCGCAGTTAACTTTGACAAAGGGCCCAGGCTGGCCGGAAGCGACATGAATGCCGTGCGCAAACAATTCTTTTCCGGTTCCGCTCTCTCCGATGAGCAGGACGGTCGATTGGCTTTTTGAAGCTGCCAGCGCATCCCGTTTCACTTTTTGAATGGGCTTGGATTCCCCGATGATGTCGTCAAATGAATATTTCGCTCCTGTTAGCGTTTGCGGCGCTGCAACCGCTGCGGTTTTAGCTTTTGTTTGTGATTCAACTTGCAAATTTTCAAGGCCTTTATAAATGATTTTGCATATAGCGCCTAAGACGGTGCTGCCGTCTTTTATCGGAATGATGTTTACCAAACATTTCTGCGAGCCGATGATGCGGTTTAAGCCTTCCTGGCGTGTTCCGTGCTCCAATGCTTCGCGAATGCTCAAATCAGGGATTTTATTGAAAATGGGTTTGCCGAGCACCTGTGGTTCTGTCGTGTTGAACAATTCGCAAAATCCTTGGTTCACGAGCGTGACAATGCCTTTTTCATTGACGAGCGCAATGGCATCAGAAAATAAACCGACACCGTCGGTCAATTCAAGAGCGGTTCTCAATTTTTCTTCAGGGTCTTGGATTTCCTTTAGGCTGTCCAGCTGCTCCAGCACGAGCATCGCTCCGCTGATGACATCGGTTTCAAATAATGGCGTGCATTGGACCAACAGATCCGTTTCATTAATGGTTATGCGGATTTTCGGCGATTCTTTTTTCGTTTCAAGCGTTTGTTTCACTATTTGAGCGATTGACGGATAGCGTACCGTGATTTGCGAGAAATCATTCGCCACTTCATTTTCAAAAATCTTTCGCGCAATCGGATTAATGGCGATCAGGCGCATCTGTTCATTAATCGTAATCAGGCCGGTGTCAAGTTTATCGAAGACGCTGCTTTTCGGCGCTATGCTTTTAAAGCGCTCCTGCCAGCGATACAAAATATGGGGCGTTGAAACAACGCCAACCGGCTGATTTTTTGAATTCACGACGGGAGCGTGAGCGATGGAGTGATCGACGAACAGCGAACGGATTTCGGTGCTAGTTGAATCAGGGGTTATGCAAATCGGGTTCCAATGAACGAATTTTTCGATCGGCGCATCGAAATCATGGCCTTCAGCCAATGCCCGAATGACTCGGTTTTTCGTAATAATCCCCACTAAGGTTCCTTCTTCGTTGATGACAGGCGTGATCCCGTTTTTCGTATGCGCAAATGCTTCAACCGCCCGGCGAAGCGGATGCGAAGGAAGCAAAGACTGAAAATCTTTTGACATCCTTTCTCGCATGACATTTTCTTTTATTGCCATCTTTTTTCCCTCCCAAATGGTAAACGCTTACAAAAAAGTGTAAACCGTCTTTACAATAGTTTACACAAGATTAACATTTTATGAAAGTTTGATTTTTGGTCCATCTAGCAATCTGTATGATAATAAAGCTTTTTTTTGTTTTTTTAAAAGTTGGCATGAAGGTTGCATTATAGAAGGGTGACTGATTTGACAGGTCATTTTCTAGTCTTGCAGTGTCAAATCAATTCATTTCAAGTAAACTTACAGGAGGGAATTGCTTTCTAAGAAAAATATTTCATGTGAAAACGCTTAATCATCGGTGAGGAGGAAAGCGTATGGAAAATGCCGGTAACGCAGTTCCAGGAAGTTTAGAATATTGGGCGCTTCAAAAGCCGGATGAAGCCGCGATCATTGAAGGCGGCGCTTCATTGACATGGAAAGAGTGGAATCGCCAAGCGAATCAGTTGGCGCATGCTCTGGCTCAAATGGGGTTAAAGAAAAATGATATCGCAGCCGTTCGCACCCAAACGCGCATGGAGTGGTTTGTGGCAAACCGCGCGCTGACCAAGCTTGGCTGCAGCACATTGACGGTCAATTGGCGATTAACTCCGTCAGAATTACGGTACATGCTTGAAGACAGCGGGGCGAAAGCGCTCATCTTTGATGACCCGGATCCGAGCGTGATTGTCAATGAATTGAAAGACATCAATTTAAAGGGTTGGATTACGATGGATCAGGATAAAGCTGTGGAAGGGACGCATCGGTTTGAAGATTTAGTCGCTGGAAATGATGCGCCTGAACGTTTTGCAAGCCAGCAAAGGCCGCCGAGAATTTTGTATACGTCGGGTACGACTGGCAAGCCAAAAGGAGTCTATCTTCCTGAAGAGCTGCTAAAAAAACGCAGAAAAGAAATTGCAGAGTATCTTGAAGATTTAGCTAAACGCACGGCGGTTGATTTAAAAGAAACGCGGACGCTGCTAACGCTGCCACTGCATCATGGCGCTGGGCCGAATGCAGCCGAAAGGGCGCATGCAAAAGGAAATCTTGTCGTTCTGTTAAGAAAATACGATGCTGAGAAAGCCTTGCAATTGATCGATCGCTATAAAATTACCAATTGGCCAACCGTACCGACGATGCTGAGCCGCTTGTCAGCGCTGCCAATAGAGACGCTGGAAAAATACGATGTGTCATCGCTCCGATTGTTATCCAGCGGTGCAGCTCCATTTCCTGCAACGCTAAAAAAATGGCTGATCGATTATTTCGGTCCGGACTGCCTGTATGAATCCTACGGTTCAAGCGAAACGGGCCTTGTTACGCTCATGACGCCGGATCAATTTTCGAAAAAACTCGAATCGAGCGGAAAACCGTATAAGCATGTGTACATTTCCGTTCGCGACGAAGAAGGAAACGAGCTGCCGCCGGGCGAAACGGGTGAACTTTGGATTAAGACCCCATTAACGATTGAACGATATTTGAATCGTGAAGCGCTGGGCAGAGATTCGCTGGATGAAAACGGCTACTTTCGCGTCGGCGATGTCGGCTATGTCGATGAAGAAGGCTATTTGTACATTACCGACCGGAAAAAAGACATGATTATTTCAGGCGGAGTCAACATTTATCCCGCCGAAATTGAAGCGGTTCTATTAAAACATCCCGGCATTTTAGATGCAGCAGTCATCGGGATACCGCACGATGATTTTGGCGAACAAGTGATGGCGGTTTGCGAGAAGCGCCAAAACAGCCAAGTGGACGTAGAAGAGCTTTTGCAATTTTGTGCACAAGAACTGGCATCATACAAGCGGCCGCGGATCATCAAATTCGTTGATGAACTGCCGCGAAATGCAATGGGGAAAATACTTAAAAAGAAATTGAAGGAACCGTATTGGAAGGAGAGGGAAAAACACATATGACAAACCTGCTGGATTTAAATGGACAAATTGCATTGGTGACAGGCGCCGGACAAGGTGTGGGGCGGCAGATTGCGCTTCATTTTGCTGCACACAATGCCGGCGGGGTGATTGTGAATGACTACTTTCTTGATCGGGCGGAAAAAGTCGCTGAAGAAATTGAAGCCGCCGGCGGAAAAGCGCTGCCTGTGCAAGCGGATGTCACTGATTTTAAGAGCGTTGAACATATGGTCAAACAAGCGGAGCAGCATTTTGGCCGTACGATCGATATTTTAGTCAATAATGCGGGGAATGCCGGTGCAGACCCGGAAGCGGTGCAGCCGATGGTTCCATTTTGGGAATCCGACCCGAAATCATGGGACGGATGGCTGGACGTCAATTTATACGGTGTCCTGAATTGCTGCCGCGCAGCCATTCCCGGAATGATTCAAAAGAAAAATGGCCGGCTCATCACGATCATTTCGGATGCCGGACGCGTTGGCGAACCGCACCTGCCTGTCTATTCGGCCGCCAAAGCCGGGGCTGCTGGTTTAATGAGAGCGCTGGCAAAATCGTTGGGAAGATACATGATTACCGCTAATTCTGTCGCCATTTCGGCTACCCGCACGCCACGGATTGAACCGAGGCTGCAGGATGAAGAACGAGTGAAAAAAATGTTGAAAAATTATGTCATTCGCCGCATTGGAGAGCCGGAAGATGTTGCCAATATGGTGTTGTTTTTAGCATCTGGCGCTTCAAGCTGGATCACCGGACAGACTTATCCTGTGAATGGCGGATACGCATTGAATCAGTGAGGGAGGGCAAATCGGCATGGAAAGAACAGCAGATCCCATTTTAACTGAAAAAAAAGGGAATGTATTTATTATTACGATTAATCGTCCAGAAGCAAAAAACGCTTTTAATTCAGAAGCTTCTCAGCAAATGTGTGAAGCGATCGATGCGTTTGAAAAGGATCGGGAATCATTTATTGCCATTATTACCGGAGCGGGCGGAACTTTTTCTGCTGGAGCCGATTTGAAAGAAGCGGCAAAAGGAACGCGCCGTTCGACCCCAAGAGGAGGGTTTGGAATTTTTAAAAAACCGCCTTCGAAACCGATTATTGCTGCGGTAGAAGGCTATGCGGTTGCCGGCGGAATGGAATTATGCCTCGCGTGTGATTTGATTGTCGCTTCGAAAACGGCAAAAATGGGCCTGCCTGAAGTGAGGCACAATTTAGTTGCGATTGGCGGCGGTTTGTTCCGTTTGCCGAAGCGCATGCCGTATCACTTAGTGATGGAAATGGCATTGACTGGCGATATGCTGCCCGTTGAAATCTTCCATCGCTACGGCGTAGTCAATCGTATCGTAGAACAAGGCGAAGCGCTGGATCGATCGATTGATCTGGCAAACAAAATCATCGAAAACGGCCCGACTGCGCTGGTTGCGACAAAACAAATCATTCGGAACGCATTTGAGTGGCGGGAAGAAGAAGCCTGGGAAAAGCAATTAACGTATGCCGAAGTTGCTTTCAAATCTGAAGATCGAATCGAAGGCCTGCGCGCTTTTGCTGAAAAGCGCAAACCGGTATGGAAAGGCATGTAGCGGTGAAGGCGATAACGGAAAAGATCGAATTGCCCGTTATTGTCGCGCCGATGTTTCGCGTCTCAACTCCTGAACTCGTCATTGAAGCTTGCCGCAATGGGGTTATCGGTTCGTTTCCTTCGCAAAATTGCCGCACGCTGGCTGACTTGGATGATTGGCTGCGGAAAATCTCGGAAACTTTGAAAAGCTCGCCGATTCCTTATGCCATCAATCTTGTCATGCGCAGCGAACGGCTGATGCAAGATTTGGAGCTGGTCGTCCGCTATCGAACGCCCATCGTCATTTCCAGCGTCGGCTCGCCTGAACCGATCATTGCGCCTGTCCATGCTTATGGCGGACGCGTCCTTGCCGATGTCGCGACGTTAAAGCATGCGAAAAAAGCGCTTGAGCTTGGCGTTGATGGCTTGATTTTGCTCTGTTCAGGCGCAGGCGGCAATGGCGGATGGAACAATCCTTTTGCGTTCGTCCGGGCTGTACGTGAATTTTATGACGGACTGATTGTTGTTGCAGGAAGCATCACGGATGGCCGAAGCATACGCGCAGCGGAAGTGCTGGGAGCCGATCTTGCCTACATGGGAACGCGGTTTATTGCAACCCGTGAAAGCGATGCTTCCGATGAGTACAAACAAATGCTGTTGAAGTCAACTTTAGATGATGTCATTACAACTGCAGCATTCTCTGGAATGAAGGCAAACTTTTTGCGCCAAAGCATCATAAGAGCTGGGCTCAACCCCGAAGATTTGCCGGACTATGAGACGTTTCAGTCAAGCAGCCATCGAAAAAAACGCTGGAAAACGATCTGGTCCGCCGGACAAGGGGTGACATCAATAAAAAAAATCGAAACGGTGCGCCAGGTTATCGAACGGTTGAAAACTGAATACGCCGAACATTCATCGGAGGATGGGAGGTGAAAAAATGATGCAGGCCGTCCCGTCAAAGCCTGAACTGTTTGCAATCAAAGAAGCGGGAAACCCTGCCTTAAAAGGCTGCCGGTGCGCATGCGGCCACGTGTTTTTTCCACGGAATGAATACGGCTGCGAAGCATGCGGAAACACAAGCGAGAAGATTGAAAATATCGAACTTTCCGGCGAAGGGGAAATCAGGGCATTCGCTAAGGTTCATCAGCACCATTCAGACGAATTAAAACCGCCGTTTGTCGTGGCGACGATCGTGCTTAAGGAAGGCTGCGCCATCCGAGCTTTGCTGGATGTCCGCGACGAAAAAGAGCTGTCGGTCGGACAAACCGTATTTTCTTCTTTGGTTGAAATTGGCGTAGACGAGCAGGGGCGCAAAATCGTCGATTTGCGTTTTAAGCCTCAACGCTAAAGGAGGGGAACAATGGGAAAAACATTAAAAGAACTGAGGCCGGTATACGTCGTTGGCATTGGGCTTCACCGATACCAGCGCCAAAGTGAAAAGACATATGTCGAGCTGGGCTTGACGGCGATTCGAGAAGCATTGCAGGATGCGAAACTCGATTGGCAGGCGATTGAATCGTCGTATGTCGGCACAGCGAGATTGGGCATGGCAGCAGGACGGGCGATGCTTCGCCATTTAGGCGCGACAGGCACGGCCATTACACACATCGAAAATGCTTCAGCTACGGGTTCGAGCGCATTTCGGCAAGCGTGCATCGAAGTGGCGTCAGGCATGAGCGATCTCGTACTCGCTGTTGGCGTTGACAAACCGGATCCCGTCGCCCGGGCATTTACGAAAAATGGCATCCGCGATCTGGCGAGCCATGCGATTGTGCCGTTTACCCATTTTGCACTTTTAGCAAACGAATATATGTCAAAACATGGCGTAACGCCTGAGCAAGTGGCGCAAGTCGCTGTGAAAAATCATCGCAATGGTTCTTTAAATCCGTATGCCCAGCGGCAAAAAGAGCGAACACTTAATGACATTCTGTCAGAACCGCCTGTTGCAGGTTCATTGACACGATTGCAATGCTGTCCGGTTGGAGAAGGGGCTGCCGCCGCCATTGTCGCTTCAGAAGAGGCGATTAAACGCTATGGCATCGACCCAAACCGCGTCATTCGCATCAGCGCATCCGTTTCAAGAAGTGAGCGCGTTTATGAGCCGGGTGCGGGTTTTGATGCAGAATTGACCCGCGAAACGACAGCCATTGCGTTAAAAGAAGCCGGACTCACTGGCCAGGAACTTGATGTTGTCGAGTTTCATGATGCATTTGTGATTGAAGAGCTGCTTTATGTGGAAGCGCTTGGTCTTTGCCGTGAGGGGCATGCTGCATTTTTACTTGAAGAAGGTGCATTGGACATCGGAGGGCAATGCGCAGTCAGCGCCTCGGGCGGTTTGCTTGCAATGGGGCACCCGATTGGGCCGACGGGAATCGGCCAAATTGCTGAAATCACGAGACAATTGCGCCATGAAGCTGGGCCCCGCCAACAGCCGGGAGCCAAAAAAGGATTGGCGCATATGGTTGGCCTTGGCAGTGTTTCTGTCGTCCATGTGTTGGAACGGCCATAAATTTGACTTTAAAAGGGGGAAAATCGGATGAAACATGTCAAAAATCTCATGCTGCTTTTTGTTGCATTATTGTTAGTTGCAGCTGGTTGTTCAAACAATGGTGAACAAAGTTCGAGCGAAGGAGATGCAGAAAATAAAGAACAAGTGCTGTATTTTGCTATCGGCGGAGAAGTCAAAGATTTAGATGCGCACTTTTTAGCAGGTTTGCCAAAATACGCTGTTGGTCCGAACATTTATAACGCGCTCGTTCGTTTTCCAATGGGAACCGCCGACGTTGAAAACCTGGAGCCGGATTTGGCCGAATCTTGGGAAACGAATGATGATGCAACGCAATGGACGTTCCATTTGCGCGAAGGCGTGCAGTGGCATAAAGACTATGGAGAGCTGACGGCGGAAGATGTGAAATGGTCATTCGAACGCGTGATGGATCCGGAGAACGGCATTTCTCACGCCAGCAATTATACGAATGTTGAAAGCATTGAAACGCCGGACGATTTGACGGTTGTTTTCCATTTGAAAGAGCCGGATCCAAACTTTTTGACTAAAGTCGCTGACTATCAAGGCGGATACATTGTAAATAAAGATGCGATCGAAGCCAATGAGGTGATCGGCACAGGGCCGTTTGTCTTCGAAGAATATAAAACGCAGGACAGCGTGACGCTGGTGAAAAATGAGAAGTACTTCAGAGGCGAGCCCAAGCTGGACAAAATTGTTTATAAAATCATGACGGATCAGACGGCAATTGATGTTGCAATGGAAAAAGGCGATATTCACATTGCGCTCGGTTCATCTGATCCGCTTTGGGTGGAAGAAAAAAGTCAAAACAGCGATTTAATCATCGAAGTGGGAAAACCGCTGAACATGGCTGCCTTTTATTTAAACACGTCAAAGCCGCCATTTGATGACATTCGCGTCAGACAGGCCTTTGCCCATGCCATCGATGTTCAAAAGTATGTGGATACGTACATCGTTGAAGGAGTGGGTCAAGTGCCGCAAGGATTGATTCCTTCTGATGTCGTCGGTGCAGAAAATGTCGGCAATTACGAGTATAACCCTGAAAAAGCCAAACAGCTGTTAAAAGAAGCGGGCTATGAAGATGGGCTGGATTTGCCGCCTCAATACGTATCGCAAGCGCCGCATATTTTAAACCCAATGCTTTTTGCGCAAGATCAGCTGAAACAAGTCGGCATCAATATGCCGTTAGAGCAAATTGAACATACGACGTATCAGGAAAATATGCGCAAAGGCATGAACAACGTTTCATACGTTTCGCTGAACCGGATTCCACATGTGGCGAATTGGTTTAAAGATCTTTACTATGGACCGTCTTCTGTCGGAACGCCGGCAGGAAATGTCAACTATTCGCACTACAGCGGCAGTGATGATCTCATCGAACAAGCATTGGTTGAAACAGATCCTGAAAAAGCTGAAGCGCTATACAAAGAAATCCAGCAGCAAATGATCGATGCATACCCAGCGGTTCCGCTTGCAGAGTACGGAACGACGATTGTCCGCCGGGCGGAAGTGAATTTGGGGTACAACGACAACAAGCACGAAGGCAGCTTGCACTATTACATTCAAATCGATGAGAACACATTTATTGAATAATAAACGGGACGATTTCGTGCAGGAAAGCCAGTTTCTTGCACGAAATCTCCTCAATTCACAATGGCTTGAGAAAGGAGGAAGCGGCTGAATGTTTAAATACATCATCAGACGTTTGCTCGTTGCTATTCCGACGCTATTTCTAACAATTACGCTGATCTTTTTTGGACTGCGCGTTTTGCCGGGGGATCCCGCAGCTGCAATGCTTGGCGATAACGCCACTGAATCAGCGGTTGAAGCGTTAAGGGAGAAAATGGGGCTGAACGAACCTTTGTGGAAACAATATGTGGACTATTTAGGCAGTTTGCTGCAAGGGGACTTGGGCTATTCATTTATTTCCAATGCTTCAGTCAGTTCGCAGCTTTTTTCTGTATTCCCTGATACGCTCAAACTGACGTTAGCCGGGATCTTTTTTGGCTGTTTGATTGGAATGCCGCTCGGAATTTTTTCAGCGCTGCGCCAAAATACGAAAACGGATGGGTTTTTACGTTTTATTTCTATGATTGGCGTATCGATCCCGCCTTTTTTATTAGGCATTTACATGATATTGATCTTTTCATTGAAATTGAATCTTTTTCCATCAAATGGCACAGGACAAGGCTTTATCGATGAATTGCACCATTTGTTTTTGCCTGCGCTGACCATTGGCCTGATTTTGTCGGCAACGATTATGAGGTACACCCGTTCAAGCATGCTTGATGAAATCAATCAGGATTATATTCGAACGGCGCGTGCAAAAGGCATTCCAGAAAGAATTGTCGTGTACAAACATGTGTTGAGAAATACTTTGATTCCAGTGATCACAATTATCGGCGTCCAGATGACAGGCCTGTTAAGCGGCGCGGTCATCACGGAAGCGATTTTTAGCCGGCCCGGATTGGGAAGCTTGGCGCTAGGCGCAATTACGACGCGTGATTTTCCAGTTTTGCAAGGGGCTTTAATCTTGTTTTCCGTTGCAGTTGTCGCCGTCAATCTTTTGGTTGACATTAGCTACTCCATTATCAATCCAAAAATAAGAGCGAAATAGCTGAGAGGAGGGAGTTTTGTGGCGGAACCGGCCATTCAAATTCCAAATGAACAAACGGAAAGGAAGAAAAAAGAAAACGTTCGCTCGCCTGAATGGGCGGCTTTTAAGAAAAATAAGCTTGGAATGGCTGCGCTATGGGTGCTGATTGCAATTACGTTGATTGCCATTGCTGCTCCGCTGATCGCCCCGTATGATCCGTACGCGCAAAATGTCGCAAACCGCATGCAAGGCCCTTCGGCAGCGCATTGGCTTGGGACGGATTCATATGGAAGAGACACGCTGAGCCGGATTATTTATGGGAGCCGCACGTCCTTGCTCGTCGGCGTCGTTTCGGTTGCATTAAGCGGAATTATCGGTTTTGCAGCGGGCATTATCGCAGGGTACAAAGGCGGAAAAATCGATGATGTGATCATGCGCGTGCTCGAATCGATCCAATCGATTCCATTGCTGCTGCTGGGATTAATGGTGCTTGTCGCAGCGGGTTCGAATTTAGTGACGTTGATTTTAGTCATTACAGTCGGCCTATTGCCAAGCTGTGCAAGAATCGCAAGAGGAACGACGATCGATATCAAAGAAAAAGAATTTGTGAAAGCTGCCATTTCGATGGGCAGCAGCACGACAAGAATTCTTTTTCACCACATCTTGCCAAACATCATGAGTTCGCTTTTAGTCATTTCAGCGCTGCATATGACGTCAGCCATTATGGTTGAAGCGAGTTTAAGCTTTTTAGGGATCGGGGTTCAGCCGCCGACGCCGACGTGGGGAAATATGATTCAAGACGGATTTAAATACGTTACATTAAATCCGACGCTGGCTGTCTATCCCGGAATTGCCCTGATCATCGTCTCGGTTTCGTTTAATTTAGTAGGGGATGCGCTGCGAGATGCGCTGGATCCACATCTTAGCCGCAAGCGCTAATAGGGGGGGATGCAAACATGACAACGCTATTGGAAGTAAAAAATCTCAATGCCGGCCTTGGCGAAGGCGATTATCGGAGTTTGCTCGACCAAATCAATTTCACTGTGAAAAAAGGGGAAGCGATCGCCGTCGTCGGCGAAAGCGGCTGCGGCAAAAGCATGACAGCATTGTCCATTATGGGTTTATTGCCGCGCAACATTAAAATCAAATCCGGCGAAATCAAGCTTGAAGGCGTGGAATTAACCTCCAAGTCGCAAAAAGAAATGAATGAAATCCGCGGCAAGGAAATCGCGATGATTTTCCAGGAGCCGTTAACGTCTCTCAATCCGTCATTTACGATTGGCAATCAAATTGCGGAAGTTTTGAAATATCATACCGATTATACGGCTGAACAGATTAAAGAAAAATCAATTGAAGTGCTGAAACAGGTGAATATGCCTGATCCTGAAGAAAAATTGAAAGCGTATCCACACGAGCTTTCCGGGGGGATGAGGCAGCGCGTCATGATTGCGATGGCGCTTGCATGTCATCCGAAAATTTTAATTGCGGATGAGCCGACAACGGCGCTCGACGTGACGATTCAAGCGCAAATTTTAGAGCTCATTACTGAGCTGCAAAACAAGTTCAATATGTCGATTATCATGATTACCCATGATCTCGGCGTTGTTGCAGAAACATGCCAGCGCGCGATTGTGATGTATGCCGGGCAAATTGTAGAAGAAAGCAGCGTTGAAGAGCTGTTTGAGAAGCCGCTGCATCCATATACGCGCGGGCTGATGCTTTCTGCGCCGCGTTTAGGCAATCCGAAAGAAAAACTGCACGTCATTGAAGGAACCGTTCCCGATCCGGATGACATGCCAAAAGGCTGCCGATTCAGCCCGCGCTGCGAGTTTGCAACGGAGAAATGCTTCGCTGAGGAGCCGCCGCTGGAACAAGTCGATAAGTCAAGGAGGGTTCGCTGTTGGCACAAACTCTTGTAGAACAGGAAGATCTGCTTGTTGTCAAAGATTTGAAAACCCACTATCCGATTCGCAATGGACTGCTTGGAGGGCAGACTGGGAGCATAAAAGCCGTTGACGGCGTCAGTTTTACAGTAAAAAAAGGGGAAACGTTCAGCATTGTCGGCGAGTCCGGATGTGGAAAAAGCACGGTTGGAATGAGTATCCTGCGTTTAACGGAACCCACTTCCGGCGAAGTGATTTTTAATGATAAAAATGTGCTGGAAAAGAATAAGCATGAATTAAAGGCCATCCGGCGCGACATGCAAGTGATTTTTCAAGATACGTACAGTTCATTAAATCCAAAGCATACAATAAAAAAAATTCTCAGCGAACCGCTTGTCATCAATCGCAAGATGACAAAAGAAAAACGCGAAGAGCGCGTGATCGAATTGCTGCGGCTGGTCGGGCTTGGGCCTCATCATCTCAACCGCTTTCCGCACGAATTTTCGGGCGGGCAGCGGCAGCGGATTGGCATTGCCCGGGCGCTTGCGCTCAATCCAAAACTGATCATCTGCGACGAACCGGTCTCTGCTCTGGACGTATCGATTCAGTCGCAAATCTTAAATCTATTAGAAGATCTCCAGCAAAAATTAAAGCTGACGTACATTTTCATTTCGCATGACTTAAGCGTCGTTGAGCATATCAGCGATCGAGTGGCTGTGATGTATCTCGGAAAAATAGTCGAGATGGGCAAGAGAGAAGAAATTTTTAATCATCCGCAGCACCCTTACACGAAAGCTTTGCTATCCTCCGTGCCAATTGCCGATCCGAAACTAAAAAACAAGCGGGAGCGCATCATTTTAAAAGGAGATGTGCCCAGTCCGAAAAATCCGCCGAAAGGCTGTCATTTTCATGCGCGCTGCCCGTTTAAAATGGAGAAGTGTGAAGAAGCGTATCCGAGTTATGTCCACGTCAGCTCTGAGCACCGCGTGGCTTGCCATCTGCTCGATTCATAGATGTTAAAACTCATTTTTGGAGGCGATCCCATTGAAAAATCCAATCGCGCTGCACCCGCGCGTGCAGCAGTTTCTGTCCGAGCCAAGAAAGATGCTGATCAACGGCGAGTGGGTCGAATCGGCATCCGGCAATTTTTTTGAAACGATCAATCCCGCCACGGGTGAAACATTGACGACCGTTGCCGAGGCGGATCGGGAAGATGTTGACAAAGCGGTTAAAGCGGCGCGCGAAGCGTTTGAACATGGCCCGTGGCGGCGAATGAAGCCAATGGAACGGAGCAAATTGCTGAACAAGCTCAGCCGGCTGATTGAAGAACACGCGGAAGCGCTGGCGCAGTTGGAAGTGCTGGATAACGGCATGACGCATAAGTTTGCGAAACGATTGATTTTAAATGCAAGCGAACGTTTTTACCAATATGCCGGGTGGGCGACCAAAATCGAAGGCAGGACAAAACAGCTTGCTTCCTCCAGCAGAATGTTTGCGTTTACAAAAAGGGAACCGCTCGGCGTCTGTGGGCAAATCACTCCTTGGAACATCCCGTTATCAGCTGCGGCGTTAAAGATTGCGGCGCCGCTGGCAAGCGGAAACACGGTTGTGCTAAAACCAGCCGAACAAACGCCTTTAACCGCATTGTATCTCGGCGAATTGATTCAAGAAGCGGGAATTCCCCCTGGCGTTGTAAATATCGTTCCGGGATTTGGACCGACGGCGGGAGCAGCGCTGGCAGTGCATCCGGATGTCGACAAACTTTCATTTACGGGCTCGACAGAAGTTGGCAAAATGATTATGAAAAGCGGAGCGAATACGGTAAAATACGTTTCTTTGGAGCTTGGAGGCAAGTCTCCGAACATCATTTTTGCGGATGCTGATATCGAGAAAGCGGTTCGCGGCGCGATTTCAGGCTATATTGCGAATTCAGGACAAGTTTGCATCGCAGGTTCGCGGTTATTTGTAGAAAAGAAAGTTTATGACCAGGTTGCAGCCGCTTTAATTGAAGGTTCCAGGCGCATCCGTTTAGGGCATGGGCTCGATCCGAACGCGCAAATCGGCCCGCTTGTATCCGAAGAACAGCTAAACACGGTTTTGCGCTGCATTCAGTCGGGAATCGATGAAGGCGCTGAGCTGCTATTGGGCGGGAAGCGCGCGGAAGAAGAGCCATTAAAACGCGGTTTTTTTGTCAAACCGACAATTTTTGGAAATGTAGCGGACGATATGACAATTGCAAAAGAAGAAATTTTTGGCCCCGTCATTTGTGTGATGCCGTTTGAAGACATGGATGAAGTGATCGAACGGGCGAATGCGACGGATTATGGCCTTGTTGCAGGCGTTTGGACCACTGATATGGGAAAAGTTCATCGCATGATTGATGAACTTCAAGCGGGAACGGTGTGGGTAAACACGTATGGAAACCTGTCAAACTCCATGCCATTTGGCGGATATAAACAGAGCGGCATCGGCCGCGAAAACGATCGCGATGCCATTGATTTGTACACGCAAGAGAAAAGCGTATGGATAAATTGGGAATAAAATTGTGCAATTTTATGAATGCTGAGGAGAGAAAAAGTGAAAACACGAATGACAGAGCTACTAAATATCGAATATCCGATTTTTTGCGGCGGAATGTTTCGCGTTGGGCGGGCCCCATTAGTTGCAGCAGTCTCTGAAGCAGGCGGCCTGGGTTTTCTCACATCTGCCCATTATGAAACAGCAGAGGCGCTTCGAGCTGAGATCCGGAGGGCAAAACAGCTGACGAAAAAGCCGATTGGCGTTAATATTACGCTTTCTCCGAGAAGACTGGCGCTGCCGAACGAAGCATACATTGAAGTGCTCATCGAAGAAGGCGTGCGCGTAGTTGAAACGGCCGGCCGCAATCCAGAAAAATACTTGCCGACGCTGAAAGAGCATGGCGTTACAGTCATTCATAAAGTTCCGAGCGTGCGCTACGCCAAAAAAGCAGAGCAGCTTGGGGTGGACGCGGTGGCGATCGTTGGCATAGAAGCCGGCGGGCATCCCGGCGAAGGCGATATCGGAAGTTTTGTGCTCATTCCAAAAACGGTTGATTCAGTAAGCATTCCTGTCATTGCCGGAGGAGGCATCGCAGATGGACGGGGGCTTGCGGCTGCTCTTGCGCTCGGCGCGGATGGCGTTTTAATGGGGACTCGCTTCATGGCGGCAAAAGAGTCGCTGCTGCATGACAATGTAAAGCGCTGGATGGTAGAAGCGAAAGAATCGGACAGCATGCTCATTCAACGAACGATTGGATCCACCCATCGAGTGGCAAAAAATGACGTCGCTTTGCAAGTGCTGGAAGCCGAGCGCCGAGGCGCGTCCATTGACGAGCTGTATCCTTTAATTACCGGCAAGCGCACAGAAAAAGTTTTTTATGAAGGCGATGTCAATGCCGGCGTCTGGTCGTGCGGCGCGTCTGTTGGGCTTATCGATGGCGTATTAAGCGCAAAGGAAGTGATTGAACGGATGGTGTCGGAAGCGAAATTGGCGATGAAGCAGGCGGCGAATCGCCTCGAAGCGTTGAACAGATGACCAACTTGCAATGGCCCAAAAGGGAAATTGCAAGTTTTTTTATCTTGCAATTTACGGAAAAAATTCATACAATTGGAATAAAGACAGACTAGTCGGTCTGAATGCGAAAGTAGGAGGGATCGACACGAATAGCGGAGGAAAGCGATGGCTCGTCTAAAATCAACGAAAGAAAAAATTACTGACACCGCTTTGCAGCTGTTTGAAACGCACGGTTACAACAAAGTCACAGTGGACAGAATTGTTCAAGAAAGCGGCACGTCAAAAGGCGGCTTTTACCATAATTTCAAATCAAAAGATGAATTGCTGTTTACGATTCACGATTATTTTATTACATATGTGCTCAATAAAGCGGAAGAAGCGGTGGAAAAATGGAGTTCGCCTGCAGAGCGCTTATACGAAATCGTAAAATCATTTGTCATGATGTTTGAAAAATATCGGGCGCACGTTACGGTTTTTTATCAAGAAAGCTTGTACTTGGCGCCGGAGTTTACCGAAAAAGTTGAGAAAAAACGCGACCGCTATAAAGAAATTATGTTTTCCGTCGTGCAAGAAGGGATTGCCATCGGTGAATTTCGCAAAGAAATTCCGGTTGAAATTATGTCGATGGCGATTTTTGGAATGATCAACTGGACGTACCGCTGGTACAAAACGGACGGCAAATATTCGATTGAAGAAATCGCCGATATTTTCGCTGATCTCATTATGAATGCCGCGATGACTGAACAAGCGAAACAGCGTTCCGTTTATGCACGGTTTTTTCTCAAAAATAAAGAGCGAAAGGAGTGAAGCGTTTCCTCTGTCATCACCCATGTGACAGGGAACCGCAGGAGAATGAACAAAAAAACATTGCTGGAAGTGCTGGATGAAATCAATGAATTTCCCGTTCCTGCATATGACGAGTGGAAAAGCGCGGCAGAAAAATCGTTAAAAGGCGCTTCGTTTGAAAAGCTGCTGACAAAAACGTATGAAGGTATTACGCTGCAGCCGATGTATCAAAAAAACGCAGCGGAAAACTTGCCGCATGCCGATTCATTGCCTGGGTTTTTCCCTTTTCAGCGCGGAACGGCGCCTGTACGCAATCCCAATGCGCCGTGGATTGTCAACCAGGAACTGGCTTATCCGCATCCTCAAAAAGCCCATGAAGCGCTGCAGCGCGATCTTGAAAACGGACAAACCGGCATTCATCTCGTTTTAAATGAGTTGGCAACAGGATCAGATGAAATCGGAGAAAAAGGCGTCGTAATCCAGGACATCGACGATTTAAACACACTTTTTGAAAAGATTGATGTGGAGCGCTTTCCCGTGTTTGTCCCTGCTGGAGCGGTTTCCTTGCCATTTCTTGCTGTTTTTGCAGCCTATTTGAAAAAGCGAAAAGTTTTCCTTGGCGATGCAGCCGGTGTAATCGGCGCTGATCCGCTCGGAGAGCTTGTGTTAAAAGGCAGCCTTCCGCATTCTTTGGCGTCCGTTTATGATGCGCTTGCGAAAACGACCGAGTGGACGATGCATCACATTCCGAAGCTGGCGACGATTCTCGTTCAAGGCCAGCCGTACCACAATGGCGGCGGAAGCGCTGTCGAAGAGCTGGCGTTTTCGCTTGCAACAGCAGTTGAATATGTCGAAAACATGCTGGAACGCGGACTGTCAATCAATGATGTGGCATGCCGCATGGCGTTTTCATTTTCGATCGGCTCAAACGTGTTTATGGAAATCGCAAAATTTCGCGCGGCTCGCATGCTTTGGGCGAACATCGTCAAACAGTTTGGCGGAAATGACAAAGCCCAGCGCATGTTCATTCACGCTGAAACGTCGAAATGGAATAAAACGATTTACGATCCGCACGTGAACATTTTGCGCGGAGCGATTGAAGCATTTTCAGCTGCTGTCGGCGGGGTTGACAGCATGCATGTTGCGCCTTTTGATGAAATGCGGCAAATGCCTGATGAATTTTCGCGGCGGATTGCGCGCAATACGCAAATCATTTTGCAGGAAGAAGCGCATGTTGGCAAAGTGGCGGATCCGGCTGGCGGTTCGTGGTATGTTGAAGCATTGACGGATGAATTGGCGAAAAAAGCCTGGTCGCTCTTTCAGCAAGTTGAAGAAAAAGGCGGAATGTTTGCAGCGCTGCAATCCGGTTTTCCGCAAGAAAAGATCGCTGAAATTGCAGCAGAGCGCGATGAAAATATAAAACGCCGCATTGATGTGTTCGTCGGCACGAACAAATACGCCAATCCGTCGGAAAATGCATTGCAAAACAAACCCGATTCATCCCATGCTCTGGTTGAACGCAAACAAAGCGCGCATGCCGTTTCGCCATTTGATCCAACTGAAAAAACGTTTGTCGATGATGTCGTGAACGCCGCTTCCCAAGGAGCAGCAATCCCCGATATATTCAATGGCCTGAAGCTTGAAAAAAAAGCGGTGAACATCAGGAACATTCCGCAAAGGCGCGGGGCGGAGCCCTTTGAAAAATTAAGGCTTGCGATGGAGCGGCATATGGAAAAAAGAGGGGAACGCGAAAAAGTTTTTCTCGCGAATCTTGGTCCGGTTGCCGACTATAAACCGCGTGCCGATTTCGCGAGCGGCTTTTTTGAAGTTGGCGGATTTGAAGTGCTCACTAACAATGGCTTTTCATCCATCGAAGAAGCTGCCGATGCAGCTTTGCAATCCGGCGCGCGCACGATCGTCATCTGTTCAACGGATGAAACATATCCCGATGCCGTTCCAGCTTTGCTTGATAAGCTGCCGTCGGAAAATTATACAATTTATTTGGCGGGGCGGCCGACCGGCGAAGAACTGGCCCGCTATCAGCAAGCGGGGCTGGAAGATGCCATTCACGCCAAGTCAAATGTGTACAGCGTTCTCGAACAGCTGCAAAAAATGAAAGGGGTGCTTGCTGATGAAGAAGCCTGATTTTACGAAGATCCCTTATTCAACGAACGTGAAACCGAGCGATGTCAGGCAATGGCGGGAGCTGGCTAAAGCCGAAACGGGCAAATCGCTCGATGAACTGCTTTTTCGGACTTTGGAAAACATCGATGTTGCGCCAGTGTATGCGAAGCAAGACATCGAAGGCATGAAACAGCTTGATTATGTCGCAGGCATCCCGCCGTTTTTGCGCGGGCCTTATCCTGCGATGTACAAAACAAGGCCGTGGACCATCAGGCAATATGCTGGTTTTTCAACAGCTGAAGAAAGCAATGCGTTTTATCGGCGCAACTTGGCCGCCGGCCAAAGAGGGCTTTCAATCGCGTTTGATTTGGCGACGCACCGCGGATATGACTCCGATCATCCGCGCGTCATCGGCGATGTCGGAAAAGCCGGCGTTGCCGTCGATTCGATTTTAGATATGAAAATTTTGTTTGATGGCATTCCGCTTGACCAAATGTCGGTTTCCATGACGATGAATGGCGCCGTGCTGCCGATTATGGCGTTTTACATCGTCGCCGCCGAAGAACAGGGAGTGAAGCCGCATCAGCTCTCGGGAACGATTCAAAATGATATTTTGAAAGAATACATGGTTCGGAACACGTACATTTATCCTCCTGGCCCATCGATGCGGATTATTGCGGATATTTTCAAGTATACGTCCGAACATATGCCGAAGTTCAATTCGATCAGCATTTCTGGCTATCACATGCAGGAAGCGGGAGCGACGGCTGATTTGGAGTTGGGCTACACGCTTGCAAACGGGCTGGAATATGTGCGCACCGGCTTGGAAGCTGGTTTGGATATCGATCAGTTCGCGCCAAGACTGTCGTTTTTCTGGGCAATCGGAATGAACTATTTTATGGAAGTGGCCAAAATGCGTGCTGCAAGATTGATTTGGGCAAAACTGATGAAGCAATTCAATCCGAAAAACGAAAAATCGATGGCCCTGCGCACGCACAGCCAAACGTCCGGCTGGAGCCTGACCGCCCAAGACCCGTTTAATAACGTGGCGAGAACTGCGATTGAAGCTCTTGCCGCTGCGCTAGGGCATACGCAGTCCCTGCATACGAACGCACTTGATGAAGCGATTGCCCTTCCGACCGATTTTTCGGCGCGGATTGCCCGCAACACACAGCTTCACCTCCAAGAAGAAACAGGGATTACGAATGTGCTCGATCCGTGGGGCGGATCGTATTATGTGGAGCGTTTGACAGCCGAACTCGCTAAAAAAGCGTGGGGGCACATTCAAGAAATTGATGAACTCGGCGGCATGGCGAAGGCCATAGAAACGGGCCTGCCGAAAATGCGGATCGAAGAAGCGGCTGCGCGCCGGCAAGCGATGATCGATTCACGCAAAGAAGCGATCATTGGCGTAAACAAATACCGCCCCGAAAAAGAAGAAGAGATTGATATTCTTGAAGTCGATAATACGGCTGTCCTTGAAGCGCAAAAAGAACGTTTGAAAAAACTGCGCGCCGAACGGGATGAAACGAAAGTTCAAGCGGCGCTCCATGCGATTACAAAAGCAGCTG
>CALKAO010000006.1 GCA_937983115.1 uncultured Caryophanales bacterium
ATCATTCGGAAGGAATAAGTTTACTTTTCTCCCACAAACATTTTACTCATACGAACATGTATGATGAGTATCGGAAGCGTTTGAGCGGGGAAGAGTTGAAAGCGCATGATGAAGCGATGGCTGCACAAATTCCAATTGGCGGAAAACTGGGCAATCCGAGAAAAGACCTTGTTCCTTTACTCGTTTTTCTAGCTGGTGAAGGCGCTCATTTTATTAGCGGCCAATCTTTTCCTGTTGACGGAGGATGGCTGCATATGCGCTGATGGCGATGATTTTGTGATAATTAAAAGAATAATGAAACCTATAATAAAAACCTTTTACGCAAAAGTGAATGCTTGGAGTAAAAGGTTTTTATTGTTGGCCAGCCTTGGGTTTTTAGCATCGAAAATCGAAGTTCACATGCTTATCCTAATGCCACATCGAGAATCATCATGATGGCAAAACCGATCATGAAGCTCATTGCAGCGGTTGTATGTGAATTTTTTTCTGGCGAATATGGAATGAGTTCTTCGATGACAACAAAAATCATGGCCCCAGCTGCAAAACTTAAAGCGTATGGGAGGAGCGGTTCGACAACAGTGACAGCTAATGCACCAAATACGGCCGATACGGGCTCAGCCGCACCTGACAGCTGGCCGTAAAAAAAACTTTTTTTGCGGGAGAATCCGTCACCTCTAAGCGGCATTGAAACTGCGGCGCCTTCAGGAATGTTTTGAATGCCTACGCCGAGTGCCAGCGCTATTGCACTTGAAAATGCGGCTTCTGTTCCTCCGGAAGCGAGAGCGCCGAATGCAACGCCAATCGCTAGTCCTTCCGGAATGTTGTGCAGCGTAATGGCCAGCACGAGCAGCGCACTTCTTTTTCTTCTTCTTCGATGGAAACGGTCAGTGGAGCGCATCGGCGCATTTAAGTAAAAAATCGGCCATAGTTTCGTCATCATCCATATAAAAAAACCGCCGAGCAAAAAACCGGCAGCTGCGGGAAACCAGCTGCCAAGTTCATGGTTTTCTGACAGGTCAACAGCCGGAGAGAGCAGCGACCAAAAACTAGCTGCAACCATGACGCCGCCGGCAAACCCAAGCATGCTTTCCAGCATTCGCTGGTTAAAGTCTCTTGTTGCAAAAACGATTGCTGCCCCAAGCGCAGTCGTTCCCCACGTAAACAATGTAGCGATAAATGCAAGTGTTACAGGGTTAAACATTTGGATAGGATCGATCATATTGGAGATAAGCTCCTTCACATCTGGTGTTGTTTCTTTATCATACAATAAAAAAATCTTATTTTATATCGTTAGCTTCTTGTAAAAGCATTTAAAATTTTTGTAAAAGTTATTGTATGATTGAAATGGACAAATATAACTAGATTTCGGATTTGCTGCGGCATGACGCGCAGCAGAAGAAAAAGCATATGCGATAACAATGCGAAGATGGGAGATTGCAGAGATGAGCAATAAACAACGCAAAGCAAGGAACATTCGCAGTGTCCGCGATGTGATCATTCAGGAGCGTTCTCTTACGCATTCGGCTGGTTTCGTTATTGAGCCGGGAAAGTGGAAAGAACACGATCCGTTTTTGTTGATGGCTGAAGATATTTTTCAGCGGGGAACATTTGGCATGCACCCACATCGCGGCATGGAAACAGTGACATATGTCATTCATGGAAGGCTTGATCATGAAGATAATCAAGGAGGAAGAGGCGAGTTATTGCCTGGAGATGTGCAATGGATGACAGCTGGCAGAGGGATTATGCATTCAGAAGAACCGGCTCGCGGGGAAACCGTTCATTCGCTGCAGCTATGGGTGAATCTTCCAAGCGGCAAAAAAATGACTGAACCCTGCTATCAAAATTTGCGCAGCCGGGACATGCCCGTTCGACATGAAGACGGCGCTGTCATTCGTGTATTTTCTGGCTCATCCGGCGATGTGTCCGCAGCGACAAAAAATCATGTGCCGATTACAATGCTTGAAATTGCGCTCGAGCCAAATGCATCATTTGTTCAAGAACTTCCCGGCAGTTATAACGGATTTCTTTACATCCTTGAAGGAAAAGGAAGATTTGGAAAAGAAAAAACACAAGGAAAGAAACGGCAGGTTCTTTGGCTTGAACGGACAAGTGATGAGCAAGAGACTGAAATTGAAATGCATGCAGAGGAAAAACTCCGTGTGCTGTTGTATGCCGGCGAACCGATCGGCGAAAAAGTGGTGGCCCACGGTCCGTTTGTCATGAATTCAGAAGAGGAAATTGCACAAGCTTATCTAGATTATCGCGAAGGAAAATTCGGTTAATCTGGATGTTGGAAGATGGATAAGCGAATGTGCGGCATTCGCTGTCCTTTTTATTTAAAATGCGCTTTATATTAACAATTGGCGCTTTATCGTTGTTTGCAGCCGTTTTTTGTCATGAATTGCTGTTTTGAATGCGCATGCATGACGGAATGGCGGTGATCTGATTGTTGTTAAGCATTGGTGTGTTTTAATGTCGTGTGTTGATCATGCTTTTGGCAATGTTCTTTGTCAGCAGAGCAATGATTTTCTTTCAATGGGTTTTCTCAAAAAAAGGACAAATGTTTAAAACTTTTTTATGTTGTATGGTTGAAAGGTGATTTATATGAAAATCGTCATCGTTTCAGATACTCATATGCCGCGAATGGCGAAAAAGCTGCCAAGCCGATTGGCAAAAGATTTGCGGTCTGCTGATTTAATCATCCATGCAGGCGATTGGCAAACACTTCATGTTTATGATATGTTTCGAGAATATGCTGAGGTTGTCGGCGTTTATGGAAATGTTGACAATGATGATGTGCGCAAGAAATTCAACGAAAAAGAAGTCATTCGCATCGGTGAATATGCGATTGGAATTACGCATGGGCACGGCACGAAAAACACAACGGAAGAGCGGGCTCTTGCAATGTTTGCTGAAGAAAAGGTTGATTGCATTGTTTTTGGCCATTCCCATTTTCCTGTAAGCAAAACGGTGAATGGGGTGCTGCTCTTTAATCCTGGCTCGCCAACGGATAAACGCCGACAGCCGCAGTATTCCCATGGGTTGATAACGATTGATGACGAATTGCGAGCTGAACATGTTTTTTATGCGACGAAAGCGTGAGAACAAGCCTTTCTTTTGCTTCAGTCTTTCTTAAATGAATGAAACACACGTTTTTGGAAAACGTGTGTTTCCAGCATCTTTATATTATTCGAACGCTTTTCGACGTCTGAAGAATAAGACACTTCCAATTGCAGCAAGAAGAGAACCGATAAGAATGAGCGTTGGCACGCTTGTCGCTGTTTTTGGAAGCTTTCCGCCTTTGCCAGAGGAATTGTCTGTTGCGGTTACTTTCGCTCCATTACTTGATTTTTGTCCAAAGCCGTCGCCGTCTCCAGAACCACTTCCACCGCCTGATCCGCCTGCACCAGCAGAGCCTTGCGGCCCTTGCGGCCCAGCCGGTCCTTGCAAGTTTGCAAGCAAGTTCCATCCGTCAGTCGTTTTTTCGTACACATCGCCTGTCGCTGTGTCGAGATACAAATCTCCGATATCTCCTGCATCTGCAGATGGTGCTCCTGAACCAGTGAGGATCGCAGATCCTTGTTTGCCGCCGCTGCCTTTGATGTTCCCGATTTTTGTCCATGCGTTCGGATCGCGTTTGTAAATATCGCCCGTTAACAAGTCGAGGTACGAATCCCCGTTGAATCCAAGCTCATCGCTTGGCGGTCCTTCTCCGGTATACCAGTAGCCGAAAGGTTCAACGACGTTTACGGTGCGCTCAGCTGTGGCTGCGTTGCCAGCGTTGTCGCTAACCGTATATGTCACAGTGTACGTTCCAATCGCGCTTGTATCGACGTCACCTGAGATTTCAATTTTGTCAGACACATCGCCGTCAAAATTATCTTGGGCAGTCGCACCCGGTTCAACGTACGGGTCGCCTTGTTTCACAATCATTGGATTGTCGCCTTTTAACGTAATGACCGGAGCTTCTTCGTCGATAGGAATTGCAGCGACGGTAATTTCTTCATCTTGCGGAGCGCATACAAAATTTAATGCAATGCCTGGAACATATGGGTTATGCAAAATCAAACTAGTTGTAAAATCAAAGTTTTTAATTTTTACTTCACCGCTTTCACCTGCGGTAAAAGGCCCTAATTGCTCAATGCCAGCATCGCCTAATGCAGGTACAGGAAGTTGAACAGGCGATTCTGGTGAGGCTATGCCTTCTTTAAGAAAAAGCTGCTTGATTTCTACTAATTGATCTTCATTTTCACTGGCTATAGCAAATCGATTCGTCGAAACATCTATTGTTTCAATGCCGTTCGAAATAAACATAAACTCAACAATAAGCTCGTCTAAAAATAAGTTAACTTCTGTATTGGTTAAGAAAAATTCTTTATTTGGAGCGACTGATGTTGGTATGGATGTTTTAATAGTAACTGGCCAATTAAATTCAGCAATTACTTCATCTCCAAAATACTGCTCACATACGAATGGAAACTCTTTTTGCACTTCTTGTTGGCTGGCATGTGACAAATGAGGAGCGAAAACAAACAAAAAACCTAGTACAGAAAACAACATTATAAATAGCGATTTTTTTAACGAAATATTAATCATAAACACATCCTTTCTTGAATTTTTCATTTGACGATTATGAAATAGAGACTGCAGCAGCATTGCTGAAGCGCTTTTCCCGCCGGAAAAAATCACCTCCTAAAATAAACAATGGCTCGTTTTAGAACAGCCGCTCGTCAAGTGTCTGTTTTATGTTCAATTTTAAAAATAGAGAAAATATTAAGCATTTTCATTGTATTCCGAGTTGAAAGACTATCACAACTTTATTACTAGTATAGTTGAATGGTTATAAATAAGATATGGCTATTTAGAACTATTTTACAAATTATAGAAGGTTAAGTACATTATTTCCATCTCAACGACGATTTTACCATGCGATGAACATGGCTTGATAAGGCAATTGCTACTCAATTCGCACGTTTTTTGCTAAAATAGGAATGATCGATATAGAGAAACGTTTAAGAAAAAACATGCGTGTGAAAAAATTTTTGCAATCGACGATGCTGCATGTGATCGGATGCGGTCGGCTTGCATTGATTTAGACGCATGGTTTAAATCGCACTCAACGCTGCTAAGTGGGATATTTGATGTCATGAAAGTGAACGATGGCGATGCAATGAAAATCAACTGCAATGGACAGGAAGAAAATGCTCGGTTTTTGTTTATTGATACATCAGTACTGTCACAAAATCAGTTTGACGGGCTCGCTGCCGTTTAGCCGTTGAAACGAAAGAAAAGGTTAAAGAGCTTTTGCAAAATGGCAAAGTGGAGATTATATTTGGTTTACAAGAGCGAGATAAGTGTGGCAGGCTGCCAGGCAGTTTTGTTGTCGGAAAAAACATTCAAGCAGAGTTTTTTCGGAAAAATTAGCATGAGCCGCTTGCATAGACAATGATAAAAGATACTTTGAACACGATTTGCAGCTTGAAATAGAAGCGAAGCAAAAGGAAGCCTTGAAAACGATGTTGCTCAGAATGGCTCATGCCAATGTGAAATCGATGAGGGGTGAACGTATGGGCGGAATTTTCTCAAATTATGCGTGGCATGAATTGTGGGGGCCTGTATGGATTGTTGTTTTAATTTTTCTTTCCTATCTGTATGTAAAAAAAATTGCGGCTTCACATCTTTATGAAACGACAAGCAGTCAAATGAAATATTTTTTTACTGCCGCTGTCCTGCTATATGCTGTAAAAGGCAGCCCGTTTACGGTGATTGCCGGCGAATACATGTTCAGCGCGCACGTGTTTCAAATTTCGATCATGCTGTTTGTCGTTACGCCTTTGTTTATTTTAAGTTTGCCGACTGATTTTATTCGCCGTTATTTTTGGGATTATCGAATGAGAAATGCGATTAAGCTGTTTGCCCACCCCTGGATGACAGCGATTTTTTTTAATGGACTGTTAACGATTTATTTTGTGCCGAGTGTTTTTAATGCGATTCATGCGAATGTCTTTTATTCCTTTTTAGCGCAAACGATTTTGATGATTCATGCGTTTCTCATGTGGTGGACAATAATTACGCCTTTGCCGGAAGTCAGCAAGCTGTCGGATTTTACACGCGCGGCATATGTGTTTTGTACGGCGATGCTGCTGATGCCGATCGGCATTTTTCTCATCATTATTGAAAAAGCCCATTATCCTGCGTATGCTTCTGTTGTTGAGATGCTCCCAATGATGACAGCAGTGTATGATCAGCAATTGGCCGGCGGGACGCTGAAAGCAATTCAATTGACGAGCTATGGCATCGCTTTATTTAAAATCATGATGGTTTGGGCGAAAAAGGAAGAAGAGAAGGAAGGGCAGATTGATCATGAAAACATTCGGGTTGCGCGGGGAGTTGTCATTCATTTGGATGATAAAAAATAAGCTGTTCAAGCCGTTGTTGGATTTGAGCAGCTTTCTTGTTTTATAAAAAGACGGCGAGGAAAAACCAAAGGATCATCGCAAGTTGAATGATGAATTTTGCAATCGCGCCGCTTAGCAGGCCAATAATTGTCGCGAATCCAATCTTGAATGCTCTTTTTATGTCTTTGACCATGACGAGTTCTGTGATGACCACGGCGAGAAATGGAACAATAAGAATGCCAAAAGGCGGCATGATGAAAGCGCCGGCGATGATCGCAAGTGCGGAAATTCGTTCTCCCCATTTGGAGCCGCCGTATTTTTTAACAAAATAGCTGTTGGCTAATATGTCGGCAATCAAAAGAATCAATGTGAAAAGCCCCATTGCAATCCAAAAAAATACGGATAATTCATCGCTGCTGATTCCGAAATGATAGAGGAGAAAGCCGCCCCATATGGCGAAAACAGATGGAATGATTGGAATGATGAGTCCGGCAAAGCTTAATATAAATAATAGGGTTATTCCGATCCAAACAACAGCTGTCATTTTTTGTGCAGTCCTTTCGTGTGATGTCATCATCGAGGCGTGTAGCTATAAAACTGATGACTTTGCATACATACAAATTGGAAAGAAGTGAGTGAGATGTCATTTACATTTAAAAACATTCCTTTTTCAGTGTTGGATTTATCGCCGATTGTTGAAGGCAAAACCGCTGAAGATGCGTTTCGCAATACGCGCGATCTTGCTCAGCATGCTGAAAAATTAGGCTATCATCGCTACTGGCTGGCGGAGCACCATAATATGCCTGGGATTGGAAGCTCCGCGACTTCGCTTTTAATTTCTCATGTTGCGCAGGCAACGTCAAGGATCCGAGTTGGTGCAGGCGGAATTATGCTGCCGAACCATTCGCCGCTCGTGATTGCGGAGCAATTTGGGACATTGGAAACATTGTATCCCGATCGAATTGATCTTGGCCTCGGACGCGCTCCGGGAACGGATCAGTTGACGGCATTTGCACTGCGGAGAAACAACATGAGCGATGGCAGCGATTTTCCAGAAATGCTGGCGGAGCTGCGCGGTTATTTTAAGCCGTTTGACGGCACGCAGCGCGTTCGCGCAATACCCGGCGAAGGATTGGATCATATCCCGATTTGGCTGCTCGGCTCCAGCGATTTTAGTGCGCGGCTGGCAGGCCGCCTTGGACTTCCATTTTCATTTGCAAGCCATTTTGCACCTGAAAATACGATGCCTGCACTGGAAATTTACCGTTCCTCATTTGAACCGTCTGACGTGCTGGATGAACCGTATGTCATGCTCGGGATTAATGTCGTTGCGGCTGATACGGACGAAGAAGCGGAGCGGCTGTCGACATCGATGCAGCAGCAGTTTTTAAATTTAATTCGCAACAAACCGGCAAAGCTTCCTCCTCCTGTCGATAATATGGAAGAATTGTATACAGATTACGAAAAAGCAGCCGTTGAAAGCCGACTGCGTTCTTCCATCATTGGCGGGCCGGCAAAAGTGAAGAAACAGTTGGAAGCATTTATTGACCGCACGGAAGCGGACGAATTGATCATTAACTCGCAAATTTATGATCATCAAGCGCGTTTGCGTTCGTATGAAATTGTTGCAAATTTATAGTTTGCGCAGTTTTAGAAAGCGCAGCGCAGTATGCATGGTTATAAAGATGAATAGCAATGCCTCTTCCGAACAAAGATAAGAACATTGGGATCGTGTTTTTAACTTGGAGGAGGCGATGGCAATTCAGGATCTTAACGTATGGAGAAATCCCGTTTTTCTTGCATCTTCGGTATTCGTTTTCATTCTTGCTGTTATTGGCGTGGTTATGCCGAATTCGTTTGGCCTTGCTGCGAATCTTCTTTATGAAATTACGACCGTTGATTTCGGCTGGTTTTATTTGATGACGGTTTTTCTTATTGTCGTTTTTTTAGTCGGATTAGCGATTAGCAAGTATGGATCCATTCGACTGGCAGAAGAAGGCGAGAAGCCTGAGTATTCGTTTTTTACATGGATCGGCATGCTGTTTTCAGCGGGATTTGGCGTCGGGCTTGTCTTTTGGGGAGTCGCCGAGCCGATGAGCCATTTTTTTGCACCGCCTTTTGAAAATGTTGAACCTCAAACGGATACGGCTGCACGGCTTGCAATGGGCTATGCTTTTTTTCATTGGGGAATCAGCCAGTGGGCCGTATTTGCGCTGGTTGGTTTGGTGATCGGGTTTTTACAGTTTCGCAAAAAGAAAAGCGGGCTCGTTTCAACAGCGCTGGAGCCTGTGCTAGGAAAAAAAAGTTTTGTGAAGCATACGGTTGATTCGCTGGCGGTGATTGCGACGGTGATGGGAATTGCGACTTCGCTCGGGCTAGGGGTATTGCAGATGAGCGGAGGATTGCATGCCGTTTTTCAAGTTGGCCATTCGGCTGGCTTTCAATGGTTGATTGTCGTTTTGGTGTTTGCAGCCTATATGATTTCCACCATGACCGGACTGGATAAAGGCATCCGCTATTTAAGCAATTTCAATTTGCTGTTTGCGCTCGGGCTGCTCGTATTTGTTTTCATTGCCGGGCCAACCGTATTCATATTGGAATCTTTTACGCTCGCCCTCGGCGATTATTTATCGAATTTTATCCAATACAGTTTGCGTATGCAGCCATATGCAGGCGGTACATGGGTGAGAGATTGGACGATTTTTTATTGGGCATGGACGATCGCTTGGTCGCCATATGTTGGCGCTTTTGTCGCCCGGGTTTCGAAGGGCCGCACGATACGGGAGTATTTGCTCGGTGTGATGGCTGTTCCGCCTCTTATTGCATGTATATGGATTGCCGTGTTTGGCGGAACGGCGGTTTGGCATGATTTAAACAGAGGGGCTGGAATTGCGGCTGCGGTTGATCAAGATGTGACGTCAGCGTTATTTCATACTTTTGAACAGCTGCCATTTTCAATGCTTTTATCGGTCATCTCGATTTTTTTGATTTTAACCTTTCTGGTGACGTCCGCAGATTCAGCGACATATATTTTGGCCAGCATGTCTGCGAAAGGCCGTTTAACGCCGCCTTTGATTGGAAAAATCGTGTGGGGGGTGCTTATGGCGGCAATTGCGGCAGCCCTATTATATTCAGGGGGCTTGGATGCGCTGCAGACGGCATCGCTCGTGTCGGCTTTGCCGTTTACAGCAATTTTGCTTCTTATGCTGCTGGCGCTTGCTAAAGTTTTGCGCAAAGAGCCTCTGCCGATTCGGAAAGCGGATGTGCGCCGTTTTAAGCGGCTGCGCGAAGCGACGGAAAGCGAGCAGCGAAAATAGACCGGAATCCATTAACTGTGTTATAATCAGGTAACATCCAGCGGATGTTTTCAAAGAAGTTTCAAGTGGATTGGACCAGCCAAGAGGGCGTGAAGTGTGAATGGCGGTGTGAGGAGGCGAAAAGCCCGGGAGGATATCAATAATGGTATTCTCGGGCTTTTTATTTTGTCGGGATGGAGAGGGGATTGAGGTGTGATAAAAAATTGGCTGTATATTTTTATTGCTGTTGTTTTTGAAATCATTTGGGTTACCGGTTTGAAACATGCTTATGATGCATTGACATGGACGATTACGATCATTGCGGCAGTTGGATGCACGATTTTTTTAATTAAAGGCACAAAACGATTGCCTGTCGGTTCCGCATACGCTGTATTTGCTGGTTTAGGCGCTGGCGGCACAGTGTTTGTTGAAATGTTTTTCTTTTATGAGCCCGTTTCTGCAGCGAAAATATTTTTTATTGCCCTGCTTCTCGTCGGCGTCATCGGATTGCAATTGGTGACGGAAGAGAAAACGGCTGAAGGAGAAGAAAACTGATGGAATGGATCATTTTGCTGTTTGCAGGCTTGTTTGAAGTTCTGGGAGTCGTTGCGTTAAACAAGTTAAGCGTGAAAATCAGCGTGAAATGGCTGTTCATATTAGTTGGCGGTTTCGGGATCAGCTTGGCGCTGCTGACGATCGCAATGAAAGAAATCTCAATGGGGACGGCGTATGCGATTTGGACGGGGGTCGGAACGGTTGGAGGCGTGATTATCGGCATGATTTTCTACGATGAACCAAGAGACAAACTTCGCTTGTTTTTCATTAGTCTTGTCGTCATTGCTGCGATTGGATTAAAACTTATTTCATAATCTTTTATATATTCTTCCATATTTATCGTTTTTTCATATATACTAGTACAAAAGGATAACTAAAAATGCAAGGAGGAGTTAAGATGGCTGAAGCGGTGCAGAAGCGATGGCTTAAGCATTATCCTGACGAAATCCCGCATCATCTGGAATATGATGAAAAACCTTTGTTTGCCTATTTGCAAGAGGCTGCGAAAGAGCATCCGAATCAAATCGCTCTTCATTTTATGGGGAAAGAGATGACTTATCAGGATGTTTATGAAAGCGCTTTGAAACTGGCGAATGAATTGCGAAATCTCGGCGTGAAAAAAGATGACCGTGTCGCGATTATGCTGCCGAATACGCCGCAGTCGGTAATCAGCTACTATGCGGTTTTGCTGGCCGGCGGAATTGTTGTGCAGACGAATCCGCTCTATACGGAGCGTGAACTTGAACACCAGCTGAAAGATTCAGGTGCAAAAATTTTGATTTGCGTCGATCTTGTCCATCCCCGGGTTATGAAAGTGAAAGGCAATACTGCGTTAGAGCACGTCATTGCAACCAGCATTAAAGATTATTTGCCATTTCCGAAAAACCTTTTATACCCCCTCGTTCGAAAGCGGGATTATCCGGATTTAAAACTGAATATTCAATATAATGATACGATGCATCGTTTTATGGATCTGATAAAAAGAGGTTCTTCGGCTGAAATTCCGCTTGATGTCGAGCCGAAAAAAGATGTCGCGCTTTTGCAGTATACGGGAGGAACGACAGGACTCGCCAAAGGGGTGATTTTAACGCATTACAATTTAACGGTGAATACGCAGCAGTGCAAAGCGTGGAATTATAAAGTGGAAGACGGAAAAGAAGCCGTTCTCGCCATTTTGCCGTTTTTCCATGTCTACGGAATGACTGTTGTCATGAATCTGTCGATTATGACACGGGCGAAAATGATCATCATGCCGAAATTTGATCCGCTTGATACGCTGAAAACGATTGACAAGCACAAACCGACATTGTTCCCTGGAGCGCCGACAATGTACATTGGTTTGCTTAATCATCCAGAGGTTGAAAAATATGATTTATCTTCGATAAAAGCATGCCTCAGCGGTTCTGCAGCATTGCCAATTGAAGTTCAGCAGAAGTTTGAAGACTTAACAAACGGGAAATTAGTGGAAGGCTATGGTTTAACGGAAGCATCGCCTGTAACGCATTCAAATTTTATTTGGGGGAAGCGGGTGACAGGCAGCATCGGTGTGCCCTGGCCTGATACGGACGCGAAAATTGTCAAAGAAGATGGATCAGAAGCGGAAATTGGCGAGATTGGCGAACTTGTCATTAAAGGGCCGCAAGTGATGCAGGGATATTGGAATCGCCCGGATGAAACAGCGGAAGTCTTAAAAGACGGATGGCTGTATACAGGTGATATGGGCTACATGGACAAGGAAGGCTATTTCTATATTGTGGATCGAAAGAAAGATATGATTATTGCTGGCGGTTTTAATATTTATCCGCGCGAAATTGAAGAAGTGCTGTATGAGCATGAAGCGATTCAAGAAGCGGTGGCGGTTGGCGTACCTGACGAATATCGCGGAGAAACCGTTAAAGCGTTTATCGTATTGAAAGAAGGCAAACATGTGACTGAGAAGGAACTCGATGAATATTGCCGCAAACATTTGGCCGCATATAAAGTGCCAAGACAATATGAGTTCCGTGATGAGCTGCCAAAAACGATGGTTGGAAAAGTCCTTCGCCGTGCGCTGATCGAAGAGGAAAAAGAAAAACAGGAATCAAAGAAATTGTAATGAATTAATATGATTAAATATTTTTATGCAATAATGAGTGATTATTCATTCAGTATAAATTTAGAATTCGAAATAGCGCCTGCTGTCTATTTCGAATTTTTTTGTTATGGTTTAAAAGGGAATCGGAAATGGTTGCAGCGATTCCCTTTTCCCGTCACTATAAGAAAAGCATCATGGCATGGCTTGTTGATGCCATCGAATTTTTGGTTTTTCGAATGCCGCAAGTTTATCGAGCTGCAAGCAATGAGCGATCGATATCAGCAGCCGATTTTCTGCCAGACAACGCCATTGTCAAATCAAAATCAGCGAGCAAGTTGCGTATGACTTCTTTCACGCCTTTTTGCCCGGCAACTGCAAGGCCGTAAATGTAAGGGCGTCCGAGCAAAACGGCTGAAGCTCCGAGCGCTAAAGCTTTTAAAATATCAGAGCCGCGCCGAATTCCGCTATCCATGAGAAGCGGGATACGGCCTTGAGTGACTTGAGAAATTTGAGCAAGCGCATCAAGCGCTGGGATGGCGCCGTCTACTTGCCTGCCTCCGTGATTGGAAACGATGATGCCATCGACGCCATGATACATGGCAAGCTCGGCGTCGCCAGGGTGCAGAATTCCTTTTAACAGAAGAGGCAGTTTCGTATGCATGCGAATAAATTCAAGGTCTTTCCACGTTAAGCTTGCGTTTGAAAAAATGCGCAGAAAATATTGAACCGCTTCCATCACATCTTCTTCCGGGCTTTTTTTAAGTTTGGAGCGAAACGCCGGATCAGATAGATAGTTTGCGATTCCTTCAGCTTGCAAGAAGGGCAGGTAGGCATTTTCAAGATCTTCTTCCCGCCAGCTGAGCATCGGGGTGTCCAAGGTTATGACGATCGCCGAATACCCCGCTTGTTCGGCGCGTTGCAGCATGCTTGCTGTCACCTCATCATCTTTGCCCCAATACAATTGAAACCATTTTGGCTTATTTCCCATTGCTTCGGCAATTTCTTCCATGGAACGGGAAGAGGCTGAACTTGTGATAAATGGAACATTCATTTGGGCTGCAGCTTTTGCAGATGCGATTTCGGCATCTTCATGAACGATGGATTGAACACCGATCGGGGCAAGCAGCAAGGGGTATGGAAAGGTTTGCCCGAAAAGGGTGACAGACGTGTCACGGCTGTCGACATCGTTGAACATTCTCGGTTGAATAAACCAGCGCTGAAAAGCTTCAAGGTTCGCTTTCATCGTTTCTCCTGAACCCGCTCCTCCCGCGACATACCAATAAGGGCCGTCTGCGAGTTTTTTGCGCGCTTTCTTTTCCCAATTTTCAACGGAAACGGGAAGTTTTTCAGCATTTTTTAATGGCTGGTATTGCTGGGCTTGCACCATATTTCCAAATCCAGGCATAGTCAAAACCTCCTGTTATGCGATAACTTGTTTCATCATTTTCTTTTCGAGTTCGGACTGGAAAATCCTTTCAATTTGACAAAGCTGATGAAGTATGATTTGGTTGGAGTAGTTGAATACCTGAATCACTAGGGGAGCAATTATTGCTGAGAAAGAGAAATCTTGACCCTTTGAACCTGATCTAGGTCATGCTAGCGTAGGGAAGTGGTTAGGTAGAAAATGCAATTGAAGCCATTTTTTGCCATTCCCTTGATATGCGGAATGGTTTTTTATTGTTCGCTTCTCCCTCGTTTTCGGGTATTCACAAATCAAAATTCATAGAAGGAGAAGTGATTTCATGTCATTTAGCGATCGTTTGTTTAAAACTGTTGAGCCGATTTGGAACAGCTATTTGGAGCATCCATTCGTGAAAGGGATTGGTGAAGGAACGCTCGAACAAGAAAAATTCATTCATTACATGAAACAAGATTACGTCTATTTGATTGAGTATTCACGGGTGTTCGCGATTGGAAGCGCAAAAGCCAATGACTTGAAAACGATGACGATGTTTGCGAATCTGCTCCACGGAACATTAAATTATGAAATGGATTTGCATCGCAAGTATGCGGAAAGATTTGGGATTTCTCATGAAGAACTTGAGGCGACAGAGCCGTCGGCTACGATGACAGCTTACACAAGCTATATGTTGTCACAAGCGCAACTAGGTGGAGTGGAAAATGCGGTTGCAGCCGTGCTTGCCTGCGCTTGGAGCTATAATTGGATTGGGAAAGAGCTGGCAGCATGGCCAGGGGCTCTAGAACATGAATTGTACGGAGACTGGGTTAAAATGTATTCTTCAGACGGCTTTACGAAGATTGCGAATGATTGCATTGCGCTGATTAACGGCATTGCAAAAGACAAGCAGGAAGCTGAATTAAAACGGCTCGAAGAAATTGTCGTTGCGACAAGCCGATTTGAATACATGTTTTGGGACATGGCGGAAAACATATCGATGTGGCCGACGCCTTAAAATCCATGCGGCTAAACGGAATGAAAGGCGTTCGCAGCGGTTATGCTGTGAACGCCTTCTTTTTGGATCATTGCGGAAACTGCGTTGTTTTATAGTTTGAGAACTGCTGGTAAGATTGCTGAAGCTGCTGGCCCGTTGCTGCATCCATTTTGTACCAGCCTTTTTGAAACATCAAGTTGAAGAGTTCACGCTGGCAATTTTGGGTTTCAGTGTAAATCGAAAGGATGTCATCATATAATGCAGCATGGCTGGCTTCGTTCAAAGCTTTGTCATAGCCATCTGTCATATATTTTTCAGTCGCCAGCATGTCATTGATTCGATCTCGATCGTTCATTTCCGGCGTTTTTGGAACTTGTGTATTCGGATTTTGGATTTTGTTTTGCTGATTCATCGTTTCTTATTCCTGCCTTTCAATTCATTTTGTCTTATTGCTGCGGGGTGGACTGCTTTTGAGAGTTTAAATGCATCAATAGCTTGTCATAGTGGCGCTGATGCATTTGACCGGCATTTTCAAGCGCTTGTTTAATTTCCTGGTCTGTGCATTCATTGGCAAAATGATAGGCTTTTTTCATCGCAACTAAATTCCAGGAAAGCATGTCTGTCACATATAAATGATCTTTCGTTGACATGATATTTGGGGGCTGCGGCATGACATTTGACTGCGCTTGCGGCGTTTGCATTTGTTTTTGATTCATCTGTTTTCCCTCCTGGTTGAAAGTTTCTTTATTTATTGTTCGCGATAGGCAGCAAATTATGCTTTATGGAAGCAAGTCACAGCATTTGGTTTTTTGGGTGCATGGTTTGATCGGTTTTTCACAATAATAAATTTGCTCATGCAGATGAGAAGAGTGAGAAGCGATGTCAATCTGTTCAAGTAAAAAACGAATTTTTTATTGATAAATCGAGAAACATCCGTTATATTAGAATTGTAATCTGCGGTTTTCTTTTTTAAGCAAAAATGAATGAGCATTCATTCAAAGATTGGGAGGTTGTTTCATGGTTCGAGAAATACGACGCGCTGCAGTCATTGGTTCGGGAATTATGGGATCAGGGATTGCGGCTCATTTAGCGAACATTGGCATCCCGACTCTGCTGTTGGATATCGTGCCAAATGAGCTTACAGAAGAGGAAAAAGAGAAAGGCCTTTCCCTTTCGGATAAAGCTGTTCGCAACCGCCTTGCAAATGAGGCGATCAAAAAGCTTTTTAAACAAAAGCCTGCACCGCTTACGAAACATGAAAATGCAGGTTTGATTACGGCTGGAAATTTGGAAGACGATCTTGAAAAATTAGCTGAGGCTGACTGGATTATTGAAGTTGTCGTAGAAAATCTTGACATTAAAAAGCAAGTGTTAGAAAAAGTGGATGCTCATCGGAAAGCAGGAACAATTGTCAGTTCAAATACATCAGGAATTTCAATTGAAGCCATGGCGGAAGGCCGTTCAGAAGATTTTAGAAAATATTTTTTGGGAACGCATTTTTTTAACCCGCCGCGTTATTTAAAACTGCTTGAAATTATCCCGACGAATGAGACCTTGCCGGAAGTTGTCGATTACATGAAAACGTTTGGCGAAGAAGTGCTCGGCAAAGGAGTCGTTAAAGCGAAAGACACGCCAAACTTTATCGGGAATCGAATCGGGACTTTCGGATTGCTGCAAACGGCCAGAGTCATGCTTGAAGGCGGCTATTCCATCGGCGAAGTGGATTCAGTGACGGGAACGTTAATCGGCCGTGCAAAAAGTGCGACATTTCGCACGTTGGACGTTGTTGGGCTCGATACGTTCTGCCATGTTGCAAACAACGTTTACAACCATGTTGAAGGCGAAGAGAAAGAACAGTTTGCACTGCCGGACTTTATGAAGAAGATGATTGACAAAGGCTTGCTCGGCAGCAAGACGAACCAAGGCTTTTATAAAAAAGAAGGAAAAGAAATTCTTCAGATCAACCCGGAGACGCTTGAATACGAACCGCGGCAAAAATTGCAGGCTCCATCGATTGAAAGGGCAAAGCAGGCAAAGCGTTCCGCACGTTTAAAAACGCTTATTTATGCCGATGATCGCGCCGGTCAGCTGTTATGGAATACGATGGCTCCTACCTTTATTTATGCTGCCGAAAAAGTGGGCGAAATTGCCGACAATCTTTATGCGATTGACCAAGCGATGAAATGGGGATTCGGATGGGAGCAAGGCCCGTTCGAAGCATGGGATTCAATCGGCCTAGAAAAATCGGTTGAAAAAATGGAAGCCGAAGGCCGAACCGTCCCGAAATGGGTGAAAGACATGCTTGCAGCAGGCCATACGTCGTTCTACAAAACGGAAAAGGGAAAAAGGCTTTATTACGACGATGGCGTGTATGTGCTAGCGGCGGAACACCCGAAAGTGATTCATCTGCAGTCTGTCAAGCAGGAAAACAATGTTATAAAGAAAAACGCAGGCGCGAGCTTGATCGATTTAGGAGATGGCGTGCTGAACCTGGAATTTCATTCGCCGAACAATGCTCTTGGCCTCGACACCATTCAAATGATTCATTTTGCCATTGATGAAGTTGAGCAAGGAGACTATCGAGGGCTGGTCATTGGAAATCAAGGGAAAAATTTCTGCGTTGGCGCCAATTTAGCGCTGATGTTAATGGAAGCGCAAGACGACAACTTTTTTGAACTCGAATTGACGATTCGGCAATTCCAAAATGCGATGATGCGGATTCGATATGCGGAAAAACCCGTTGTCGCTGCCCCGTTTCAAATGTCTCTTGGCGGCGGAGCAGAAGTAGCCATGCCAGCGGCCCGCATTCAAGCCGCATCCGAAACGTACATGGGCCTCGTTGAAGTCGGGGTCGGGCTGATTCCGGGAGGCGGCGGAAATAAGGAGCTATACCGCCGATTGCTCGAACGAATGCCAAAAGGCGTGTCGTTTGATCTGCAGCAGGCGGCAAATAAAACATTTGAGCTGATTTCCATGGCTGCCGTTTCAACATCTGCCCATGAAGCGCAGCAATATGGCTTTTTAAGTCCGGAAGACGGCATCAGCATGAACGATGATCATTTGCTGTATGATGCGAAGCAGCAAGTGATTCGCTTGTCAGAGCAAGGATATGGCGCCCCTCAACGCAAAAAGCTTCCCGTTGTCGGCGAAACTGGATACGCCACGATGCTGATGGCGGCAAAATCGATGCAATATTCCGGCTATGCGAGTGAATATGACGTTCATATCGCCAGCAAACTTGCATATGTGATCGCCGGCGGGAAATTGCCGTTTGGCACAGAAGTGGATGAACAATATTTGCTTGATCTTGAAAGAGAAGCGTTTTTAAGTCTGCTTGGAGAGCCGAAAACACAAGAACGGATGCAGCATATGCTTGTTAAAGGCAAACCGTTGCGCAATTAATCGCAAAAAGGAGGAATAAGCGTGAGAGAAGCAGTTATCGTTGCTGGAGCGAGAACACCCGTTGGAAAAGCAAAAAAAGGCAGTCTTGCACAAGTTCGCCCGGATGATCTTGCAGCCATTACGGTTAAAGAAACGCTGCGGCGCGCTGATGGCTATGACGGCCACATAGATGATTTGATTATGGGGAATTCTACACCTGAAGCAGAGCAAGGCATGAATTTGGCAAGAAATGTCGGGGCTTTAGCCGGTCTGCCGCATACCGTGCCCGGGGTGACCGTCAACCGTTATTGTTCTTCAGGGCTGCAAACGATTGCTTATGCTGCGGAACGCATCATGGTTGGCAGCGCGCAGGCGATTCTCGCTGGCGGCGTGGAATCGATGAGCATGCTCCCAATGGGAGGCCATACGTATCGGCTGAATCCGAAGCTCGTCGAAACCGCGCCTGAATATTACATGGGCATGGGCCACACCGCTGAAGAAGTGGCGCGCCGCTACGGAATTTCCCGTGAAGATCAAGACGCTTTCGCTGTTGAAAGCCATCGCCGGGCAGCAGCAGCGATTAAAGCTGGGAAATTTGATGACGAAATTGTACCAGTGGAAGTGACCAAACGCTGCGTTGATGAAAACAACAAGCTCGTTGAAAAAAAGTTTACATTCAAAATGGATGAAGGCGTGCGGGAAGGAACGAACATGGAAGTTCTTTCCAAACTTCGTCCAGCATTTGCAGTTAATGGAACCGTGACGGCTGGCAATGCTTCCCAAATGAGTGACGGAGCGGCGACAGTGCTCGTTATGGATCGCGAAAAAGCGGAAGCAGAAGGGTTGAAGCCGATTGCAAAATTCCGTTCGTTTGCGGTTGAAGGCGTACCGCCGGAAGTCATGGGGATTGGTCCTGTAAAAGCAATTCCAAAAGCGCTTGAGTTAGCAGGACTGAGTTTATCTGACATCGCTCTGTTTGAATTGAATGAAGCGTTCGCCTCCCAGTCGATTCAAATCATCCGCGAACTGGGGCTTGACCATGATAAAGTCAACGTCAATGGCGGCGCCATTGCACTTGGCCATCCGCTTGGCTGCACAGGAGCGAAATTAACGCTCACCCTTCTCCATGAATTAAAACGCCGCAACGAGCAATTTGGCGTGGTCACGATGTGCATCGGCGGAGGAATGGGTGCAGCGGGCGTTTTTGAAATGCTGTAATTGAATTCGGGCAAGCGAGGCGGCAGCCGTCCGCCTCATCCCCGATGAATATAAATCATTTTTAATGAATAAGGGAGGAAATGAACTCATGGCAGATACAAGCACCATTAAAAAAGGCGGGAGCTTTTTAGTTGAAGAAGTCCAGCCTGAAGAAGTGATTACACCGGAAGATTTTACGGAAGAACAAAAAATGATCGCGAAAACAGCAGCAGACTTTTTGGAAAAAGAAGTGCTTCCGGTTCAAGAAAAACTTGAAAATCACGAGTTTGAACACTCTGTAAAACTAATGAAGAAAGCCGGAGAGCTCGGCTTGTTGAGCGCTGATGTGCCTGAAAAATACAACGGTTTAGGCCTTGACAAAATCAGTTCGGCTTTAATTACTGAAAGCATGTCGGGAGCCGGCGGCTTTGGAATTACGCATGGCGCCCACGTGGGAATCGGGTCTCTTCCTATCGTGTATTTCGGAAATGAAGAGCAAAAGAAAAAGTATCTTCCAAAACTTGCAACTGGAGAGATGATTGCCGCTTATGCGCTGACAGAGCCGTCATCGGGATCTGACGCGTTGAGTGCAAAGACAACAGCAGTGCTGAACGAAGAAGGCACGCACTACATTTTAAATGGCGAAAAACAATGGATTTCAAACGCTGGATTTGCAGACGTCTTTGTCGTCTATGCAAAAATTGACGGCGAGAAGTTTAGCGCGTTTATTGTAGAGCGCGAATTCGAAGGGGTTTCAACAGGCCCTGAAGAAAAGAAAATGGGAATTAAAAGCTCTTCAACACGCACATTGATTTTAGAAGATGCGAAAGTGCCGAAAGAAAACTTATTGTATGAACCGGGCAGAGGGCATGTCATTGCATTTAACATTTTGAATATCGGCCGCTACAAGCTTGCGGTAGGGAATGTTGGCGGTGCGAAGCGCGCGATTGAAATTGCCGTTAAATATGCAAATGAGCGGCAGCAATTTAATACGCCCATTTCCAGCTTCGGCATGATTCAAGAAAAATTGGCGAACATGGCGGCGAAGACGTATGCTGCAGAAAGTTCGACGTATCGAACGGTTGGCTTATTCGAACAGCGCTTCCAGCAATTATCTGAAGAGGAGCTTGAAGATGGAACGACGGTTGGCAAAGCGATTGCAGAATATGCTGTCGAATGTTCATTAAACAAATTTTTTGCTTCAGAAGTGCTTGACTACGTCGTCGATGAAGCCGTGCAAATCCATGGCGGCTACGGCTTTATGGATGAGTATGAAGTGTCAAGAATGTACCGCGACTCACGAATCAACCGTATTTTTGAAGGCACAAATGAAGTAAACCGGCTTCTCGTACCGGGCACGCTGATTAAAAAAGCGATGAAAGGCGAATTGCCGCTTCTGCAAAAAGCGCAGGAACTTCAATCGGAAATCATGTCGATGATGCCGGAAGAAGTTGGGACAGAGCCGCTCGAACAGGAAAAATATTTAATTAAAATGGCGAAAAAAGTGTTCCTTGCAACAGCCGGGGCAGCGCTGCAGAAGTTCGGCCAAAAAATTGAACAAGAACAGGAAATCCTTGCAAATGCTGCGGATATCGTCAGTGAAATTTATGCAATGGAATCGGCCGTGTTGCGCACGCAAAAAGCCATTGACAGAGACGGCGCTGATAAAGCAAAGCAAAAACTGCTTCTTACAGAAGTATACTGCCAAGAAGCGTTCAACAAAATTGAAGCCCTGGCCAAAGAAACGCTGCTTCATGTGGAAGAAGGCGATAACTTGCGGATGATGCTGTCTGTGCTGCGCAAGCTAACCCGCCATAACCCGATTAATGTCATTGCCAAAAAACGTGATATTGCAGCGGCAATCATCGAAGCTGAACGTTACGTGCTGTAATTGGAGACAAAAAATAAAATCAGGCGGAAAGAAACGGAATTGCGTTTCCACCGCCTGATTTTTTTGCAGCTGCTATTTGCAATGCCTTTTTTTCGTCTATGGCTGGCTGATTCAAGTCCGCACTGCGTTAGAGCTTTTTTAGCGCGTTTGATCGAATCCCGCCTGCTCCCATTGTGTAAGGAAGCCTTTGTTCAAAGAAGCGCCGCCATCTGCAGTGATGACATCGCCTGTAATATAAGCTGCATAGTCTGAAACGAGGAAGAGCGCGAGGTTGGAAATCTCTTCTTTTTTCCCCAGTCTCCTTAACGGTATGCCGCGCAAAATCGCTTCTTTGATTTGTTCGTTTGGCCATAGTTTGTCGGCTCCGCCTGTGCCTTCGATCGGACCAGGGGCAATGCAGTTCACGCGGATGCCGTAATGCCCCCATTCAGCTGCCAGCGTTTTGGCCATAGCGACGACTCCCGCTTTTGCGGATGCGGAGTGGACAACGCCGGGGCTGCCTGTCCAAGCGTAGGTAGCCACCATGTTTAGAATGCTTCCGCCTCTTCCAGTTTCGATCATATGTTTGCCGACTGCCTGAGAACAGTACCATGTTCCGTTGAGCACGATATTTTCTACGGCGCGCCAGCCGTTAACGGACAAATCTTCAGATTTAACGACAAAATTGCCAGCGGCATTGTTGACAAGAATGTCGATATGGCCGAACTCGCGGATCGCGAATTGCACCATTTCATTGACTTTGTCTGGTTCGCGGACATCGCATTCAAATGCGCGCGCACTTCCGCCGCTGTTTGAAATTTCTTCCACTGCCGGCTGAAGCCGTTCGAGGCTGCGTCCGCAAATGACTACATTTGCACCGTGCCGAGCAAATGTGATGGCGATATCTTTTCCCATCCCTGATGATCCGCCTGTGACGATCGCCGTTTTGTTTTCTAACCATTGTCCTTCCATTATGATTCCTCCCTGCTTTTATCCGACTCTTTTTTTTCATACACTTTCAATTGCTCAATCGTTTCTTTGCACCACGCCAACACAGCTTTGCAAAAGTGGATTCCGAATTGAAGGGTCATGCGGCGATACGCTAGTGCAGGCTGTTTATGATGGTTTAATTTAGCGGATAGTTTTTGGTTTATTTCTTCGTATTCACGAAGCTTGGAGTTTATTTCTGTTTGAAATCTTTCGACGTGGGCAATCATGATATGAGGTTCAGCATGATGGGCGAAAAACAGTTTGAGAAGCAATTCGATTCTCATCGGGTAATGGCCGGCAATCGGTTCAGCCAGCCAATCCATGAGCAGATTTTTTCCTTGTTCTGTAATGTGATACACTTTGCGGTTTGGTTTGCCGTCTTGTTTTTCAATTGTTACCGTTGCCAGTCCATCTGCCGTAAGCTGTTTTAAAATGGGATAAATTTGCGAAAAACTTTCGTTCCAAAAATTGCCGATTCCTTGTTCAAGGTTTTTCTTAATGTCATAGCCGGTCATCGGTTTTAAGCTAAGCATGCCTAAGATGGCATATTTGCTTTTATTTCTTCGAGACAAGGCATCACCACCATACATAAAAAAGATATATATCATTTAGATATATCTAATCTCTCATGGCCGGCAGAAATTGTCAATCCAGATTTTTGTTTGCATTTTTGGTACAATAATGAAGGTGTGAATGCGAGGAGGATGGTTATGGCTTTAATGTTTTATGCGTATCCGAAATGCGGAACGTGCCGAAAGGCGAAAAAGTGGCTTGAAGAAAACAACATTGCGTTTAAAGAAATTCATATCGTCGAGAACCCTCCATCAAAACAGGAATTAAGAGAGCTGTATGAAAAAAGCGGGTTGGAGCTGAAGAAATTTTTTAATACCAGCGGCAAAAAGTATCGTGAACTCGGGTTAAAAGATCGGCTGAAAGATATGACGGATGATGAGATGCTTGAGCTGCTCGCTTCAGATGGAATGCTGATTAAGCGGCCAATTGTTTCAGATGGAAACAAAGTGACGGTTGGATTTCGCGAAGCCCAGTTTGAAGAAACTTGGAATGCGTAGCGAATGGCTGCACCATCATATGCGCAGCAGCTGGTACATAGGCAAATGCCAGGAAAAAATGATATGGGAGGGATTGTGTTGCGCGTGCCTCAAGATTTGCGTTATTCTGATGAACACATTTGGGTGAAAGCAGAAGGGGAGAACGTCTTGATTGGCATCACTGAGTTTGCGCAGTCGGAATTAGGTGACATCGTATTTGTTGAACTGCCGGAAAAAGGATCTGAACTTAAAGCGGATGAGCCGTTTGGGAGTGTGGAATCCGTAAAAACCGTGTCTGAACTCTATGCGCCTGTCAGCGGCAAAGTGATAGAAATCAATGAAGCGCTCGCGGTGCGCCCCGAGCTTGTAAACGAATCGCCTTATGATAAGGCGTGGCTGCTTGCGGTTCAGCTTACGAATGCGGATGAACTGGAGCATCTCATGTCACCGGAAGCGTATAAAAAACTCGTCTCTGATGCTGAATAAACAAAAAGAGATCCTGTACAGCGCATACAGGATCTTTTTTTGTTGCCAATGCATCTAGCTGCAGAAAGCCGCATGAATGCTTTTTTATTTTATTTCCTATGACTCATCAAGCATGGCGACAGCCCGAACCCAGCCGCCGCTCGCTCCCGTGATTTTTATTGGGAAAGCGATGACGGTAAATCCAGTCGGGTGTGGAAGCCTGTCTAGATTCGCAAGTTTTTCAATTTGGCAGTATTCCAACTCTTTGCCAACGTAATGGGCTGCCCACAATACGTTTGGATCGCCGGTTTCGCGAAACGCTTTGCCTTGGACTTCAAAAGGCGCATCCCAGCCGTATCCATCTGTTCCCATGACTTTAATTCCGCAGCTGATCAAATAGCGCGTGGCTTCTGCGCTCATGCCGGGGTGAATCGAGGTGTAGCCGTGTTCATAAAAATGTTTGTCCGCATCGGTGCGAATGAGGACGATGTCGCCTGGCTGAAGGGTGTAATCGATTCGTTTCAATTCATTGATGACGTCATCTTTCGAGATTTCTTCGCCGGCTTTTTTCCATGTGAAGTCCAGTAGAACGCCGTTTCCGTAAAACCAGTCAAGTGGAAGCTCATCGATCGTTTTTGCTTGTTGATTGCCGGTTTTGTCCCAATAATGATAGGGCGCATCGACATGGGTCCCGGTATGTGTCGTCAGTGTCACAAGTTCAACCGCCCATGCTTTGCCTTCAGGCCAATCTGACGGCTGAATGCCGAAAGCTGCTGCAGCGCGTTCGACGGAAGCTTTATGGTCTTGATAGTTGATGTCGGGCGGTGAAAATTCTTTTGCATTTGGATCCATCGGAACGCTCAGGTCAATAAATTTCTTTCGCAACCTTCTCACTACCTTTCGATTTTTTCGTTATACTAAGTATACACGATTTGTACGAGGGGGAATTTGCTGATGAAACTGGTTCGTTTTATTCCATTGCACAGCTATCCGAGGCTGCCGCGTTTAGGCGCTTTGTCAAGCGATGGCGTTGTCGATTTGCAGCATGCTTATCAACTGTATTTGTTGGAAGCGGATGTTTGTTCGCCGGAAGCCGCGCTGCGTTTGAGTCAGCAATTTTTGACGGCGGATATGGTGCAGTTTTTGGAAAATGGTTCGTTTTCGCTGGAAGCGGCGAAACAGGCGATGGCATTTGCAGAAACCTTTGCAAACAGTGAAGAGGAAAAAGTCATTTATGACAAGCAAGAAGTCCGGCTGCTCGCACCAATTGAAAAACCAAGAAATTTGCGCGATTTTATTTCATTTGAAGAGCATATTAAAAATTCTCGCAAATCGCGCGACAAAAAAGTTCCGGATGCCTGGTACAAGCTCCCTGTCTATTATAAGGGGAATACAGCTACGATTATCGGTCCAGACGACGATGTGGTCTGGCCAAGCTATACATCGCTTTTGGATTATGAACTTGAATTTGCATGCATCATCGGGAAGCAAGGAATCGATATTGCGGAAGAAGAGGCCGGTGATTATATTTTTGGCTATACGATTATGAATGATTTCAGCGCACGCGATATCCAAATGCAAGAGATGAGCGTCGGACTGGGTCCGGCGAAAGGAAAAGACTTTGCAACGGCGCTCGGGCCATGCATTGTGACGTCAGATGAACTGCCCGATCCATACAATTTGAAAATGATTGCACGTGTGAATGGCGAAGTCTGGTCTGAAGGAAATACAAAAACGATGTATCGGCCATTTGCAAAAATTATCGAATACGTGTCACAAAGCGAACCGATAGTTGCCGGAGATGTGCTCGGCTCGGGAACCGTTGGATTGGGATGCGGATTGGAGCTTGGAAAATATTTGAACGATGGCGACATCGTTGAACTGGAAATTGAAAATCTTGGCGTCCTCCGCAATCGCGTTGTAAAAAGATAGGAGATTGATGCAGTGATTGTTGAAGTGAATGAAACAGAATTTCGAAAACATCTTGATGAAGCCAGCCGCTTTGCTGCTTTTTTTCACACGCCTTTTTGTGCAAACTGCACTGCCGCCCGCCAAATGCTGGAAATGGCGCTAAAGCGGATTCCATTTGACATCAAGGTGGTTTCTGCGAATTTAAATCTGATGCCATCGCTGGCCGAACCGCTGCAAATTCAAAGCGTCCCTTTGCTGGTGTTTATAAAAGACGGGGAATCCGCTGGACGGTTTTCCGCATTTCTTAGAGGGGATGAATTGTATTATTCGCTTGTTCATTTTTTTGGGGAAAATGGATGAGACGCATTGACAAGCTGTCATGCGGCTGTTAAAATTTATTAAACCAATAAATTTAGTAGGGATTTTAAGGAGGCAACGTTATGTCAGAGGAAAAAAAATATCGGCTGGAAACGCTTGGCGTTCATGCAGGGCTGCAGGCGGATCCAGTGACAGGTTCGAGGGCATTGCCGATTTATTTAACGAACGCCTATCAATTTAAAAGCACAGAGCATGCGGCGAACTTGTTTTCTTTAGCAGAACCGGGGAACATTTATACACGGATTATGAATCCGACGGTCGGTGTATTGGAAGAGCGGATTACTGCAATGGAAGGCGGAGTTGGAAGCCTTGGCCTGGCGAGCGGTTCGGCTGCGATTACGATGGCGATTATGAACATTGCCGGTGCAGGTGATGAGATCGTATCTTCTTCAGAAATTTATGGCGGCACGTACAATTTATTTGCGGTGACGCTTCCAAAATACGGAATAAAAACCCATTTCGTAGACCAGAAAGATCCGGAAAATTTCCGCAAAGCCATTACGCCAAAGACGAAAGCGATCTTTGCGGAAACGATCAGCAACCCGGGCTTGAATGTGCTTGATTTTGAAAAAGTAGCTGAAATTGCGAGAGAGCACGGCATTCCGCTTATTGTCGACAATACGTTTGGAACCCCTTATTTGTGCCGTCCGATTGAACATGGCGCAAATATCGTTGTCCACTCCGCAACGAAATGGCTCGGCGGAGCGGGAGCGACAATGGGCGGCCTCATCGTTGATGGCGGCAATTTTGATTGGAATTCGCCGAAATTTCCTGGATTCATTGAACCGGATCCAAGCTATAATGGCTTAGTTTATGCAGAAGCGCTTGGCAATCAAGCGTTTATTACAAAAGCAAGAGTCCAGCTTCTTCGCGATACAGGCCCGTCATTGAGTCCATTCAATGCCCACCAGCTTGCATTAGGTTTGGAAACGCTGCATGTCAGAATGAAAGAGCATGTAGCGAATACGCGCAAAATTGTTGAATATTTAAAAAATCATCCGCAAGTGGAATGGGTGTCTTACCCTGAACTGGAGGGCCACCCTTCTTATGAACTGGCGAAAAAATATTTGCCAAAAGGAGCGAGCTCGGTCGTCGTCTTTGGTATAAAAGGCGGAAGAAAAGCTGGGGAAGAGCTGATCAATTCCGTGAAGCTTTGGACGCATCTCGTGAATGTCGGAGATGCAAAAAGCCTTATCGTCCACCCTGCAAGCACGACACATTCTCAACTCGATGAGGAAGAATTGGCTTCAACGGGCGTTACAGAAGATATGGTGCGCCTTTCAGTCGGCATTGAGAATGTTGAAGATTTGATTGAAGATTTGGAACAAGCGCTGCAAAAAGCCAGCAGGCTTGCCTAGCCAATAGCCCCGTTTGGGGCTATGTTTTTTTGGCATGCAGAGGGCGTTGGATTTGAGGCAGCCCTATTTATGAGAATCATTTTGCAGTTTTTTGCAATTCGGATAGATTTATTTGTACTTTTTATTTAAATTTTGGTATGGTGTAGTTGACAAATCTTTTTCTAAAATAGTAGAGATCCTAATGATTCAGTCAATGTTAGACTGTTTTTTTATTTTATAGGATATTCTAAATATGAGATGGCCGTTTGCTTGCGTATTATTTTTATTTGTTTTAAGATTGTAATGAGAATAGATTGAGAATAGACGAAAGCTCACATGTTCTCGCGTTCATGCAAATTATTTCAACTGGAGGTATTTTCTATGTCAGCACCACATTTGAAAATCGAAAATCTACACGTGTCGATTGATGATACAGAAATCATTAAAGACTTAAATCTTGAAATAAAAGGCGGCGAAGTCCATGCAGTGATGGGGCCAAACGGAACCGGGAAATCAACGCTGGCTGCTGCGCTCATGGGGCATCCTCGCTATGAAGTGACAAAAGGAACAGTTATGTTTAACGGTGAAGATTTGCTTGAAATGGAAGTCGACGAACGGGCGAAAGCCGGACTTTTTCTCGCGATGCAGTATCCGAGTGAAGTAAGCGGCGTCACGAATGCCGATTTTATGCGCACAGCCATCAATGCGCAGCGCGGAGAAGGCAATGAAATTCAATTGATGAAATTCATCAAAAAACTTGATGAAAAAATGAATTTGCTGGAAATGGATGAATCGTTCAGCCAACGCTATTTAAATGAAGGCTTTTCAGGCGGTGAGAAAAAGCGCAACGAAATTTTGCAAATGCTCATGCTTGAGCCTCAAATTGCGATTTTAGATGAAATTGATTCCGGTCTGGATATCGATGCGCTTAAAGTGGTGTCAAAAGGGGTAAACGATATGCGCGGTCCGGAATTCGGCGCTCTCATTATTACCCACTATCAACGCTTGTTAAACTACATTAAGCCGGATAAAGTTCATGTGATGATGCAGGGAACCATCGTAAAATCCGGCGGGCCAGAGCTGGCTGAACGCCTTGAAGCGGAAGGCTATGACTGGATTAAAGCAGAACTCGGCATTGAAGACGAAACTGTAGGCCAGAAATAGAAAGCAGGCAGCTAGGAGGAATGATGATGTCAGCTGAAACGATTGTATATGATGAAGCGTATATTCGCGAGTTTTCAAAACACCGCCAGGAGCCTGTCTGGCTGTTGGAATGCCGCCTTCGCGGACTCGCGCTGATGAAAGAGCTCGCGTTGCCAAAGCCGGAAAAAACAAACATTGAAAATTGGAATTTCCATGCATTTCAGCATGATGTTGAACCTAAAGGAACGTCTTCACTGGCAGCTTTGCCCGAAGATGTGAAAAGCCTGATCGGCAAAGACAGCGAAGCAGGCAATGTGATTGTGCAGCAAAATGGCGCGGTTGTGCATCAAGAGCTTTCGGAAGATCTGAAAAATAAAGGGGTAATTTTTACCGATTTCTTGACGGCTGTCAAAGAACATGGCGATCTTGTGCAAAAATATTTCATGACGGAAGCTGTTCAAGTGGATGAACACCGTTTAACCGCAATGCATGCAGCGCTGCTAAACGGCGGAGTCTTTTTATACGTTCCAAAAAATGTTGAAATCGAGGTTCCATTGCAAGCGATTTTTTGGCAGGATGACGCTGGCGCAGGCTTGTTTAATCATGTTTTGATTGTCGCGGATGACAACAGTTCAGTCACTTACGTTGAAAATTATTTGTCGACGAATGCCGGCGAACCGTCAGTAGCCAACATCATTTCTGAAGTGTACGCCGGCAGCAATGCGACGATTCGCTACGGTGCAGTCGATCATATGGGGGAAACCGTCACATCGTATATCAATCGCCGCGGCCGCATCGATCATGACGGCAGAATTGAATGGGCGCTTGGCAAGATGAACGATGGAAATACGGTTTCAGAAAACTGGACGAAATGCCTGGGAAACGGGTCTACTTCGGAAGCAAAAATGGTGACGATTGGACGCGGCGAGCAGCGGCAGAATTTTATGGTTCGCATCGACCAAATCGGGCAGCATTCCGATGGGCAAATTTTCGCGCACGGCGTTATGAAAGATCGGGCAACAGGCATTTTTAACGGAATCGGCAAAATTTATCAAGGCGGAAAAAAATCAAATGCCGAACAAACATCTAGAATTTTAATGCTGAGCGATAAAGCCCGCGGCGATGCCAATCCGATCTTATTGATTGATGAGGATGATGTGACAGCCGGCCATGCTGCTTCCGTCGGCCGTGTGGACGATTTGCAGCTTTATTACTTGATGAGCAGAGGGATTAGCCGTGATGAAGCGGAGCGCATGATCGTTCGCGGCTTTTTGGATCCGGTTGTCAGGAATTTGCCGATTGAAGGCGTAAAACAAGCTTTAGAAGGTGTTATTGAAAGGAAAATTCAATAATGAATGTTGAAGAAATCCGCAAGCAGTTTCCGATTTTAAATGAAAAAATTAATGACAAACCGCTTGTTTATTTGGACAGCGCTGCTTCCTCGCAAAAACCCATTCAAGTGATCGAAGCGATGGATCGCTATTATCGAACGATGAATTCCAATGTTCATCGCGGCGTTCATACGCTCGGTACGAAAGCGACCGATGCGTATGAAGGCGCCCGCGAAAAAGTAAGGGCATTTATTCGCGCATCATCAACCGAAGAAATTATTTTTACAAGAGGTTCGACAACGGCGTTAAATCTTGTGGCTTCAAGCTATGGAAGAGCCAATGTAAAAGAAGGCGACGAAATCGTATTAACGTATATGGAGCATCATAGCAATATTATCCCGTGGCAGCAAGTTGCGAAAGCGGCGAACGCTTCGTTAAAATATATCCCCCTTCAGGAAGATGGAACGCTTTCGTTAGAAGATGTTCGCAAGACGATAACGGATAAAACAAAAATTGTTGCGATTACGCATGTATCGAATGTCCTCGGAACCGTCAATCCAATTAAAGAAATTACGGAGATTGCCCATGAGCACGGCGCTGTCACGGTTGTTGACGGAGCGCAAAGCACGCCGCATATGAAAGTGGATGTACAGGATTTGGATTGTGATTTTTTTGCTTTTTCCGGTCACAAAATGTGCGCTCCGACAGGCATTGGCGTATTATATGGCAAGAAAGAGCATCTCGAAAAGATGGAGCCCATCGAATTTGGGGGAGAAATGATTGATTTTGTCGGGCTGTATGAATCGACATGGAAAGAACTGCCCTGGAAATTTGAAGGCGGGACGCCAATCATTGCCGGAGCAGTTGGTTTAGGCGCTGCGATTGACTTTTTGGAAGAAATCGGGATGGATGAAATTGAAGCGCATGAGCTCGAATTGGCTCAGTATGCGCTTGAGCGGCTGGAAAACATTGACGGAATCACAATTTACGGCCCGAAGCAGCGTGCAGGCATTGTAACGTTCAATTTAAAAGACATTCATCCACACGATGTTGCAACGGTCGTTGACCAGGAAGGCATTGCGATTCGCGCAGGCCACCATTGCGCACAGCCATTAATGAATTGGCTGAATGTTGCAGCTACAGCTCGAGCGAGCTTTTATCTTTACAATTCAAAGGAAGATATCGATTCATTAGCGGAAGCGCTAGTGAAAACGAAGGAGTATTTTGGTGATGTCTTTTAGCAATCTTGACCAGCTTTATCGGCAAGTGATTATGGATCATTATAAAAATCCAAGAAATCACGGGAAATTGGATGATGAAGCTGTTACAATAAATATGAATAATCCGACATGCGGCGACCGCATTCAGCTGTTTTTAAAAATCGAAGACGGCAAAGTCGCCGATGTGAAGTTTAATGGCGAGGGCTGTTCAATCAGCCAATCTTCAGCGTCGATGATGACTGAAGCGATTAAAGGACTGTCGGTACAAGATGCATTAAAAATGTCGGAAATATTTTCAACGATGATTCAAGGAAAAGAATATGATGCGGAAGGCCTTGATCTTGGAGATATTGAAGCTTTGCAGGGGGTGTCAAAGTTTCCAGCACGCATCAAATGTGCTGCACTTGCGTGGAAGGCTATGGAAAAAGGCCTCCAGGAATAACATGCTGCTGGACATTGGCTCCTCACTAATTATCCAATAAGGAGGAAAAATCATGGCCAAAAAAATGCCGGAAATTGGCGAATACAAGTATGGCTTTCGTGATAAAGATGTTTCAGTTTTCCGTTCGGAGCGCGGGCTGACACGTGAAATTGTCGAAGAAATTTCGCGGATGAAAAATGAGCCAAAGTGGATGCTCGAATTTCGTTTAAAATCGCTGGACCAATTTTACAAGATGCCCATGCCGCAATGGGGCGGAGATTTGTCAGATTTAGATTTCGATGAAATCACCTATTATGTCAAACCTTCGGAAAAATCGGAGCGCTCTTGGGACGAAGTGCCTGAAGAAATTAAACGGACGTTCGACAAGCTGGGAATTCCAGAAGCCGAACAAAAATATCTTGCGGGCGTTTCAGCTCAATACGAATCTGAAGTTGTTTACCAGAATATGGAAAAAGAGCTCGAAAAAATGGGTGTAATTTTTAAAGACACCGACACCGCTTTAAAAGAACATGAAGAGCTGTTTAAAAAATATTTTGGCACGGTCGTTCCTTATTCTGATAATAAGTTTGCCGCATTGAATTCAGCCGTTTGGTCTGGCGGATCGTTTATTTATGTTCCAAAAGGCGTTAAAGTGGAGTCGCCATTGCAAGCGTATTTCCGAATCAACTCCGAAAACATGGGGCAGTTTGAACGCACGCTTATCATCGTTGATGAAGGTGCATGGGTCCACTACGTGGAAGGCTGTACGGCTCCAATTTATACAACCAACTCGCTTCACAGCGCAGTTGTTGAAATCCTGGTTAAAAAAGATGCTTATTGCCGCTATACAACGATTCAAAACTGGGCAAACAATGTTTATAATCTCGTAACGAAGCGTGCCGTTTGCGATGAGAATGCAACGATGGAATGGATTGACGGCAACATTGGTTCGAAGATAACGATGAAATATCCAGCCGTGTTTTTAAGAGGGGAAGGCGCGCGGGGCTTAACGCTGTCCATTGCGATTGCAGGAAAAGGCCAGCATCAAGACGCAGGAGCAAAAATGATGCATCTTGCGCCAAATACAACCTCTTCAATTGTGTCCAAATCGATTTCAAAAGAAGGCGGAAAGACAACGTATCGCGGGATTGTACATTTTGGACGAAAAGCGGAAGGCGCTAAAGCAACGATTGAATGCGATGCGTTAATGATGGATAATATTTCTACATCAGATACAATCCCATACAATGAAATTTTAAATGACAACATTTCGCTTGAACACGAAGCAAAAGTATCAAAAGTCTCGGAAGAACAGCTCTTTTATTTGATGAGCCGCGGCATTTCCGAACAAGAAGCAACGGAAATGATTGTAATGGGCTTCATTGAGCCGTTTACGAAAGAATTGCCGATGGAATATGCGGTTGAAATGAACCGGCTCATCAAATTCGAAATGGAAGGCAGCATTGGCTAATTCAATGCGCATGTCGAACCAATGTTTAATCGGCGGCTGCATGGCCTTTGTCCATGTTTTGCCGCCGATTTATCTTTTGATACGCTAATCACGCATCAGCACACAAAAGACGCATGCCTTTGCAAGGACAACACCATCTTCTAAAAGGCAGCTGCGGTTATGAATAAGACAAACAGCAAACGCTGCTCAAAGGAATGAGACTGTCACAACATGAAGAAAATCGACTTGCTTTTTATATTGCTTCTCATCGGCTGTCAAGAAGCGGCTTCGTTGAAAGAAGAAAGCCTGCTCATCATCGCCCATCGCGGTGCAAGCGGCTATGCGCCCGAAAGCACGTTAGCGTCTTTCAGGCTCGCAAATAAGATGAATGCCGATTATCTGGAATTTGACGTGCAAATGACTAAAGACGGAGAGCTGGTTGTATTTCATGACGCAAAAGTGGATCGAACGACGAATGCGAAGGGCGAGCTCAAGCAGTATACATTGAAGCAGTTGAAAGAGTTGGATGCTGGTTCTTGGTTTAATGAGAAATATCAAGGTGAAAAAGTGCTCACTGTCCGCGAGGTGTTTGAGGCATTCGGCAATCGGACGAATTATTTTATTGAAATAAAAAATCCCCCAAATGACTCAAAGATCGAAGAAAAATTAATTGCTCTGTTAAAAGAATACAATCTGTTGAAAAAAAAGGGGCAAGTGATTTTGCATTCAGCCAGCAAGCCGAGCCTTTTGAAAATGCAATCTTTGGCGCCTGAAACAGAACTTGGCATCTTATACTGGAATCGAGATGAAGTCGAGATTGCCCAGGCTGAGCTCAATGAAATAAAAGATTGCGTGTCGCATGTTGTCGTAAACCAACACGTGTTAACAAAAGCTGATATTCAAAAAGTAAAAGAAGCAGGGTTTTCTGTACATGTTTATACGGTGAATGACGTCGAAATGGCGGAAAAACTTAAAACATGGGGAGCTGATGGAATTATAACTGATTTTCCTGATTTGCTTCACTTCTTTTAACGAGCCCATTTTGGGTTCTTACTTCGTTTAAATTAGAGCAATGGCAATCTTTCTTTTCGCATTCTTCACGCGATGAAAAAAGTGCGCCGGCAGGTTTATCTCGTTTTTTCGTTTGAATTGTGGATAAATGCCAGGATCGGATGAATGGCCTTGAACAATGGCTGGCTGTATTGTTTTAGTTTCTCTGCATCTTTTTGACTATTTCTCTTGTATGTGAATGTTGAATTTTATTAATTTTTTGTTTCGATGTGTTCAAAGCCGCCATTCATGTGAAGGATATACGCGGGCTGCCAAAAACAGGCAGTTTTTTTGTGTCTTTAATCCTGTTACATTTGTGATTTGTCAAAGAAAATGTTCTATGCAACGATATTCGTTGAATAATTTTTTAAAGGGAAAATAGGGATTGAAGCAAACGATTCGCGTCATCATAGTAATGCTTTTTGGGCTGGTTTTAATCAGCTGCAGCCAAGCATGATGAAAAGGAGAAAGAAAGTGAAGAAATAAGTCAAACCCGTATAAGCGATTCAGGGCCTCTGATTGAACGGAGCATCCGATAGACGAATGTTGAGAAATCATAAAAATGATTGAAGAGTAGAAATAGAACTGAAGTTCGGTTTTGTATTGAAGATTAAAAAATTGATTCTATTTCAACTTATCGGCATGTTGATGCCGATGCTGCGGATGAACAAAGCCGAAGAAACAGCAGAAGTCAGGGGAATGTTATTGATGGTCATTTCTATATGCTTTACGATATCATCATGGATAGGTGCCGTCGCCATTTGCATCAGCATTGTTTTATTGTTCATCCTGTTTGGTTTCATGGTCTGCCCTTTTATCGGGAGAGTAGAAAAAAAGAAAGAACAGCGAAAGATGAAAAAGAAGCTTCGGCGATTCAAGCGGCAGTGGAATCAAAAGGCTTCAATTAATTAAGCGGCGAACCGGGCTGAACGCGGCGTTTGTTATTTTTTGTCTTTGGCGGGCGGTTTGCGAGTTTGTTTGTACAGAACAGTTTTAATAAATTTTTTCCGTTTGCACAAACGGAGACGGCAGCTCAAGTCATCGATAAAAAGTCTGAACTTGAGCTTTTATACCCGCTAACAATAATGAAAGAAGTGGCAGGGGTTTCTCTTCACCTCTTATTTGAAGCGGTAAATGGAAAACAATACGAACTTTTTAAAAAAAGCGGTGCGGCAGACCTATATGCAGACAGATATCGGCGATGTTTTTGAAATTTTCTATTGAAAGGCCAATCCGTATGATTTGTTTGTGTCAAAAAGTCTCGGAGATGCGCGTTGATTTGTGATTTTTCTTCACATTGCTTTTGTTTTTTTGATCGCCGGCTATTTTAATTATCTGGGCGTTGTCCACCGAAAGAAATGGCTGTCTTTTTTCCGTTGATGGCGAGGCATAGCGCAAACCTGATTGCAAACGGTTTGAGTAATGTTTGACAAGAGCAAGGTAAAAAAATAAGATTGGGGAATAAAAAAGATGGCATTGTTTTCTGTTTTTAGAATTTTGCATATTTTATCCGGTTTTTTGGCTTTGTTGATTTTTTGGATTCCAATTGTAACGAAAAAAGGCGGGAAGGTGCATCGAACCGTTGGCTGGGTTTATGTGTGGGCGATGGCGCTCGTTTCCATATCCGCTTTTTATATGGGCGCGTTTCGTGTGTTTTTCGATCAATCCGCTGATTTTGAACAAGTTTCGTTTTCCTGGTTTTTAATTTTTATTTCCATTTTGAGCGGAGCAACGGCATGGTATGGAATTCGTGTGCTGCGTTTTAAACAGCGGAAGGAGCGCCATCGCAATCCTCTCGATTTGTTGGCCAGTTTTTTGCTTGTTGGTTTTGGCATCGGGGTATGCCTATATGGGTTTGCGATTGATTCGCCTTTAATCAGTTATTTTCCGCTGCTCGGCATTTTTGTCGGCGGGTTGCAATTGTTTTACTGGCTGCGCAAACCAGGGCGAAAAATGCATTGGCACTTTGAGCATTATGCGGGAATGATACCTTGCTGCATTGCAACAGTGACGGCTTTTACTGTTTTTGGCGCGCCGCGGCTGTTGAATATAGAAGCGGCAAGTCTGTGGCTGTGGTTTATGCCGACTATCTTGCTTGTGCCGGTTTTAATCGGGTTTAACATTTATTACGATAAAAAATTTTCAAAGTAACGGATGCAAAATGATGCCGTTAATGATTTGGCGCCAGGGATTACGTGTTAAAAAGCCAGGCTTTAACATTTTCTCTGGCAGCGAAAAAACGATATTGATTGCAAACGCTTTTGTGAAAAATCGTTTTATAGCGCCTTTTTTTGATCACGCAAAGCACTGCATATTTTATTCCTCTTTTTGATATGAACAGGTGCATTTTTCATTTTTTCAAAGATCCGGGATTTATCTCAGCTGGAATGAGCGTTGCTCATTTTTTCGATCTTACAATTGGCATATTTGAAATTCTCCTTTTATCTTTAAAAGCATCTTTCATCTGTGCTTTTTCTTTTTTGTTCATAAAAGTTGCCTTTTTTATGGTGAAGGTTCAAAATAAGAATACGTTGAAGAAAGGAATGCGAACATGATTTACATTGGCGTCACCGGGTGGGGCGGCCATGATTTCATCTATCAAGGCAAGGTTAAAGCAAGCGAAAAGCTCGCTCATTATGCAAGCCATTTTCCGATTGTTGAGCTGGATGCGAGCTTTTATGCGATTCAGCCAAAGCGGAATATTGAAAAATGGATTGCTGAAACGCCAAAGGGGTTTCAATTTATTGTAAAAGCTTATCGCGGAATGACGGGGCATGAACGGGAAGACATGGCTTTTTCTTCCGAGGAAGAAATGTATGATGCATTTATCGAATCGATCCAACCGCTTTTAAAATCAAATAAACTTGCGATGGTGCTTTTTCAGTTTCCTCCATGGTTTGACTTGAAACGAGAACATGTGATGCAGTTGCGCCGAATAAAGCAGCGGATGGGCGATTTTCCGGCTGCTCTTGAGTTTCGCCATCAATCATGGTTTCATCCGTCAATTAAAGAAAAAACGTTATCGTTTATGAAGGAAGAAGGCTGGATTCATAGCATCTGTGATGAGCCCCAAGCTGGCGAAGGTTCAATTCCGATCATCCTCCATGCGACGAATCCAAATGCAGCCCTCGTTCGTTTTCATGGTAGAAACGCGCATGGTTGGAAACGCCCAAAAGACAAAAACTGGCGTGAGGTTCGCTATTTGTATCGTTACAATGCAAAAGAATTGTTGGAATGGGCCGAACGTTTGCGCCAGCTTGAAAAACAATCAAAATATGTTTATGCCGTGTTTAACAATAATTCAGGCGGAGATGCTGCTCGAAATGCCAAAGAAATGATTGAACTGTTAGAAATAGCATACGATCAGCTCGCACCGCGGCAGCTGGATTTCTTTTCGCAGGCAAAAGGGGGCATGACATGACATTAGAGACGATTCATATTTACCATACGAATGATGTTCACAGCCGATTAGAGCATTGGCCTCGAATTGCGCATTTTATTAAACAACAGCGAAAACGGCATGAGCTGAAAAATGAAGAAATGCTTTTGTTTGATGTCGGGGATCACTGTGATCGCGTTGACAGCTTAACGGAAGGGCTGTCTGGCAAAGGGAATGTGGCGCTTTTAAACGAGCTTCAGTATGACAATGTTACGATCGGAAACAACGAAGGCATTACGTTTTCAAAGCAGGATCTTAATGCCCTTTATGATGAAGCGAATTTTGAAGTGCTTGTCGCAAATCTTTTTCATAAAAACGGACACCGGCCGCACTGGGCGTTTCCGTATGACATTCACCGTTTAAAAAATGGGATAACGGTCGGCGTCATTGGGATTACCGTGCCCTATTACGCTTTTTATGATTTGCTTGGCTGGAAAGTGGCTGATCCGTGGGAAATTCTTCCTCCGCTTATCGAACAAGTAAAGAAAAAAGTGGATATCGTCATTTTGCTTTCCCACATGGGATATGGTTTTGATGTTGAAGCAGCGAATGCTTTGGATGGGATTGATTTGATCATTGGCGCACACACCCATCATTTGCTTCAACAAGGAAAACGAGTAAGAGGCACGCTGATTGCTCAAGCCGGCAAATTTGGACATTATGTCGGGCAAATTACCGTAGCCTATGATCGCGGGTTAAAACAGATCGTTTCCGCTGAAGCATCGTGCATTCCTGTTGCTTCCATGAAGAAAGATGAAGCGACGGAGCAGCTGATTAGCGAATTGCGCGCTGAAGGAAAGAAGCAGCTAAACGAAGAAGTGACGACATTGAAATTCCCTTTGCCTGTATCCTGGTATGAATCATCGCCTTTTGCAAAGCTGTTGGTTGAAAGTTTAAAGGAATGGTGCCAAACGGACATCGCGATGGTAAATGCGGGTGTATTGCTCGACGGGCTTCCTTCGGGAGTTGTTACGAAAAGTGATCTGCATCGGGTTTGCCCGCATCCGATCAACCCTTGCACCGTCACATTGCGAGGAAGCGAATTAAAAGAAATTATCGCTCAAGCGCTGCGGACTGAGATGATCGGTTTAAAATTTCAGGGGCTTGGTTTTCGCGGCAAAATGATGGGGGCAATGGTTTACGATGGCATTGAGTTTGAAGTGCAGCGGCTGGCGGATGGCGAAAATCGGGCGAGAAATATTTTGATTAACGGCAAGCCGCTCGAGTTAAAAGAATCATACGAAGTTGCAACGATCGATATGTTTACATTCGGCAGACTGTATCCCGCAGTCGCCCAGGCAAAAGAAAAAAAGTATTTTCTTCCGGAAATGCTGCGCGATGTGCTTGCCTGGAAGTTGAGTCAAATGGATAACGAATGGCATAAAGTGTAGCAAGGATTGTTTCAAATTTAACGGTAAAAAGTCAAAAAGCGCGTTTCGCGTATGCCGCTCAGGAGCGGAAACAACCGTTTTTTTATGAATTTGACATGGCTTCAAACAGAAAATCATTTGTTTCAGCAAAATCGGCATTGCTGATTTTTGAGATGTTAAGGAAGCTTTTTTCTGGAGCTTCTCCAAGAGTCAATCGGTTTGCTTGCAGCTCGGCTGCATTAGAAAGAAAGGAGTGGAATGGCGCATGATTTCAGTTGAGCCGATGTTCATTGAAGGAAAGCCGTTTACAGCTGTAACAGTGAAATTGCCAAAAACAGATTTTATGTCGATCAGCAATGAAAAAGGCTATATTATGTGCGGTGCACTGGATATTCAATTGTTAAACGATAAGTTAAAAGAACGCAAGATCATTGCAGGGCGTGCGGTCGGAGTGCGCACGATTGAGCAATTGCTGGAAGCGCCTTTGGAGTCGGTGACAATCGAAGCTGAGGAACTCGGCATTCAACCAGGCATGACTGGCAAAGAGGCGCTGCTTAAGATGACATAAATTCTTGTCCTTAAATCCCCTTCTTCATGCATATATTTAGCATGAAGGGAGGGGGTTTTTTGTTTAAGAGGAAACCGTCCCGCCGGCGGGCGCCTATGTCATTTCGCACTGTTTTTGCCATTTCTGCAATGCTTTTTATTTTTTTAACGATCCAAGGGCTATGGCTCGTCGAAGGGGGAATCAAGCCGGTGCTCGTTGCGATTGCAAAAGCGGAAACGCAGCGGATTGCTCAGCAAGCGATAAATGATGCTGTATCTGCAAAAGTGGTTGGGGAAATTGAAGCAATGAGTGATGAGCAGGACCTTGTAATTACAGAAAAAGATGAAACAGGAAAAATTACGTCTGCACGAATTAACTCCCGTGTATTTAATCGGATTTTGTCTGAAGCGACGCAAAGGGCGCAAGAATATTTAAATAAGGTTGAACGCGGAGAAATCAATCAATGGTCGGAATTGTTGGAAGATACGTCAATTGAGCCTTCAAGCAAACACGAACATGGGGTTGTGCATTATATCTCGCTTGGGAAAGCGACAGGGAATGCGCTGTTAGCAAATCTCGGGCCAAAAGTCCCGATTGAATTTCATACAATCGGCGAAGTGCAATCGAAGCCAATCAGCAATGTTAAACTCGTTGGCATTAATAATATTTGGATTGAGATCAACATTCGATTTGAAGTGAATGTTAATGTTGTCGTGCCTTTTGCGACTGAAACAGATAAAGTGACGACGAATGTTCCGCTTGTTTTCACGCTTATCAATGGGGAAGTTCCTCAGTTCTATAATCATTCAAGCGAAGGGATCCCCCCTGCCATCGTACCTAATTTTGATCAATAGCCGCGCAAACTGTTGATTAATTTTTTATATTTTGATTATACTATATTTGATTAAAATGTCATAAAATTGTAATATATTCCAATATAAAGGAGGATAGAAGACACAAATTTTATCATTTTTAGGGGGGTACGTTCGATGGAGACTCGCAGTCAATGGGGAACACGTGCAGGATTTATTCTTGCCGCAGTCGGCTCTGCGATTGGACTGGGAAACATTTGGCGTTTTCCGGCTGTTGCGTATGACAATGGCGGAGGGGCTTTCTTCATTCCGTATTTGATCGCGCTGCTGACGGCAGGAATTCCAATTTTAATTATGGAATATGCGCTCGGACATAAATATCGCGGTTCGGCGCCATTAACGTTTAGAAAAATGAATAAGCGTTTTGAATGGCTCGGCTGGTGGCAAGTTTTTATTTCATTCGTGATTTCAACGTATTACGCAGTGATTATTGCTTGGGCCATTTACTATGCGTTCTATTCCTTCACGCTGGCATGGGGCTCGGATACGGAAGCTTTTCTATTTGAAAATTATTTGCAAGTTCTTCCAGCGGGAGAAGTGGGCTCACTCGTGCCTAATGTCTTTTTTCCATTAATCGCTGTTTGGCTGTTTGCGCTTTTTGTTCTTTACCGCGGCGTCAAAAAAGGGATTGAATTTGCAAACCGCATTTTTATACCGGCGTTGGTTATTATCTTTTTAATTATTTGCATTCGCGCTGTAACACTTGATGGAGCGGTTTTGGGTTTGCAAGCTTTCTTTGAACCGAACTGGGATAAAATTTTCAGCGGCGAAGTATGGGTCGCGGCTTATGGGCAAATTTTCTTCAGCCTGTCCATCGCATTTGCGATTATGATTACGTATGCGAGCTACTTGCCCAAAAAGTCAGATATTACGAACAACGCATTTATTGTTGGATTTGGAAATTCCAGCTTTGAACTGTTGGCGGGGATTGGCGTATTTGCAGCATTGGGCTTTATGGCAACCGTAAGCGGAACATCTGTCAATGATGTTGTTGCGGGCGGAATCGGCTTGGCGTTTGTCGTTTTTCCACAAATTATTAATGAGTTTCCGTTTTGGAATGAATTTTTCGGCTTTCTCTTTTTCGCATCGCTTGTGCTGGCGGGAATTACATCGCTCATTTCGATTATTGAAACGTACATTGCCGGGTTGACGGATAAATTTGGCATGTCCCGCGCGAGAGCGGTTATTTTTGGGGGCGGCTTGGCGGCGATTGTTTCCTTGCTGTTTGCGACACAAGGCGGAATCAATTTCCTGGATGCCGTTGACTACTTTATTAACCAGTTTGGCATTGCTGTTGCCGGGTTTGTTGAAGTGATTGTGATTGCTTGGTTCTTGCGCAAACTGACGGAACTGCAGGAACATTCGAATGCGATTTCTGATATTCGCCTTGGGGCTTGGTGGAAAGTCTGCCTCTGGGTTATCACGCCTGTCATTCTCGGATACATGCTTTATGATCTGCTGCGCACGAATTTACTCAAGCGGTTTGAAACGGATACAGGCAACTATGGCGGCTATACGGATGCGTTTATTACTTATTCAGGCTGGTCTGTTGCGGTTGGAGCGATTGTGCTTGGAGTGATTTTCGCACTGTTGAAATGGATGAATCGCTCAGAGCTGAAAAAGGAGGATGAGACCGTTGAGCGCTAGTGCAATTGTGATGATGGCATTGGGAATGATCATTTTGTGGGGTGGGCTTGCCGCAAGCATTTGGAATGCGATTCGCTCCTCCAAACAAAACTCATAATCAATTCACATGGAAGAAGGATTGAACAGATGCATCGCTCATTGCTCAATCCTTCTTTTTTCGTTCTTCCCGCTCCCATGCTTTTAATTTTGGGTAAGGATCAAAACTCCATTCGCGGGTTCCTGTGTAGTGATACATGCCATAATGCAAATGCGGAGGAAATTTTCCAGCTGTTCCTTTCGGCCCATATCCTGAACTGCCGACGTATCCGATCGTATCGCCGGGTTTGACAATCGAATTCTTTTCTATTCCTTCTTCAAATCGGCTCAAGTGTGCAAAATAATGGTAGGTGTTGTTTAAATCGCGGATGCCGACACGCCAGCCGCCAAATCGGTTCCAGCCGATGATCTCGACGATTCCATAAGTTGTTGCTCGAACAGGCACGCCATAATCTGCAAAGATGTCTGAACCTTCATGAATGCGCAGGCCGCCCCATCCTCTCCGAGCTCCCCAAGAGTTTTTTATCGTATAGTTGGCATGCAGCGGAAGCGGAAATGCATGTTCGTTTAAGTCCAGCGTATGAAATTGTTTGTATACTTTAGCATGCCCGAGTATGATGCGAACGGCCAAGTCGCGTTTGTAATAATCCCATAAGCCGATCTTAATGTCATCTTCGTGCGAACCGTATTGCTGCAAATGCGATGCAAATGTATATAAGACATCTTCATCATCGTTTCGGTCGGCTTTTCCATCGCCATTGCCGTCTTTGCCGACGCCGCCAAACCAATTGATCGAGACGGGATTGTCATCGTCTTTGTTTGGATTCATCGGCCCCGCCCATTCATCAGGAGAGTAATATATGGCGATTTTTCCTTTTGCTTCGGGAATTTTTTTATTGAAACGCCGGATGTTTCGCTCATATTGATCCACAGCGGCAAAATAGTACCACTTGATTTGTGTCAAAGCTTCCATTTTTTTATATAAAAGCATTCGTTCGCTGGCATCTGATTTCGAATCTTCGGCTTTCGCATCGCCATTAGGTTTAATGATAAAAAAAGCGAGAATGATGGCAACGAAAAGGAAGCATGGCCTCCATTTCACGAAAATCACCTCCAAAATCCTTCGTTTAGTTTGCGTTGATCGAAATAAAAACATGTTGCTTATTTATGGAAGCGGCAGAAAGCAAGACGATAGAAATGCGGAACCGTTTATGGTACAGTGAATGATGACTAAGCTGAAGCGATTGGAGTGAGTTTTGTGACAAAGCCGGAAGAATTTTTGCGCAAGCCTGATTGGTTAAAAATTTCGTTGAATACGAATGAAAATTATAGAAGCCTTAAAAAGATGATGCGTGAAAAAAATTTGCATACCGTCTGCGAAGAGGCAAAATGCCCAAACATCCATGAATGTTGGGCGGTGCGCCGGACTGCAACATTTATGATACTGGGTGAAACGTGCACTAGAGCGTGCAGATTTTGTGCGGTAAAAACAGGGCTGCCGAATGAATTAGACTGGCAGGAACCTGAAAGAGTGGCAGATTCCGTCGCACAGATGGGATTAAAGCATGTCGTCGTTACAATGGTTGCCCGCGACGATTTAAAAGATGGCGGAGCGGCTGTCATGGCGGAAACCATCCGAGCGATTCGCCGCAAAAATCCGTTTTGCAGCGTTGAAGTTCTGCCGTCCGATTTAGGCGGCGTTAGAGAAAATTTGCAAATTGTTATGGATGCAAAGCCGGATATTTTAAATCATAATATTGAAACGGTTCGCCGTTTAACGCCAAGAGTCCGCGCAAGGGCAACGTATGAGCGCTCGCTGGAGTTTTTAAGGCGCGCAAAAGAAATGAATCCGGATATTCCGACGAAATCAAGCATTATGGTCGGGCTCGGCGAAACGAAAGAAGAAATTGTTGAAGCGATGGACGACTTGCGTGAAAATCACGTTGATATTTTAACGATCGGCCAATATTTGCAGCCGACGAAAAAACATTTAAAAGTTCAAAAATATTGGCATCCGAATGAGTTTGCCGAATTAAAAGAAATTGCGCTGTCAAAAGGTTTCAGCCATTGTGAATCCGGGCCGCTCGTCCGTTCTTCTTATCATGCAGATGAACAAGTTAAAGCGGCGAATCGAAAAGCGACATAAACCCTGGCCAATAAAAAGGGGGGCGGTTCAATGATTACCATTCAAGGCAATCGCTATGAAGTGATTGAAGATGTAAAAAATGGGTGGAATGAGGAAGCCTTTAAAGCGCGCTATTGCGACATATTAAGCAAATATGATTACATTGTCGGGGATTGGGGCTATAACCAGCTGAGACTTCGAGGTTTTTTTGAAGACAATCATCCAAAGGCGCCGCCTGATGCAAAAATCAGCCATTTAGCTGAATATATTTATGAATACTGCAATTTTGGCTGTGCATTTTTTGTAATAAAAAAAGTAAAGTAAGTGGCATTTGCAAATCGGACCACTTACTTTTATGTTTATAAGAAATTCCGTTTCGCATCCGGCCAACGGCTAATAAATGGGCCGCTCGCTGTCCACCTCTTCATCGTCATGGGGATCATGTGAGACAGGATATTGGCGCGGCAAGCCTTCGTGAAGGTTTTTATTTTCATAGGCAAAAGCGCTGATTGCCTGTTGATCGCGGCCAAATGGCGCAGACTTTCCCAGTCTGCGATTGGTTGGCGATCCGTACGGCCCTTCCGTAAACTCTTCAGGAACAATTTCGTTATGCATTTTTTCAACAGGCACGAAATCGCTGTATTTATTGCGGGAGCCGCGATTCCCTTTTTTATTTGCCATGTCATTCACCCTTTCTTGAGCAAGCGATGTTAGTTGTAAACTGCCCAAAAAGCGTGAACTTCATAAAGGTAAATCTATCCTTAAACGTGGATGACTTCGGATAGAAAATCCCGCAGCTCATCTGCCTGTTCTTCATTTAATTGAAATGCTTTTTCGAGATAGCCGGGAGTTTCTAAATCGTCTATTCCGATGATGGAAAAACGGCTGCCCTGCATGTCAAAGACGAGCGATTTGCCGTAAAAACGTTCTGTTTTCGTAATTGCCAAGTCAAATCGCTCCTTTTTTCCCATAAAGCTGACGAAGCGGGTTTCTGTTTTTTCTGTTTCATCGTATAAATAGAAACGTTCTTCAGACAATGAAAGCGCGCTCCTTTCTTTCCAGTGCCTATTTTCACTTAGCATAACACACGTTTGCGCTGGACTGAAAGGAAGATGCGGCTTATGCTACAATGGGATTGACGAATTGAAAAGACAGGTGAAGTTTGCGATGTATTTCGTGGATCGAAAACGGATCGAAGCGACGCTTCAGTATTTGGAAGCAAATTTGGACCTATTTAAAGAAACGGCGACTTGGGAACGCCGGCTGGAGCAGCTTGCGCTGGAAAGAATTGCCCATGGCATGATCGAATCGATCATCGATGTCGGCAATGCGATGATCGATGGCTTCATCATGCGTGATCCTGGCAGTTATGAAGACATTATAGACATTTTGTTTGATGAAAACGTTTTGAATGAGACGGAAGCCGCTCAAATCAAAGAAGTGATTTCGTATCGGAAAGAACTCGTCCGTTCGTATCTTTCGATTGATCATGCGCAATTGGAACAAGTCATCCGCAAAAACTGCTCAGCGCTGGAGCAGTTTCCGACAAATATACGCCGTTATTTAACCGAAGAGCTTGGACCGGTTTCAGCTTTTTTGGCGAACGAATCAGAAGGGAAATGAAATGAAGCGGTATCGAGGGTATTTAATCGATTTGGATGGGACGATGTATCGGGGAAAAGAAAAAATTGAGAGTGCGGTTCGTTTTGTGAATCAATTGGCTTCATTGCGCATTCCTTATTTGTTCGTGACCAACAATTCAGCGAAAACACCGGAGCAGGTCGCTGAAACGCTGGCTGCTTTTGGCGTGCCGGCAACGCCTGAACACGTCATGACATCAAGCCTTGCAACAGCGAGCTATATCCGCCAGCAATCTGAACACGCGTCAGTGTATATGATTGGCGAAATCGGCCTCGAAACCGCGCTGAAGCAGCAAGGATTGACGCTTGTTGATGAACAGAAAGCAGACTATGTAGTGATTGGCATCGATCGGAAAATCAGCTATGAAAAATTTGCCGACGCTTGCTTGGCGATTCAGAGGGGCGCGGTGTTTTTGTCGACGAATGCCGATAAAAAAATACCGACCGAGAGAGGCTTTATTCCCGGAAATGGGGCGCTGACAGCGGTGCTCGCGACGGCCACCGGCATTGAACCGACGTTTATAGGAAAGCCGGAACCCATCATTATCGAGCAAGCGCTTGAGCGGCTGAATGTGGATAAACGTGATGCCATTCTGGTTGGCGACAATTACGATACAGATATTTGCGCAGGCCTGAACGCCGGCATTGATACGCTGCTTGTTTTTACAGGAGTGACGAAAAAAGCGGACTTGAATCACGCGCCGCGCCGTCCGACGCATGCGGTTGATCATTTGGGCGAATGGAATCTTGAATAAATGGGAGCTGCATGTGAAAAAGGCTGTTTTGTAAAAACGCCGTTTTTTAGCCGCCAAATCGGGGTGTTTGGCGGCATGATTCGTTTAAGGCTCCACGTTTGCAATCCGGTGAGCAAGCCGGCTGGAAGCGGCAGCTGCGATGGCGCCGACAATATCGTCTAAAAACGTATGGCATTTGCCATTTTCAGGCTCGTTCAGCTTTTTTAAAATGCCAGGCTTTGTTTTATCAATATATCCGTAATTTGTAAATCCGATCGAACCGTAAACGTTGACAATGGAAAAGGCGATGACTTCATCAACGCCGTACAAGCTTTCATCGCGTTTCACTAAATCTAGCAGGGGCTCGCTTAATAAGTTTTTTTCTGCAAGGCGGTCAAGTTCAATGCCTGTAATGACTGCATTTTGCACTTCACGTTTAGAGAGGACGCGTTCAACATTTTCCCGACAGAGCTCAAGGGTTAAGTCAGAATGATATTTTTTTTGAAGAAAGTAAACGAGTTCAGCAATGTCATCGATCGTAACGCCGCGTTCATTCAGCCATTTTTTTGCAGCCATGGCAACTGGATCGCGCATCATGCTATCCCCCCTTCTCGCTTTCGATAAGATAGTTACTATTATGAAGAATGTTGAGCGTTCGTGCAAGAAATGCTTTTTTTCATTGCGGCTGGCACTGCGCTGTGAGAAAATGAGGAGTTGAGGCTGCTGCCTTTTATTGTCTTGCAACTCAATTTTTATTATTATAAGCAGTTGCTGCTTTGGATGGAAAGGGAACGATGGGAATGAAACCACTTGTTTATGTGACGCGAAAATTGCCAGATGAAGCGCTTGGAAGCTTAAAGGATATCGCTGATGTCAACATGTGGGAAAAGGAAGATGCACCTGTGCCTCGCGATGTATTGCTCGCTGAAGCGAAACGAGCGACGGCGCTGCTTACGATGTTGACGGAGCGGGTCGACAAAGAATTGATGGATGCCTGCAAACAATTGAAAATCATTGCTAACATGGCGGTTGGCTATGACAATATTGATGTTGAATATGCACGCAAACAGCAGATCGTTGTCACGAATACGCCTGATGTTTTAACGGATACGACGGCAGACTTGACTTTTGCTTTGCTAATGGCTGCTGCCAGAAGGCTCATTGAAGCTTCCGAGTATATCAAGCGCGACGCATGGACGACATGGAGTCCTTTTCAGCTGGCGGGCAGCGACATTCATCATAAAACACTGGGGATTGTCGGCATGGGAAGGATTGGCGAAGCTGTCGCCAAACGGGCAAAGGGTTTTGATATGAAAATTTTATATCACAATCGCAATCGCAAACCGGCAGCTGAAGAGAAATTTGGCGCGATGTATTGTTCATTTGACGAATTGCTGATGAAATCGGATTTTGTCGTCTGTCTCGCGCCGCTGACAGAGGAGACGAAGCATTTGTTTAATGAAGATGCTTTTCGAAAAATGAAAAAGACAGCTGTATTTATCAATGCGTCCCGCGGGGCCCTTGTTGACGAAGATGCCTTGCATCGCGCGCTGACGAATGGTGAAATTTTGAGCGCGGGGCTTGATGTTTTTGAAAATGAACCGATTCGCTCCGATCATCCGCTCGTTCGCCTGCCAAACGTTGTTGCCCTTCCTCATATTGGCAGCGCAACAAAAGAGACGCGGATGAAGATGGCGGCATTGGCCGTTCAAAACATTGTTTCTTATTTAGAAAATGGCAAAGGCGTTACGCCTGTTTGATTCCCTATTGAAGCAGCTGGCAAATTTGCCTCTTGCGGCTTTGCAGAATCACGACTATAATGTTTGTTGAGTCCACTCTGGATATACAAGTGTACTTCTAGGAAATACAAAGGGAGTGTCACGATGGAAAAGCAAATCAATGTTGGATTGCTCGGATTGGGAACTGTCGGCAGCGGTGTCGTCCGAATCATTGAATCTCATCAAAAGGAACTGCAGCATCGCGTCGGATGCCCCATCCAGGTCAAAAAGATTTTAGTGAAAGATTTAGCAAAAAAACGCGGCGTTTCGGTAGCGGAAGATGCATTGACCGATCGGCCTGAAGATATTATTGATAATGATGAAATTGACGTGGTTGTCGAAGTGATGGGCGGAGTTGAAGAAACGAAAAACTATATTGCTGCTGCATTGAATCATAAAAAACATGTGATAACGGCAAACAAAGATTTGATGGCGCTGTACGGTGGCGAGCTTCTTTCAATCGCAGCCGAAAATGGCTGTGATTTATTTTATGAAGCGAGCGTCGGAGGCGGCATTCCGATTATCCGCGGGCTCGTCGATGGATTGGCTTCAGATCGAATTACGAAAATGATGGGCATCATCAACGGTACAACCAATTATATTTTGACAAAGATGACGAATGAAAAAGCGTCGTATGAAGATGTATTAAAAGAAGCGCAGGAGCTCGGGTTTGCGGAAGCGGATCCAACGGCAGACGTAGAAGGGCTCGATTCGGCCAGAAAAATGGTGATCTTGAGCACGCTTGGATTTTCGATGCGGATTGCACTTGATGATGTATCGGTTGAAGGCATTTCCAACGTCGGATTGGATGACATTGAGTATGCCAAGCAGTTTGGCTATACGATGAAGCTGATTGGAATTGCGGAGCGCGAGAATGGACGGGTTGAAATCAGCGTTCAGCCGACATTGATTCCAAATACGCATCCGCTCGCTTCGGTAAACGATGAATTTAATGCTGTGTATGTGTACGGGGAAGCGGTTGGCGAAACGATGTTTTACGGCCCTGGAGCAGGCCAGTTGCCAACGGCGACAGCAGTTGTTTCCGACTTAGTTGCAGTCGTGAAAAATATGCGGCTTGGCGTGACGGGCAAAAGTGTGATTTTGCCGCAATATGACAAACGACTGAAAGAGAAGCACGAAATTTTTTCGAAATACTTTTTGCGCTTTCAAGTAAAAGATGAGGCTGGCGCATTTTCAAAAATTTCTTCGCTTTTTGCAGAGCACGGCATCAGTTTGGAAAAGCTGCTTCAGCTGCCGGTGAATGACAATGGCAAAGCGGAAGTAATCGTTGTCACCCACAAAACAACAAAACAGGCATATGAAGAAGTTGTTACGAAATTGCGGGATTTAGACGTTGTTTATGAATTGAACAGCAGCTATCGTGTAGAAGGGGAGTAAAACTTGTGATGTGGAATGGACTAATCGCACACTATAAAGAATTTTTGCCAGTAACCAAGAAAACGCCGATGCTGACATTGAAAGAAGGGAATACGCCGCTCATTCGCCTGAATCGGCTGTCTGAAGAATGGGGCGTTGATTTATTCGTCAAATATGAAGGTGCAAATCCAACAGGATCGTTTAAAGATCGCGGAATGGTCATGGCAGTTGCAAAAGCGAAAGAAGAAGGAAGCAAAGCGATCATTTGCGCTTCAACCGGAAACACGTCGGCAGCGGCGGCAGCGTATGGCGCCCGAGCCGGGCTAAGAACGGTCATCGTTATTCCTGATGGAAAAATCGCTTTGGGAAAGCTGGCGCAAGCCATGATATTAGGCGCTGAAATTTTTGCGATTAAAGGCAATTTTGATCATGCGCTTGAAATGGTGCGGAACATTAGTGAAAAGGAGCCGATTACACTCGTCAATTCAGTGAATCCGTATCGATTGGAAGGCCAAAAAACGGCTGCGTTTGAAATTTGCGATGAACTTGGCGACGCGCCTGACGTCCTTGCGATTCCTGTTGGGAATGCCGGCAACATTTCAGCTTATTGGAAAGGATTTAAAGAGTATCACGACAAGAAAGGAACAAAGCTTCCGGAGATGCGCGGCTTTGAAGCATCGGGAGCCGCTGCAATCGCACGGAATCGTGTGATTGAAGAGCCTGAAACGGTGGCAACGGCCATTCGCATCGGGAACCCGGCGAGCTGGAATCTCGCTGTCAATGCCGCCAGCGAATCAAATGGCAAAATCGATGAAGTCACTGATGAGGAAATTCTTGAAGCGTACAAAGCATTGACGCGCAAAGAAGGCGTGTTTGCAGAACCGGCTTCCTGCGCTTCGCTGGCGGGAGTGAAAAAACAGCTGGAAACGGGAGAAATTAAAAAAGGCGCAAAAATTGTTGCGGTGCTGACAGGAAATGGATTAAAAGATCCGACAACAGCCATGGAAGCGATCGATGTCAAGCCGACGCTGATTGAAAATGATGAACAGGCGCTCATTGACATGCTGCGTGCGGGGAACGGTGCATGAAAAAGTTCGCAGTCAAAGTGCCGGGAAGCACCGCTAATTTAGGCCCTGGCTTTGATTCGATTGGTTTAGCGGTTAACTTATACTTGAAAATGGAAGCTGCGCCATCTGAACGATGGGAGTTTGTTTATGAGACGCCTGGATTTGAAGAAATACCGACGAACGAAGAAAATTTAATTTATCAAGCAGCACAGTATGCCGCAAAACAAAAAGGAATCACCCGAAGGCTGCCTGCACAACGTGTGACAGTGGCGTGTGATCTGCCATTGGCAAGCGGACTTGGGAGCAGCGCTGCCGCCATTGTCGCGGGGATTGAGCTTGCTGATCAGCTTTTGGGGCTATCGCTGACGAAAGAAGAAAAGGCGAGAATTGCCAGTTTGTATGAAGGCCATCCTGATAATGTGGCTGCTTCCGTTTATGGCGGGCTCGTTGTCTCAATGCATAGCGAGGAAGAAACGATTGTCATCGCAAGCGGGACGCCGAAATTGGAAATGATTTTGATGACGCCGAAGCGTGAGCTTCTGACGTCTGAATCGCGGGAAGTTTTGCCAAAAACGCTGTCGTTTCAAGAAGGCATTCAAGCTTCAAGCATTGCCAATGTGCTTGTTGCTGCGCTATTAAAAGGGGATATTCGCACAGCAGGAAGAATGATGAAAAAGGATTTGTTTCATCAGCCGTATCGGAGAAAAATTGTGCCTGATTTGCCTGTCATTTCAGCATTTGGCGAAGAACACGGAATTGAAGGCGTTGCACTGAGCGGCGCAGGTCCTTCCATTATGTGCTATACAAGCGTCGGAAAAGGAAATGAAGCGCTGCAAAGGCTGCAGACGGCATTTCCTGATTATGACTGCCAGCTGATTCGGCCTGCAAAGGAAGGCGCGACCGTTGCGGTTTTATAGGTTTTATTATGTTTGTTTGGCTTTTATTTCAGCGATATTTGCTTTAATTGCGTTGTGATGGATAATCGCAAACGAAAGCCTGCAGCGGCATGCCGCATAAAAAAGCCTCCTGCTTAATCAAAAGCAGGAGGCTTTCATTGTTAAAAAAACATCGATGTTTTTCTTTGCATGCTTGATGTTCCGTTTCGATTAAAAGACTTGTTCGAGTTCTTTTACGCCAGGAACTTCTTCAATCAAAGCGCGCTCAATGCCAGCTTTTAAAGTAATTGTTGAACTTGGGCAGCTGCCGCATGCTCCCATGAGACGAACTTTTACGATTCCATCTTCGACATCTACAAGTTCAACGTCTCCACCGTCGCGGAGCAAGAAGGGACGAAGTTTATCCAACACTTCTTGCACTTGTTCATACATTTGCTTCAAACCCCTTTCAAACATAATCCTATATCATGGCTTATGTGCCTCATCGTCAGGATGGTTTCTCAATTTTTCTATACTCTCATTATAATGTTGTCGAGCAAAAAAATCTATCTTTTAATTTTTGAATCAGCCATAGTTGCGTTTATAAAGCCAAAGGACGCCGGATTTTAAAAGTCTTGCCACTCTTCCAGTCAAGGCGGTTGAACCCATGACGCCGAAGCCGTGCTTTGGCCCAAGCGAGCCAAGGACCCCTTTGAGCTTAATCGGCGGAAGCGGCGTCAATTCTTCGCCATTCCAGCGTTTCAGCATGACGGTTACAATTTGCTCTGCCTGCTCTTCAGCCAGCTGAGCGCTTGGAGCGTGCGGCAAACTTGCGCAGTCGCCGACAACGTATACATTAGGATGGCTTGGAATAAAATGATGTTCCGTCAAGATGATGCGGCTGTTTTGATCTTTTTCAACCGGAAGTTCGCGGACCAGCCTGTTCGGCTGAATCCCCGCAGTCCAAACGACAGCATCAACGTTGATCGGGCGATCATTGTTGTAAAGAACGTTTTCTTCGACTTTCGTAATGTTTGACTCGCTGATCACTTCAACATGATTGTCGATAAACCATTGTTCTACGTAGCGGCTTAGCCGTTCGGGGAAATCAGGCAGGATGGTTTTGCCGCGATCGTACAATTTGATTTTTAAATCTGGCCGGCTTTCACGGAGTTCACTGGCCACTTCCACCCCGCTCAGCCCAGCGCCGACAACCGCGACGACTCCATTTGGCGGCAGATTGCTCAACGCCTGGGAAGTTTGCCGCGCATCATCAATCGATTGAATGCTGAGCGTATGTTTTCCTGCACCAGGGACGCCGTGGTATTTATCTTCACTGCCAAGCCCAATGACCAATTCATCGTACGCAATGGTTTCCCGATGCCCCAGTTGAATGGTTTGCGCTTCAAGATCAATGGATGTCGCTTCTCCAAAATGGAAAGTGAGCTTTGGGTCTTTGGGAAATGGCACGCGAACGTCTGAATCAGACACTGTACCTGCTGCGAGCGCATAATATTCTGTTTTTAAACAGTGAAAAGGCTCTCGATCGATCAAAATGATCTCCAATTCAATCGGAATATCCGAGGCCAGCAATCGCTGAATAATTCGAATGCCGCCATAGCCCCCGCCTAGCAATACAAGTCTTTTCATGGAATGTCTCCTTTAACAAGCATAAAGCGTTCAAAATGTCATGTCCGCTTAAAGTATAGCGAACTCTTTGCTTGTTTACAACAAACTGAGCGGTATGGAAACGTTGACTGCATGATGCAGAAAAGTTAGGATAAAGTAATGGGAAGGCTAAGGTGAACGATGATGAATCCAATTATCGAATTTTGCATGACGAATTTAGCAAGCGGATCCGAAAAGGCGCGAGAGATTTTGGAAGCCGATCCAAATTTAGATGTCATTGAATATGGCTGTTTAAGCCATTGCGAGCTTTGTTATGACCATCTCTACGCCCTCGTAAATGGCGAAGTCGTGACGGGCGAAACGCCTGAAGAGCTTGTTGAAAATGTTTACCGGCACTTAGAAGAAAATCCAATGTTTTAATTGGCATTTCGGCTTTGCCACTTGAGTCATTGCTTGCACATTTTGTATAGTATAGATAGGGATGAGAGTTCGCAGGAAAGGAGCGATAAACATGATTATTACGCTGACAGAATCGGCAGCGAATCGCATAAAAGAAATGATGGCTGAACAAAAAAAAGAACATGCTTATCTGCGTGTTGGCATAAAAGGCGGAGGCTGCACAGGCTTAACATATGGAATGGGATTTGATGAAAACGTGCAGGCCGATGATGAACAATTCGAGACGCAAGGCATTAAAGTGGTTGTTGATTCAGAAAGCGCCCCCATTTTAAAAGGAACGAAAATTGACTATAAACAGAATATGATGGGCGGCGGATTTACAATTGACAATCCGAATGCCATTGCGTCTTGCGGATGCGGTTCATCTTTCCGCACGGCAACCAATGCGGGTACGCCAACCGCTGATTGCTGATAAATCCCCCCCTCATTCGTTTAATTTTGAATGAAGGGGGTTTTTTTATAAAAAACGCTGCATTCATGGTTGAAAAACCGATTGAAAAAGCATAATATTGATTATGGATGATTTGTGGAGATTTTTCTACATATTTTTCATATCGGCATGCATGTAAAAAGGGGACAAAAAAGATAGATTGGACTAGGAAGCGTTATTTTGTTATGCGCTCGAAAGGGACATCTTCATTGAAGCAGCACAGCTGATTTTTAGCGGAAGAAAATGTGTTCATGATTTGATGCCGAAAATTGACGTATTTCCTAGCCATCCACGCATTTTTGAAAATCCTCTTTATGGCTTGAATATTTCGTGAAGGTGGATGTGATCGGATTGAAGAGACCAAAGATTGTAATACTCGGTGCTGGATACGGTGGGATCATGACGGCAGTTCGCCTGCAAAAACAAATGGGGGCAAATGAGGCAGAAGTTATTCTTGTAAACAAACATAATTATCACTATCAAACCACGTGGCTGCATGAACCTGCGGCCGGTACGCTCCATCATGATCGGACAAGGATTTTAATCAAAGATGTGATCAACGAAAATAAAATTACGTTCGTTCAAGATACTGTCGTTGAAATCAAACCGGGTGATCAAAAAGTAATTCTTGAAAATGGTGAGTTGGAATATGACTATCTTGTGATCGCGCTCGGTTTTGAGCCTGAAACATTTGGCATCCAAGGCCTGAAAGAAAACGCATTCAGCATCCGCAATGTTGATTCGGTAAGAAAGATTCGCGAACATATTGAATACGAGTTTGCAAGTTATAATAATGACGCGGAGAAAAAGCCTGAGCGGCTTACGATTATCGTCGGCGGAGCAGGTTTTACAGGAATTGAATTTGTCGGCGAACTCGCGGATCGGGTGCCTGAGCTGTGCAAAGAATTTGACATTGATTCGAAAGAAGTGCGCGTCATCAACGTTGAAGCTGCGCCGACAGTATTGCCGGGCTTTGATTCCGAGCTTGTTGAATATGCGCAGAACGTGCTGGAACGAAAAGGAGTCGAATTTAAAATCGGCACGATGATTAAAGAATGTACGAAAGAAGGCGTCATTTTATCAAAAGATGATGTTGAAGAAGAAATAAAAGCAAATACCGTTGTTTGGACAGGAGGCGTGCGAGGGAACTCCATTGTAGAAAATTCGGGTTTTGAAACGATGCGCGGCCGTGTAAAAGTGGAAAAAGATCTTCGTGCGCCAGGGTACGACAACGTATTTGTCGTAGGAGACTGCGCTTTGATTATCAATGAAGAAAATGATCGCCCATATCCGCCTACCGCACAGATCGCAACGCAGCAGGCATACACCTGCGCAAACAATTTGCTGAAGCTTGTGCGTGGAAATGAAAATGAATTAGAAGGCTTTAAACCTGTTATTCGAGGGACAGTCGCTTCGCTTGGCGAAGGGGAAGCGATCGGCACTGTTGGAAATAAAAAGATTTTTGGAACCACGGCAGCATTGATGAAAAAATTAATCGATAATCGCTATTTATTTTTACTCGGCGGCCCCAGCCTCGTTTTAAAAAAGGGCAAATTGAAATTATTTTAATGTTTATATGAATCATACGAAAGGGAGAGCTTTTTTTGCAGCTCTCTCTTTTTTGGTGAGAAAGGATGAGCATATTGAAAAAGCGGAATTTTCATCCGCGAATGGGGATAAGACGGTTCACAAAAAGCCAGCAAACGTTCGCTTGAGCCGGTTAACGCAGATTGGATTGGCGCTGTTGAGATGATTTTTTGTTTCACGGCAATGCGGAGTCATTGATTGACGGCAATTCTGGCTTCATATACACTTAAAAAGGACATGGGGGTGAACGTGTGCAATTACCGCAACTGATTATATCCATGCTTTTATTTATCATTTTGTTTTTTGGAATTGGCTTTATTTTAAATATGCTGCTTCGTTCAACATGGATTATGGCGGTCGTGTATCCGCTTGTTGTCGTTATGATTGTTGATGACGTCCGATTTTTTGAATACTTTGCAAATCCGGGATCCGCATTTCCTGCATTGTTTGATCGTTTGGCTTCGTTGGCATTTGCGGATATTTTAATTTTAACGAGCGGCTTTGTCGGCACGATTATTGCCGGGATAGCAATACGGATGCTGCGGGCCAGAGGCTATCAAATGTTTTAGCTTTCCATTAACTGGAGGCGCCGATCATGATGCGGCGTCTCGCTGGCTTTCCATTAAGAATCATTGGCGGATAAGGTTTTTGATGACTATTATTGAAGTTTTTTGGCATGTGCAAAAAAGTTTTTTTATTCCTTGAAATATTTTTCATGTATAATCGCCCTTTCATCTGGACATGCTTGCAGATGGGAGGAGTGAACGCAATCGATGAAAATCGCAAAAACCGTTTTTCGCCGCAGCTTGATGACCATGCTTTTTTTAATCGCTTTGCTGTCCACCTATACATCGATGACAGGTGTTCAGGCGAAAGAGTTGTCAGATTGGCTGCTTGAGCAAAACATCGATTCGATATGGAATTTTTTTAACAGAAAAATCGTCTATGAAGAACCAGTCGCTGCATCCGCTTTATCACCTAGCAATCAAGCAGAATATTCATTGGAAGAAGCCATTGATTGGTCGCAATATCCAGCAAAGAAAGTGATTGCAACAGGTTATACCGCCGGTGAAGAATCAACCGGCAAATCACCGGGCCATCCCGCATATGGGATTACCTATTCCGGTGTGAAAGTGAAGCGTGATTTATATTCGACAATTGCGGCTGATCCGGAAGTCTTTCCAATTGGAACCATTTTATTCATTCCTGATTATGGGTATGGAGTGGTGGCGGATACAGGTTCAGCGATTAAAGGAGCAAAGATTGATTTGTATTTTGAAACGGTGGAAGATGTGTATAAACAATGGGGAAAACGCGAAGTGACCGTTTATACGGTTGAACGAGGAAATGGAAGCTTAACTGAAGAAGCATTGAAAAAATTAAATGAAGATGAAGCGATGCAAGTGTTTCGCCAGCAATATATTAAAAGTTAGAACAATAAGGGCGGAGAAAATGATTCTCGGCCCTTTTGCTTTTTTTAAAATGAAAGGATTCGTGGAAGCAGCATTTCACTGAAAATGATTTTTCTTTATTTTTTAAGCCGCTGACTGTTTGGAAAGGCTGCCTGAACGCTGAAGCGCTCGGTAAATGCGCGGAGCAATAACTGCGGTGAAAGCCGTTAAAATGATGTCTTTCGGCAAAGGAGGAAGCATCCACAGCCATGCTAATCCGTATGTAAAGCCTTCTGGAGCTTCGGCCCACAGTTTATAAGCGAAATACATGTAATTCGTCCCCACAGCATAATTGATGACAAGCCCGACGAAACAAGCGATTAAAAAGCGTGCGAATGAAGGATTTTTAACGCCTTCAATAATTTTTCCAACGGCGTAGGCAGCGAGTATAAATGATAAAATAAATCCGAAAGTAGGTTTAATCACTACGGCAGGCCCTCCTGTAAATTGTGCAAAAACAGGAGCGCCAACCAAACCGATGAGAAGGTAAAGAATCATAGACATCGCTCCAAGCCGGCTTCCAAGTACGGCTCCTGCCATAATTGCAAAAAAGGTCTGCAATGTAATCGGGACGCCGCCGACAACGAGAAATTGAGCAATGTTTGCGCCTACAGCCATTAAAGCGGCAAATAGCGCCATAAACGTTAAATCAATCGTGCGAATTTTTCTTTTTGACATTTCTCCAACTCCTTTTTTATATGCTATCGTCAGCATATTAAAAAAAAGAAATAATGTCAACCTATTTTTATTTTAGGTTAACATTATTTCTCGATGCGATAAAGTGACTGATTTTAAAGTTTTCCGATCGATCTCGTAGCCGATTCCGGCTGCATTCGGAAGTTTAATCGAGCCGTCGATTACTGTAACTTCAGGCGTGATAATGTCGCGTTCCCAGTAACGGGAAGATGCAGAAGCATCCCCTGGCAGCTTGAAGTTTTCCAAGCTTGAAAGGGCGAGATTGTGAGCGCGGCCAATCCCGGAATCGAGCATCCCTCCGCACCAGACCGGAATATTTTTCGCTTGGCAAAGGTCGTGAATTTGTTTTGCTGCAGTCAAGCCGCCGACTTTCGCTGTTTTTATCGTTATGATTTGACAGCTTTTCAAATGAATGGCTTGAAAAGCGTCATGATAAGAGTTGATGCTTTCATCGAGGCAAATGGGCGTGTTTAATTGTTTTTGCAAGTGAGCGTGTTCAACGAAATCATTTTCTGCAAGCGGCTGTTCAATCATCAGCAAGCGATATTCATCAAGCTTTTTTAAGCGATCGATGTCTTGAAGCGTATATGATGCATTTGCGTCAGCCATTAATGGAAGCGTTGGGAAGTGTTTGCGTATGGGAGCGAGAATGGCATCTTCCAGGCCCGGCTTTATTTTCACTTTTATTCGTTTGTAGCCTTGTTCTATGTGGCGTTCAATCGTGTTGAGCAGTGTTTTTTCATCTTGTTGGATTCCGATTGCAGCGCCGACTTCAATGTTTGTTTTTTTTCCGCCCAGCAATTCAAAAAGCGGTTGATGCTTGCATTTGGCATACACATCCCAGATCGCTTGTTCAATTGCCGCTTTGGCCATGTTGTTGCGCTTGATCGATTGAAAGCGGTTTTGCAAGTCATCCGGATGGCCGATTGGCTCGTTTAAAACGAGCGGGATGAGAAAATCAATGAGCATATGCCAGGCGGTTTGAATGGTTTCTTCGGTATACCAAGGCGATGCAAAAGCGGAGCATTCCCCCCAGCCGATCGCTCCGTCTTTTTCTTTTGCTTCAACGATGATGAATTCACGAGTTTTTGTTGTTCCGGCGCTGGCGGCAAAAGGTGTTTTTAACTCCATTTCAATGTGGTGAAGAGAAATGCTTTTAATGTGCATCCTCCATCGGGTCCTTTCTGTTTTCAATCAAATGAATCAATTCGCGGCGCAGGAGTTTATTTGCTCCGTTTCTAGGCAGTTCATTGACAAAGTAAATGCGTTTGGGTAGTTTGTAGCGCGCTAATTTTTCTTCGCAAAAGGACAGCAGCTGCTCTTCGGATAGCTTTGATTTCGCTACGACGAATGCAATGGGAACTTGCCCCCACGTTTCGTCATTCATACCAGTCACTCCGGCTTCCATCACGTCGGGATGGGCAAGCAAAGCTGCTTCGATTTCAGCTGGATAGACATTTTCGCCCCCCGAAATAATGAGATCGCTTCTGCGGTCAACAACGTACAGAAAGCCATCTTCATCGAGATAGCCGAGATCCCCAGTATAAAGCCATCCGTCTCTGATCGATTGCGCTGTATCCTTTTCACGGCGCAAATAGCCTTTCGTGACGGTTGGGCCTTTGACGATGATTTCTCCAATTTCGTTTGCCTTTGCTGGACGCCCGTCAATTTCAATTTTAATGTCAGAATGAAATAGCGGCTTGCCGGCAGAGCCAATTTTTGTGAGCATGTATTCGGATGAAAGCGTAACAATTTGTGAAGCGGTTTCTGTCATGCCGTACGTTTGATAAACGGGAATGCCTTTTTCTTTGCATGCTTCAAGCAAAGGGAGTGGAGCGGGGCCTCCGCCAAGCAGCATGCAGCGAAACGTTTTCGGATAGGCGCCAGTCAGCGCCTGAAGCATTCTTGTCAGCATGGCGCTTACGACGGAAACAATTGTCACTTCGTTATGAACAATCGCTTCATTTGCTTTTTCAGGCTGAAATTGTTTCTGAATGACGATGGGGATGCCATAAATGACGCTGCGCATGACGATCGACAATCCGCTCATATGAAAAATTGGAACGGCGCAAAGCCATTTGTCATTTTCGTGCAAACCGAGGTTTAAGCATGAACCGATTGCACTCCACCAATGGTTTGCGTAAGTTAAAATCACTCCTTTTGGCAAGCCTGTCGTTCCGGATGTATACATAATTGTATGATGATCGTCTAAATTTATTTCTTCAGCAATTGTTGTTTCGGCTTCGTTCAAGTTTATGGCGTCATCAAAGCGAATCGCTTTTGCTGAAGTTTGTTCACAAGCTTTTTCCGCTTTCTCTGTGAATGCCTGATCATATATGAGAAAACGCGATTGGGAGTCTTGCAGCTGATAGCGAAGTTCGGAAGGCGCCAACCGATGGTTCAGTGGAACGATCATCACTCCCAAGTATTCGAGCGCGTGGATTGTTTCAACTGTATGCGCCCCGTTTTCAAGCAAAAAAGCAACTGTATCGCCGCGATTGATTGGCAATGAAGCGAGTTTGCGAGCCAGCGACAGGGAGCGAACGTGCAGTTCATAAAACGAAATGTGCTCCCCATTAAATTCAATGGCGGTGCGATGAGGAGACAGGCTGGCTCGTTTCATAAGCCAATTGGGCATCGTTTGTTTCATGCTGTTTCGCCTCCATTTAAATAAATCAGCTTGATGGCAAGGCATCAAGCTGATATAAGCAAGGTAGATTTATGGGAACCGCGGAAATTGGTCAAAGTTCGGCTTTCTTTTTTCTTTAAACGCATCGCGCCCTTCTTTTGCTTCGTCTGTCGTGTAGTAGAGCAATGTTGCATCTCCGCCGAGCTGCTGAAGCCCCGCCAAGCCGTCAGTGTCCGCGTTGAAAGAAGCTTTTAAGAAACGGAGGGCAGTCGGGCTTTTTTCAAGCATTTCTTTGCACCATTTAACGGTTTCTTCTTCTAATTTTTCAAGCGGGACAACGGTGTTGACGAGTCCCATTTCAAGCGCCTGCTGGGCGTCGTACTGCCGGCATAAATACCATATTTCACGCGCTTTTTTGTGTCCGACAATTCGAGCGAGGTAGCCAGCGCCATAACCGGCGTCGAAACTGCCCACTTTTGGGCCGGTTTGCCCGAAAATGGCATTGTCTGCAGCAATGGTTAAATCGCACACGACGTGAAGAACATGTCCGCCGCCGATCGCATAGCCGGCAACCATCGCGACGACGGGTTTAGGTATGACGCGAATCAGCCGCTGCAAATCGAGGACGTTCAAGCGAGGAATGTCGTCTTCGCCGACATAGCCGCCGTGGCCGCGAACCGTTTGGTCGCCGCCGGAACAAAAGGCTTTGCCTCCAGCTCCTGTTAAAATGATCACGCCGATGCTGGCATCATCGCGCGCATAAGAAAACGCATCGATCAGCTCCATGACCGTTTTTGGACGAAATGCGTTATGTACTTCAGGGCGGTTGATCGTAATTTTTGCAATTGCACCATGCGTTTCGTAGATAATATCTTCATAATCTCTTGTTTTTTCCCATTGGATTGTCATGCATTTAAGCCTCCTTGAATTGATTTAAAAAGTCTAAAATGATTTCAATAAATGCTTCGCGATTTTCAAAATGAATGGTGTGCCCTGCATCGCTCACAATGGCAAGTTTGTGCCGTTTGATGCGCGCGCTCATTTCTTCTGCAATGGCTGCAAATTTTTTATCGAGCTCGCCAGCGATCAATAAAACGGGCATTGGAAGCGCAGAAAGTTGTGTCCATAGGGAAGGCTGTTTGCCTGTTCCCATGCCGCGCAGGCTGTTTGCCAGTCCAACAGCGCGATTCTGCAGGCGGATTTTCCGCAAAGACGCTCTATCTTCTGATTTTACTCTTTTTTGGGTTTGAAATAAAGGGATGTCTTCCCAATAGTCAATAAATGCTTCAATGCCGTTTTTTTCAATAAAATCAGCAAGTTTTTCATCCGCTGCAATCCGCTGTTCGCGTTCCTGTTTTGTTTTTAAGCCGGGCGAACTGCTTTCCAGGATAAGCGACTGAAAACGGTATGGGTGCCGGCAAGCGGCCGTCAACGCCAGTCTTCCCCCCATGGAATAGCCAAGCATGTGCGCTTTTTCGATGTTCAATTGATTGAGAAGTTCAATGAGATCGTCCGCTGCCTCTTCAATGGCATATCGTTTTGGGTCGTTTGGAGCGTCGGTTTGCCCGTGGCCGATGAGATCAACGGCAATTGTTTGATAGTTTTCCGACAATGCTGAAATCAATGGATCCCATGTTTTATGCGAACCGGTAAATCCATGCAGCAGAAGAAGAGGGGCGCTCCTCTTTTTTGAACCGTTTATATGAACGCAATAGTGCAAGGAGCGGAGCTCAATTTTCATCTTGAATGACCTCCGCCACTTTTTGCTTTACTTTATCCCACATGTTGCGGTGAATATCAGCATTTTCCTGCCGTTCCGTAACGGCTTCGATCACATGCAGCCCATGCGCCGCCAGACTGTTTGCAAACGCGCTCTGAAAATCATTCCAGTTCTCCACGCGCCTGAAGCGGCCGCCGTACATTTCAACTGCAAGCTGAAAGTCAAGTCCAATCGGCGTGCCGAACAATGGTTCAAAATGTTTGAGGTGATGCCGCGCCTGGGGCAAAAACGAAAAAATGCCGCCGCCGTCATTGTTTATGATGATAATGGCCAAGTTTAAATCATAAAGTTTTGCAGATAACAAACCGTTTAAATCATGGAAAAAGGACAAATCCCCAATCACGAGGACGCTTTTTTTGAAGTGGGAGCTTGCTCCAAGCGCTGTTGAAACGACTCCGTCAATGCCGTTTGCGCCGCGATTCCCCATTGTTGCAATTCGTTTCTCTGTTGCAAATAAAAAGGTGTCTAAATCACGAATCGGCATGCTGTTCCCCACGAATAAAAGCGCGTCATTCGGCAGCATATTTATGGTTTCAAGCATAAGCTGCCCTTCGTTTATCTTCGGGCGGGAAATGGATTTTTTTACAGTCGCTTTGGCTGCGGCATTAACTTTTTGCCAGATTTGAAGCCAATGTTCTTTTTCTTGCGAGGGCGCGGGTTCAATCGTTTTTGCCAGCTGCCTGCAAAGTTGCCCCGGTTCTGCATAAATGAATGTGCCGGCTGACAGCGTTGGATCGCGCCATTCTGATCCTTCGTCAATTACGATTTGCCTGCAATGCGGATTGTTTTTTATATACAGCATGAGTGGCTTTGAAACTGGCATTGCGCCAAATCGGATGATGAAATCCGGCTTGTATTGGTCTGCAAATGCTTCCGTGCGCAAAAATGCATCATAGCTGTCGATGATCAGCGATTTTTTGTGTGAGCCGGTGCGCAGCTGGGAAAGCGGGTCCGCTAAAATAGGAAAACGCAATTTTTCCGCCAATGCAATGATTTCTTGCTGCACATCCGGAAGATCGGTGGGGCCGCAAACGATTAATCCTTTTGAAGCTTTTTCGATTTGCTTTTGAATCCAGTGAATATGCTGCTCTGATATGTGCTGTTTTCCTGCAAGGGCTTTGGCAAAGGAATCGTCCATAGCGCGGCGTCCGCTGTTCCAGAGAGCAGGCATTGAAAGGTTTGGGATCAGCGGTTCGCGGAGCGGAACATTAATGTGAACAGGCCCTGCTGGAGCTTCGGCTGCTTTTGCAACCGCCCGTGAGGCGCAAATGCGCGAATAATGGAGCATGTCGTCGGTCTGTTCAGGCAAAGCCATGTCGACAAACCATTTTGGATATGTGCTGAATAAGCGAACTTGATCGATGGCTTGCGGGGCGCCGACATCTCGCAATTCATGCGGCCGATCAGCTGTAATCGCAATGAGCGGCACCCTTGCAAGCCGCGCTTCAACAATTGCTGGATAGTAGTTGGCAGCAGCTGTTCCGGATGTGCAAACTATTGCAACCGGTTCGCGCTTTGCTTTAGCAAGCCCCAATGCAAAAAAAGCTGCCGAACGTTCATCAACGTGCATCCATGTGCGAATGGATGCATGCTCAGCGAACAAAAGCGCCAGCGGGGTTGATCGGGAACCTGGACTGATGACGGCATGGCGCATTCCCGATTGAGCAAGTTCATCAACGAATGCAGCAACATATTTTGTAAGCGTGTCTTGGCTAGTCATCGTTCTCGTCTCCTAAAGCAGATAACATCGGTTTAAATTTAATCAATGTTTCTTCGTATTCACTCCTTGGATCGGAGTCGGCAACGAGGCCTACACCGGCAAACAGCGATGCTTCTTTGCCTTTCAGCAGGGCGGAACGAATGGCTGCAGCAAACTCGCCGTTGCCGTGGTGGTCGAGCCAGCCGATCGGCGAAGCATACCAGCCGCGGTCAAGCTCTTCAATCAGGCGAATTTTTGCTACGCCTTTGTTTTTTGGATAGCCGCCGAGTGCAGGGGTGGGATGCATCGCTTCAATAATCGCCAATAGCGGATGATCCGCTGCCCTTGCAGTTATCGGTGTAAACAAATGCTGGATGTGCCGCGATTTAAACAAGATTGGCCCGTTTGGAACTTGTACATTTTTGCACATGCGTTTGGCAACATCGGCAATCATATCGACGACAAGCTGGTGTTCATGGCGATTTTTATGATCGCGAAGCAGGAAGTTTCCAAGCTGATCATCTTCTGCATCTGTTTTTCCGCGTTTCATTGAGCCTGCAAGGCATGTAAACAGGATTTGTTCGCCTTCCCGTTTTGCGAGCCGCTCAGGCGTGGCGCCAATGAAACAATGCCCGCCGTATTCAAATGCAAATACAAAGCTCGAGGTTTGTTCAGCCAGCAGCCGCCGCAACGCTTTTTCAGGCGAGAAGGATCGGTTTGCATATAAGCGCATTTCTCTGGCTAAAACAACTTTTTCAAGTTGATGTTTTTTAATATCTTCTGTAGTTTTCTCAACGGTTTTCATCCATCCTTGCGGATTGACTTCTTCCTTAATGAAAGAAATCGGTTTGTCTTCGTCATGTTGAAACTGGGAATGGAAAAGACGGTCGCGTTCCGTTTCAGTTTGTTTTAAAATGAGATGCGGATCGTCGGTATCGGATATGACAAAATTTGTTGTTAAAAAGGTTTTGTTTTTATAGATTGTGATTAAATATTTTGGCAAAATTAATTTTGCATCCGGAAATGCCTTCCATAGCGGGGTCTTTTCTTTTAACGGATCAAAACAAAACCCCCCGACAATTGTAGGCCCTGTTGCTGGAACAGATTTATCTGAATCGATGATCGCATGCTGCAGAAAATCCTGCCATTGATTTTGCAGTTTCTTAAAGCGATCGAGTCCTTTTGCTTCGAACGCCAGCGCTGAATGAATGCCAATTAATGTCAATTCGCGCTTCGGATCTGTCCAAAATGAGCGTGAATCTGATTGATGTTTTGCGAAGGAGAAATAGGCAAGCGCATCCTGACTGTTCATTTTGGATGTAAAACTGACAATGATTGGCCGCTGGAATTGTTTTGCTTTGTGAGCGCCTTCGATCAGTTTATCTAAAAGCAGGTTGGGCGTTTGAATGGTAATCACAGTCGATTCCTCCTGTAACTGAATCTATTCAAACATACACCTTAAGTTCGTTTAATGTCAACAAACTAGCTAAAATCAACCACCTTTTAACATTGACAGGCGTTGGTCGTTTTTCTACACTTAAGCTAGGTTTTGTTTTATATCGAAGAAATTTCAACCATACGGGATTGTTGGATGAGTGGATAGAGGAACCACAAGTTTCAAAAAGGGAGAGAAAATCATGTCAGCCATCATCGAACGTCAAGAAGAGGACGTAAAACGATCTTCCAGCTGGCAAGTATGGTGGCGCCTGCTGCGTCCTCACACGCTGACTGCTGCATTTATCCCAGTGTTAATAGGAACGATGCTGGGGCTTTTGCATGGGGAATTTCATTTGCTGCTGTTTTTAGCGATGTTCATCGCTTCCGTATTTATTCAAGTTGCAACGAATATGTTTAATGAATATTACGATTATAAGCGGGGACTCGATACGAAAGAATCGGTTGGAATCGGCGGAGCGATTGTAAGAGATGGCGTGGAGCCGATCGTTGTGCTGCGTCTCGGTTTTATTTTATTTGCCGTTTCGTTATTGATTGGCGTTTATATTTCAGCGGCGACCAGTTGGTGGATTGCCGGGGTCGGCGCGGTTTCCATGGCGGCGGGCTATTTTTATACCGGAGGCCCTTATCCGATTGCCTATACTCCATTCGGTGAAATCGTTTCCGGCTTTTTCATGGGCTTCATTATTATTCTTATTTCATTTTTTATTCAAACAGGAACCGTTACCGCCGAAAGCGTGCTCATCTCTGTTCCGATTTCCATTTTATGCGGAGCGATTCTAACGGCAAACAACATTCGCGATCGCGAAGGCGATGCAAAAAACGGCCGACGAACGTTAGCGATTTTGCTAGGCCATGAAAACTCGATTAAGTTTTTAGCCATCATGTTTGGATTCTCTTATATATGGGTTGTTGGCATGGTTGCCGCGGGGTATGGTTCGCTATGGCTGCTGCTCGTATTTTTAAGCGTGCCAAAAGCGATTCAAGCAGCAAAACGATTTGTCGGCAAGACACGGCCAATCGACATGATGCCGGCGATGAAATCAACGGCTCAGCTGCATACGCTGTTTGGACTGCTTGTTTCAATTGGCCTTTTCATGGAATATATTCTTTCTTAACGATGCACCGACAGTGGAAGCTGTCGGTTTTTTTAGTCCATGCAGCAATTGTTTGTACTATAATGGAATAAAAGATGGATAAGAGGTGAGCTGTGTGAACATTACGGACATGTCGGCTGTTGAGCTGCGCGATCACATCTTAGCAAAAAAACTTTCGCCCGTTGAAGTGATGGACGCGTATTTGGAGCGAATTGAACGTGAGAATAAAAAATGGAATGCTTATGTCACAATGAATGAACAGGCATTGGAGGAAGCAAAAAAGGCGGAAAAGCTCTTGATGAAAAACGAGAAAGTGGGCGTTCTTCACGGTCTTCCCATTGCTATTAAGGATTTAACCCCGACGAAAGGAATCGTGACAACTTACGGATCCCCTGTTTTTAAAAATTATGTACCTGATGTTGAACCCACTTTTTTGAAAAGAGTGAAATCAGCCGGAGCGATTGTCATCGGAAAAACGAACACACCTGAGTTTGGCCACAAAGCAACAACAGATAATCCGTTATTTGGAGCGACGAAAAACCCTTGGAATGAAACGCTGACTCCTGGAGGTTCAAGCGGCGGTTCGGCAGCTGCAGTAGCAGCAAAATTGGCCCCATTTGCGGAAGGGAGCGATGGGGGCGGTTCGATACGCATACCTTCTGCGCTTACAGGCATTTTTGGTTTAAAGCCGACATTTGGCGTCGTCCCTCATGATGGCCGTCCGAGCAATGCATTTGGCTCCCAACATCCTTACCTGCATAATGGACCGATGACGAGAACAGTGGAAGACGCGTCATTATTATTTTCAGTAATGAAAGGCTACACCGAAAGCGATCCGGATTCAGCGCCAATCGCTGAAAATCAAGCGGCAAAGCCGCTAAAAGAGGTGAAACTGGCTTTTACGCCGGATTTAGGTCTATTTGAAATTTCTCATGATGTTTTAAATGTGATCGAAACCGCTTGCAGCCGTTTCAGTGAGCTTGGCTGCCATGTTGAAGAAGTATCGATCGATTTTGGATTAAGCAAGCGCGATTTTTTGCGAACCTTTGCCGGGCTATGGTGTGTAAGCTACGCGGCAGCCTACGGCGATCTTTATGACGCTCATCCAGACGGCTTTTCAGAAAATCTGGCGAAAATGATTGCCGTCGGACGGAAAATGACCGCCGTTGAGTATAAACGATTGGATTGGAATCGCACCAAAGTATGGAACGCCATTCATCAGCTTTTGCAAGAATACGATTTTATCGTTTCTCCGACGTTAGCGACAACCGCCTTTGAATATCAGCTGGACGGTCCGTCAAAAATTAACGGAAAAGATGTGAATCCGGTAAACGATTGGATGTTGACGCAAGTGTACAATTTAACCGGCCATCCCGCTGCTTCGCTTCCCGTCGGCCTGACCGAAAAAGGGCTTCCTGTCGGCCTGCAAATTGCTGGAAAAAAATTTGCAGACCATCAATTGCTGCAATTGTGCCATGAATATGAACGCGCATTTGAAACGTACATCGATCCGTTTCAGTAAAAATTAATCCCGCCATCGTGCGGGATTTTTTATTTTTTGAAAAAATTTATAAAAAACACTTGAAAGTCAAAGAAGGTCAGAGTATAATAAAAGCAAAGGTCAAAGTTAGTCAAACAAACAGGTCTGGATGATTGGATTGTTTGCGCTTTAAAGGTCAAAGATAATCAAAGCCAACCATTGGAAAAAGCGGCAATATAGATTATAAAAGGAGGAGGAATGCAGGATGGGTAATTGTGAAAAATGCCAAACAAATCAAGCGACCATTCAAATGAAATTAAACATTAATGGACAGGTTCGGCATTTTAAACTTTGCCAAACGTGCTATCAAGAGATTGAAAAAGACAGTCAGGCCCAGTTTCAATCCATGTTCGGCAATCCATTCAGCGAAATGTTTCACGGTTTTATGAATGGCCAAAGCCAAGGGCCGCGCGTGCAGCAGCATGTGAAACAAGGCCAAAAAGGATTGCTTGATGAACTTGGCCATAATTTGATGGATGATGCAAAAGCCGGCCGCATCGATCCCGTGATCGGCCGCGAGCAAGAAATCAATCGCGTCATTGAAATTTTGAATCGCCGCAATAAAAACAACCCTGTGCTTATCGGAGAGCCAGGCGTTGGAAAAACAGCGATTGCTGAAGGATTGGCATTAAAAATTTATGAAGGAAGCGTTCCAACGAAATTGCTGAATAAGCAAGTCTATTTGCTGGATGTCGCTTCCCTTGTTGCGAATACCGGCATTCGCGGCCAATTTGAAGAACGGATGAAAAGGCTCATTGCTGAATTAAAGCAGCGCAAGGATGTCATTTTATTCGTTGATGAAATTCATTTGATTGTCGGCGCCGGAACGGCAGAAGGTTCGGCGATGGATGCTGGGAATATTTTCAAGCCGGCGCTTGCGCGCGGCGAGCTTCAATTGATCGGCGCGACAACGTTAAAAGAATATCGCCAAATTGAAAAAGATGCAGCGCTTGAGCGGCGCTTTCAGCCTGTTATGGTAAAAGAGCCGTCGATTGAAGCAACGATTGAAATTTTAAAAGGTTTAAAGCAAAAGTACGAAGATTATCATGAAATCCGCTATTCTGATGAAGCCATTGAAGCGTGCGCAGCATTGTCGCACCGCTACCTTCAAGATCGATTTTTGCCGGATAAAGCCATTGATTTGCTCGATGAAGCCGGTTCGAAGAAAAACTTGATTCAAGCGGGGACCGATCGCGGAAAAGCAGAAGCGCGCCTGCGCGAAATAATTGCTGAAAAAGAAAAAGCCGCAAGTGAAGAAGATTATGAGCGTGCGGCATATTTGAGAACGGAAGAATTGCGCATTCAACAGGAGCTGGAAAAAGCCCGCGATCATGAAAAAGAAGTCGTAACGGTTGAAGACATTCAGCAGATTATTGAAGAGAAAACGGGAATTCCAGTGACAAAACTTCAAGCTGAAGAACAGTCGAAATTGAAAAACCTGCAGGCGAATTTAGCGAAAAAAGTCATCGGACAGGATGAAGCCGTTGCAAAAGTTGCAAAAGCGATTCGCCGCAGCCGTGCAGGCTTAAAATCCAAACACCGTCCAATTGGAAGCTTTTTGTTCGTCGGTCCGACAGGCGTCGGAAAAACCGAATTGACGAAAGTGCTTGCAGAAGAATTATTCGGCTCCAAGGATGCCTTGATTCGTCTGGACATGAGTGAATATATGGAAAAACATTCGGTGTCAAAAATTATCGGTTCGCCGCCTGGCTATGTTGGCCACGATGAAGCGGGGCAATTGACTGAAAAAGTCCGCAGAAATCCGTACAGCATCATTTTGTTGGATGAAATTGAAAAAGCTCATCCTGATGTGCAGCATATGTTCCTGCAAATTATGGAAGATGGCCGTTTGACAGACAGCCAGGGCCGTACGGTCAGCTTTAAAGATACAGTGATTATTATGACAAGCAACGCCGGTTCTGGCGTCAAAGAAGTGAAAGTCGGGTTTAAGCCGGATGAGTCTGATGCGGCTGCGGATTTAGAACGTTTGACGCCGTATTTCAAGCCCGAATTTTTAAACCGGTTTGACAGCATTATTCGCTTTAAAGAATTGGATGAAGAAAACTTGTTGGCCATTGTTTCGCTGATGCTTGCAGAGTTGGAGCAAACGTTGCAGGAAACGGGAAAAACGCTTGAAGTGACCGAAGAAGCGAAGAAAAAAATTGTTGAACTTGGCTATGATCCCCGCTTTGGCGCGCGTCCGCTTCGCAGGGTCATCCAAGAGCAAATTGAAGATAAAATTGCTGATTTGCTGCTGGACGAACAAGATGCAGAAAAACTTTTTGTCGATGTCGAAAATGATGAACTGGTTGTGAAGCCTTCAGAGGTTTAAGGCGAATGTGCTGTTTCAAGCAGCACATTTTTTGACGGGCAAAACATACAAATGAAGGGACGCATCGGCTGCCATGAAGGATAAAGTTCCTACAATTGTAGGAATAGTCATTTGGAAAAAGACTTTTTATACTATAGGTAAGCATTCATGATGACTTTGTCACACGACCTAGGCTTATGCATGATGGACAAGCAAATAAACGAACCCTTTACCCCTCCTTTTTATGAAGAATGTTCTTCATAAAATGTTGAGCTTGTCCACGTATCGTGCCGAAATTTCGGCACGCTTTTTTTATACATCGCAAAAAGCTTTTTCGCCGATAAATTTTTCTTTTCTATACATTTTAATATGGTGAGGAGGGAGTTTTTCTTGGCGTATCTTCATTTAAAAGAAATTTGGACGCCGCTGAAATTATTTCATGTCCGTATTTATCGCGATTCGAGCACTGGGAAATGGTACGTAAAAAGAAAAAATGAGCGCCTCAAAAGGCTTCGAATTTAATGGGCAATGGATGCCAGGCCTAAGCAGAGCATGCGCTGGGCCTCTTATTTTTTAAAAAATTTCTGAAATTGATTTTTGAATTGCAGCAGCTTGCCGATTATGTCTGTGCACTTTTGCATCACATAAAAATTGCGTTCGAATCGAGCGGGAGCCAAAAAATTTGGACGGCCGTTTCTTATCGCTTTCTCAAATCGAGCAGAAGGCGGCGGCCTCTTTCGGCATGCCGCTAATTAGTCACCGGCCTTTAAGTTGTCGCTTAATTTTGTAACTTCAATAAATTTTATTTTATGTCCATCAATATCGGTTACTTTAAATTCATAGCCATCGATTTGGACTTCGGATCCGAGCGATACTTCATTCAATTGTGAAAACATCCAGCCTCCAATGGTATCAAGCTCGCTGTCGTCAAGGGTTAAATTGAATAACTCATTGACTTCTTCAATCAGCACTTTTCCATCTAAACGCGTTACTGTCGGACTGACTTTGTTAATCATCGGCTCTTCATCGCTGTCAAATTCATCGCGAATTTCTCCGACGATTTCTTCAAGAATATCTTCGACAGTGACAAGGCCAGCCGTTCCCCCATATTCATCAACGAGGATGGCCATATGGATTTCTTCTTTTTGCATTTTCAGCAGCAGTTCTTTTATCGGCGTATGTTCAATGACGGTAATAATCGGCCGAATATAGTCTTCAAATGGTTTTAACTCATTTTTAAACAGATCTTGAAAAATTTCTTTGACATTAATTAAGCCGATGATATGGTCTTTGTCTCCTTCGGCAACGGGATAGCGGGTATATTTTGCATTTTTTAAAATTTCCAGATTGTCTTCGAGCGGATCCGTGTTAAATACACAGATGATCTCCGTGCGCGGAACCATGATTTCCCGTGCAAGCCGATCATCGAATTCGAAGATTCGGTTCACATACTGCAATTCTGATTGATTGATCTCACCGCTTTTGTAACTTTCAGATAAGGAAAGACGCAACTCTTCTTCCGTTAACGCTTTTTCATATGTATCCGCAGGCTTCATGCCGAACAGGCGGACGAGCAGACGGGCGGATCCGTTAAGCAGCCAAATCAGCGGAAATGCGATGATGTAAAACCAATGCAATGGTTTTGCAAATAGCAAAGATATGGTTTCTGCTTTATTTATTGCTACGGTTTTAGGAGCAAGTTCTCCAATGACGACATGTGAAAATGTCACAATACCAAAAACGACTAAAAAAGAGATAGGCCGCGAAAGTGTATCCGGGAGTTGGAGGGCTGAAATGATGGGTTCGATCACCCGATTAAAGGTCGGTTCTCCAATCCATCCAAGGCCGAGAGCAGTGATGGTAATGCCAAGCTGGCATGCGGATAAGTAGCCATCAAGATTTTGCAAAATCTTTTTTACAGTTTCAGCGTTTTTGTTCCCCTCTAATATCAATTGTTCGATTCTCGTTTCACGGATTTTCACAATCGCAAATTCCGTCGCAACAAAAAAAGCAGTGAAAGCGATTAAAACGGCGAAAATGATTAAATTTGTAATCTCCATAAAATGAAGGACGTCCTCCTTGCGTCACATAAAATAAAAGTTGCAGCAAAATCTTAGCGATCCCACAAAAAATTTTTGTTATACTTATAATGTAGCTTTAAATAAACTAAAAGTAAACAGATTTAGTGCAAGATGCTGAAAAAGGAGCGGACGGGGGTAATGGATGTCACAACGGTTGAATTGCTTGAAATTTTAGAAAAAAACGGACGGATTTCAACGGAAACGCTGGCAAAAATGCTGGCTTTGCCTGTTGAGGAAATCGAAAAAAAGCTCAATGAGCTGGAAGAAAAAAATGTCATTTTAAATTATGCTGCGGTCATCGATTGGAGCAAAGTCGTTTCAGATGAAAAAGTGGCAGCCGTCATCGATGTGAAAGTCACGCCAAAGCGCGGCGTTGGCTTTGATACCGTGGCGGAAAGAATTTATCGTTTTTCTGAAGTGAAGGCTGTTTATTTAATGTCGGGAACATATGATTTATCGGTGCATATTGAAGGGAAAACAATGACTGAAGTCGCGCGATTCGTTTCTGAAAAACTATCGACCATTGATTCAGTGATTTCAACGACGACTCACTTTCTGCTAAAGAAATATAAACATGATGGTGTGATTTTTGAACCAAAACGGGCAGACAAACGGATTGTGGTGTCTCCATGAAGACGGATGCAGTAAAAAAATCGTATGTTTCTAAAATGGTTATGCAATTGCAGCCTTCGGGAATACGAAAATTTTTTGATTTGGCTTCGCAGATGGAAGGCGTCATTTCTTTAGGCGTCGGCGAACCTGATTTTATCACCCCATGGAATGTTTGTGAAGCAAGCGTCAATGCTTTGGAAAATGGCTATACAGGCTATACGTCAAATGCGGGTTTGCTTGAATTGCGAGAAGAAATTTCCGCGTATTTGAAAAATCGCTTTCAGCTTTCTTATCATCCAAATAATGAAATGCTCATTACCGTTGGCGCGAGTCAAGCGATTGATGTTGCCCTTCGAACAATCCTCGATCCGGGAGATGAAGTGATTGTTGTAGAACCTTGCTTTGTTGCTTATGCAGCAGCCGTTTCGCTTGCAGGCGGCGTGCCGGTATCGGCTGCAACGAGTGCTGAAAATGAGTTTAAATTGCTTCCTGAAAATTTGGAAAATAAAATTACCGAAAAAACGAAAGCGCTCATTCTCTGCTTCCCGAACAATCCGACAGGCGCAACGATGGTGGAAAACGACTTGGCTGCAATTGCAGAAATCGTAAAAAAACATGATTTGCTCGTATTGACGGATGAAATTTATGCAGAGTTAAACTATGATGAGGAGCATGTGAGCATCGCGGCGTTTGAAGGGATGAAAGAAAGAACGATCTATATTTCCGGCTTTTCAAAAGCGTTTGCAATGACGGGTTGGCGGCTTGGCTATGCAGCTGGTCCGCAAGATCTGATTGAAGCGATGTTAAAAATTCATCAATATACAGTGATGTGTGCGCCGACAATGGCGCAGCATGGCGCGCTTGAAGCTTTGCGAAACGGAATGGACGATGTCGCGGAAATGGTAAAAAGCTACAGGCAGCGAAGAAACTTTCTCGTGCAGTCGTTTCAGGAAATCGGATTGGACTGCCATATGCCGGGAGGCGCATTTTACGTTTTTCCATCCATTAAGCGCACCGGCTTAACTTCTGAACAGTTTGCCGAACAATTGCTTCATCAAGAAAAAGTCGCCGTCGTGCCCGGGAATGTCTTTGGACAAGGCGGAGAAGGGCACATTCGCTGCTCCTATGCATCTTCACTCACAGAGCTTCAAGAAGCGATTCACCGAATCGCCAGATTTCTGAAGCGAATCGATGCTTAGCCGGCCGTCATCGCTTATTTTGAGCAGGCAAAAAGAAAAGAGCAAAGCTTAACAAGGCTTTGCTCAAGAAAGGGGGAATACTAGGAATAGCTACAGTATTGCCCGAAATATCATTTTTATACGCCTCCTTTCTTTTTATTGAAAATTGGCATTACTTTGTTATAATGAAATAGCAAACATGTATGCGCTTACAAAACATAAAATTGGTGGTGGGAAACGATGATGACGAGACATTATAAATTTTGGCCAAAACGTTTAGCGACGACTTTGCCGATTCCGGAGACGACGGTGTACGACAATTTGGAAGTGACAACGAAACGCTACCCGAAAAAATCTGCAATTATATATTATGGAAATGAAATTTCCTATCAACAGCTATATGACGAAGTGAATGCATTGGCAGGCTATCTTCAAATGCATGCAGGGGTAAAAAAAGGCGATCGCGTGATTTTGTATATGCAAAATTCACCGCAATACGTCATTGCTTTTTATGCGATCATGCGTGCGGATGCGGTTGTCGTTCCAGTCAATCCAATGAATATTAAAGACGAAGTTGCTTATTATTTAAAAGACTGCGATGCAAAAGTTGCGATTGTCGGCCAAGAACTGATGCCCCATATCGAACCAAATTTACATACAACGCCGCTTCAGAAAATCATTGTCACCGCTTATTCTGAATACGCAGAGAAAAATGTTAATTACAATGTCCCTGATGTTGTTTTAGCCGAGAAGCAAACGTTTCAGCATGAAGATATCGTTGCATGGGAAGAAGCGTTGAATACGAAAGCGGCGCTGAATCCGCCGCAATCGGTTTCAGATGATTTATGCTGTCTGCCATATACGTCAGGCACGACAGGGAACCCGAAAGGCTGCATGCATACGCACCAGACGCTGCAAGCAAATATTGTGAGTGCTAGCGTGTGGCAGCGAATCACGCCAAGCGCCGTTTGTTTTGCGACGTTGCCGCTGTTTCATGTGACAGGGCTCCAGCACAGCATGAATGCACCGATTTACAGCGGTGCGACAATGGTGATGCTTACTCGATGGGATCGAGAAACAGCTGCAGCGCTTATCGAGCGCTATCGCTGTACACATTGGATTAATATAGCCACGATGGTTGTCGATTTTCTGACAAATCCAAATTTGAAAAACCACGATATCAGCTCGTTAAAATCCATTGGCGGCGGCGGTGCGCCATTGCCGAAGGCAGTCGGGGAAAAACTGTATGAAGTGACCGGTGTTCAATACGCAGAAGGCTATGGGCTTTCAGAAACCATTTCCCAGACGCATTCAAACCCTGCAGATCGTCCAAAACTGCAATGCATGGGTGTGCCTCAATTTGATGTCGATGCAAGAATCATTGATCCGAAGACCGAAAAAGAGTTGGGGCCGAATGAAGAAGGAGAAGTGATTATTCACGGTCCGCAAGTATTTAAAGGCTATTGGAACAAGCCGGAAGAAACGGAACAGGCGTTTATCGAATTGGATGGCAAACGCTTTTTTAGAACAGGCGATATCGCCTATTATGACGAAGAAGGCTACTTCTTTATGGTGGATCGGGTAAAACGCATGATTAACGCGTCTGGATTTAAAGTTTGGCCGGCTGAAGTCGAATCGATTTTATATAAACACCCGGCAGTTGAACATGCAGTGGTTATCGGCGCGCCGGATCCGAAGCGGGGCGAAACGGTGAAAGCCTTTATTATTTTGCGTGAAGACCACAAAGGGAAAGTAACCGAAGAAGACATCATTGAGTGGTCAAAAACGCAAATGTCTGCTTACAAGTATCCGAGGATCGTTGAATTTGTCGATGAACTGCCCATGTCGGGAAGCGGAAAAATTTTATGGAGAAAATTGCAGGAGCGCGAGCGGCAAAAGCAAAAATAAACAGGCTTGTTTCGTGCATTCATTCTGCCGCCAATACAATCGGCTTTAGTTATTGCAAGCTGCAAAACTAAAGCCGTTGCTTTTTTTAATTGGCATGCTTCGTATAGATGAAAAAGGTTTTAAGCGATGAGATGAGAGGTTTTTTATATGAAAAATCGATGGATTAGCAATCGTTCATGATGAGGAAAGGTTTCAGTGCAGCGCTGGGATTGCCAGCCGATTGCCAGCAGTATGAAAACAAACCGGCTCGTCACAGCTTTTCAGGTAGGCGAGTGCCGTCCCGTACGTGATTCGGGAATGGCGTTTTTAAGATCATGCGATTCAGGGATCGATGCAAGCCGGCCAGCATGATGAATGGCAAGCGAGCAAGCTGGTTATTTTTTATTTTGATGCCGGCTGTTTCATGCAGCGGAAAGCGCTTCAGCTCATGCCAATCAGGAGCTGAAGCAATTCTGCAACGTTTATTATTATATTCCATAGATTAAGATTTATGGCTGGTTTTTTTCTCAAGAAGCGGATGGGAGTCGGCGGGGAGCGGTTTGCTTTCATAGTGAACGTACTCTTTTAATATGCCATGCACGTTTAGAAAATCATGATAATATTCTTCCCAGCCTGCATTTTGCTTGCTAAGCCGCGCTAAATGTTTGGCAATGCCCAGTTTTTCGGAATTCATCGAAAACGGGTTTTTGGCATGAGTTTCTTTAAAATAAAACACTTCTTCGTAAACGATGTCTTTTGGGGAAACCCCTCGTTTGACCGCATCGACGATCGTTTTTTCCCTTCGTTCGATAATCGCTAAAAAATCATGCAGCTTTTGTTCATACTCTTTGCGGTGAACCGTTCCTTTGTGATGGGAAGTGACAAAATAATCCGCATCAACGTCTAACGTTTTCAATGCTGATTCAATTAACAGGTCAATATCGCAATCTGAGTTATTATACCAAGGGCCAAACGATGACAAATCATGATCGACGACAAATAGCACGCCATGCTCTGGAAAATACGGCAGCGCCAGTCCTTCAGCATGGCCTGGAGCATGGATCATTATCACTTTTTCACCGACGATGTCAAGCGGCTGGCCATAAGGATAAATGCTCATTTCACGATTAAGCGTCAGATTCCAGTTCGGTTCATCCGCTTTTGAGCGGTGATTTTTTAAATCGGAAATCAGCTGTTTCATCCCTTTTTTGCCGGAGACGGCATATCGACCGTTTGCTTTTAAAATTTCCGTTGTATTTTGCAGCTTGGTTTTATCATATGGATTGATCCATATTTGCGCATTTGGAAAATGGCTGACACCCCAGACATGGTCAAGGTGATAATGCGTCAAGTAAATGTTTTGCAAGTTTTTTTGTTTTTTTATATATCCGTATGCACGGTTTCCCGCACCGCAATCAAACAAAGCTGTCCCATCGCGGCCGTGCAGGAGAAGCGATGTTGAAAAAGGGACTTTGCTGTTGTTTTCTCCGGCAACCACTTCAATCGGTCCAATTTTTTTATAGGTCATGATAAGCCTCCAATCCATATCGCTGATTTATTCAATGGAAAACCATGACGCCAGGTTTGAAGAAAGCCTGTTCCCCATTCTTTCATTCTTATGTCTTTATTGCGCGGCAGTGGCGATTTCTTTTATAAAAAGTATTAGATTAATATTTACTATACTAAATTTTAAGATTGTTTACAAAAATGAGTGCAAGTGAAACTTTTTTAAAGGATTGGCGGTTATATGGATGAAAGGAGAGGCGGTTCACTATGGCCATAGATGAATTAATTCAATTAGCGAAAAACGGAGATCGAGACTCCCTGCATGAATTAATCGAACGCCATCTTGCCATCGTTGAGCGGTTTGCGTTTCAAATTGGCGTTTCTGCCAACGATGTTGAAGATGTGACGCAGGAAGTATTTATCCGCGTGTATCGTTTTTTAAATCAATATACTGGAAAAACGTTTACGACGTGGCTCTATAAAATTACGCTAAATGTTGCCCGCGATCATTTTAAAAAAATAAACCGCCAGCGGAACAAGGAACAAAAGCTGATAAAGAATCTGCAATGGTCCGCAGAATACATCGAAGCAGCAATATTCTCGCGGGAAGAAGATGCAGCGCTTCATCAGCTGATTCAGCAATTGGATGAAAAATATAAACTGCCGCTTGTTTTGTTTTATTTTCATGACAAAAAAATTGACGAAATTGCTGCGATCCTTTCACTGCCTTCTGCAACAGTCAAAACTCGTTTAGCGCGGGCAAGATCCAGATTGAAAAAGGAATTGGAAGCGATGGGAGGCGAAGCGAATGCAGCGCGATGAACAATTGGAAAAAAAACTGCGGCAATTGAAAGACGCATATGAAACTCAACCCGTTTTTACGGACGCAGAGCAGCTGGTTTCGAAGCTTGTTTATGAAAAGAAGCGGATAAAGCGAAAAAAAATAAAACTCATATTTCCTGGCTTTGCTGCAGTCATGGTTATGGCGATTGCCGGAATGTTAATTTTTGTCTCACCCGAATTCCTTTATTCGCCTCAAGATGCAAAACAATATAAAATGTTTGGGCAGCCGAACGCTGAGATGGATTCAGATTCAGAGCTGACAGGAGAATTGAAAGGGGTTCAGCGCGCACCGATGAAAACCGACTCGATATTGATTGAAGGAAATCCGGAGACGATCACTTACTATTTGGCTGCACATGAACAGCTGCGAGTTTCTACGTATTATCCGGAAGATATGCTGGTTGAAATGACTGAAAATCAACTGATTTTTACTGCAAATTTTGGCGGCGTAAAAGAAGAAGAGGCTTACGTAGAAATTTATGCGATGACCGCCGCGGAACATGATGAAGCCATGTCAGATTTTTACGGAAAGTACCGCATTGTCGAAAAACAAAAAGAGGAATTTACAGTTGCGCATTCTGAACAAGAATATATGATTGAAACGGATCATATGATTGGCACAGTATCAATTTTTAACAGAAATGACGCCCTTTTTCGAATTACTATCCATTTTCCGGTTGAATATGGCGACGGCTTCTCGCCAAGAGCTGAAAAAATTGTTTCAGAACTTCAATTTCATTAGCATTCATCTTCATTTTCATTCGTAATTTTTGTCATAATCACCACTCCGTGATACAATAACATAGTTAATAAAATTTTAGGAGTGTGTTTATGTCAACAAAATATGAAGCTGGAACGGTTGTGCAGGGGAAAGTTACTGGAATCAAACCATTTGGCGCTTTTGTTGCTTTAGATGATGAAACGCAAGGTTTGGTTCATATTTCTGAAGTAGCGCACAGCTATGTTAAAGATATTCATCAGCATTTAGCGATTGGAGATGAAGTGAACGTTAAAATTTTAAAAGTGGAGGATGGAAAAATTTCCTTATCGATACGCGCGACAAAACCTGCACCTGAGCGCACGGAAAGGCGGCAGCGTTTTCCGCGCCAGCCAAAAGCATCCAAACAAGGTTTTAATACGCTGGAAGACAAGTTGAAAGAGTGGCTGAAAGAATCAAACGATCGGCAGGCGCAACTAAATAAACGTTTAAAGAGGTAAAAAAAGCAAAAATAAGTCTCGGCTGGGATTCACATGATCTCAGTCTTTTTTCTTTGTTAAAGAAAGATGTTTCGATATCATTAGACCTTTAGTTGCAAACATTTATCCAAAAAATTCCACTGATAGAAAGAAAGACACAGCCTTTATTAACTCTTTTTTGTAATTATTTTAAAAAAGGTTGATAAAGAAAACCAATGTTTATAGAGTATCAATTAGAAGTCATCACTTAGCAGAAAATACTTATCGTGCAAAAATATGCCAAATAGGGATAGGGGATGAACAATGTCTAGACAAATTCGCATGTCGCCAGAGGAATTAAAAGCAAAAGCAACGCGCTACGGTCAAAGTGCCAGACAGATCGAAGAAATCTTGCAGAATTTAACAAACTTGCAGGAAGAATTGCGGGCGGAATGGGAAGGCCGTGCATTTGAACGCTTTGACGATCAATTTAGACAGCTTAAACCTCGAGTCCAAGCTTTTGCGCAGCTTATGCAAGATATTAATATTCAATTAAATAAAACAGCAGATGCTGTTGCTCAGCATGATGAAGCGTTGTCTAGAAATTTCGGTTTAAGCTGATGAATGGGAAATTTGGACAAGTGCTGAGAACGAACGTTACTTGTGCCACGCGACAACTGTTGTGTGGCTTTTGTTCATTGCAGATTAATTCTCGGCATCATGCTGCAGCTTAGGGCTTAACATCGCAGTAGGAGTTGATGAAATGAAGAAATTGAAGTGGGGAGTCTTATTATTTTTAATCCTCGTCTTCGCATTGTCTTCATGGCCATCATTTTTAGCTTTTAATCAAGCAGAGCAAGCGGCAACGGATCAAGAGGTTCAAAAAATGGCTGTTGCTCTTGTGAATGAAGATGAAGGCGCCATTTTTAATGGCGAAGAAATTGATTTCGGCCAAGAGTTTGTAAAAAGTGTAGAGAGAGACAGCACGCACGATTGGTATATCGTCAGCCGCGGTGTAGCAGAAAATGGAATTGAGCAAAATTTATACAACATGATGATCGTAATTCCCCATGATTTTACGGAAAAAGCTTTGTCGATCGACTCGGATTCGCCAGAACCTGTGCAAATTAGCTATAAAATCAACGCTTCGGACAATCATGAGCTGCGCAGCAGAGCGAAAGAAACGGCCGCTGCCATTTTAAATGATTTTAATCGCCGCATTATTGATGTGTACTTTGCCAGTGTCATTGGAAATTTGCAGGAAGCCCAAGACAGCGTGCAAGAAATTGTGGAAAAAGAAGCGCATTACACGAACAAATACAATCAACATGTGAATCATCCTCTTGCCGATTACATGTCGCAATTTTCTGTCATACAAGATAATACTCAAATTTCTCGAGACAGTTTCAGCAATTTTAAAGATATTTTATCGATGTTTGAAGAAAATTTGTATGATGGCGTCAATGCAAATAAAAAATATGTTTCGAATTTTAGCGACATGCTTGACACGCATCAGAAGCATCATCAATTTACGCGAAGCGTTTACGATGATTTGAATTCATTGCGAAAAAGCATGCATCATGAAGATGTGCTGGCGCAGTTGAATCGTTTGGAACAGTCCACAGAAAGAGTCTACAGGCAATTTCAAACGCCTCGAGAGAATGAAAGTCCAACGATTTTAACGCGCGGGCTGCAGGTTCAACAAGCATTTAACGAGGCAGCCCAAAAAGTTGAAGCGGTTGAAAATTATTTGAATCACCTGCTTGCAGATGAAAATAAAGAACTTCGCAAAAAACTGGAACAGGTGTTTGACGGCGAGTTCAACGATATTTTTAAAGCAAATGGCCTTTATCGCGAACCGAATCGAGCTGTTCTTGACAAGCTGTACGAACAAATCGCAAATCTGCCCACGTTAAATGAAGCCGAGATTGTCGAATTGGGCTTTGAGGCGGATACAACGACTCGATTAACGAACGCTATTAAAGTGACGAATAAACTTCTAAATGATGATGAGTTTAGAAGATGGGGCTTTCAGCCGCCAAACCGTGAGATTCCACTTGTGAAGCTTGTGGAAGATGTAAAAAATGAATTGCGAAGAACAGGCGTTACGGGTGTTGACAGCGTCCAGCTCCCGCTTCGCAATGTTCAAGGCAAAGAGCTGACGGAGTTTCGCTTAACGGAAATTCCAGAAGGGTTTTTCGTCCGAAATGTTCGATTGTCTGTCCCGGAATCGGATTGGTCTTATGAGGTGCGGCGATATCGCGGGGAAGCGATTCATATCCCTGCAGATGTCGCAGGAAGACTGAATGTTGAAGTTGTTTTTCGCTTAAGAAATGATGTTTCAGAAATCGATATTTTTGAACCGATACGCTGGCGATGGACGGTTCATGAACAAGGGAAAACGGAAGAAGAAATGGAACAAGAAAAAAAATCTGAAAATCATAGCGCTGAAGCATCAAGCGAACACGTGCATGTTTCGGAACAAATCGGCGATGATCGGACAGATGATGGCGAATCGTACCGCGAGGAAGCGGAAAATAGCGAAGCAGCGGTTGAACGCGAACAACTGGCAAAATCGTCGCAATCAACTATTGCAGAAGTTCAAATTGACAATCATTATGCGACGCATACGGTGCAAACTTCTCTTTTAGAAAACAAAAAAGGAAGATTTATCAACGAAGCGGCAGAGACTGCTGCAAGCTACGAAAGACTGTTTTCTTTGTACGAACTTTATTTTGGATTTGATATGACGCAGCTGCCAAATGATTTCAATGAGCGGACATTAGGAGATTTGGCTTCAAATCAATCGCTTTATTATTTGTTTAATAAAACAAATATTGTTGATGTTTTGATTGATTTAATTATAGGCAGCATAACAGAAAATACCGCAGACCTCGTTGAGCATGTGAATGCAAGAATTGCAGTTTTTAAAAGCGAGCTGAATCAAGCGAGAAGAAATGCCAATCGGATGGTTGAAACGATCGAGCAAACGAAAGCGCAAGCGGAGATTTTAAATGAAAATGTGGCCAAAACTCTGAGAGATTTGGCGCAATGGCGGGAAGACAGCTTAAGTCTCGTCGCAGGACAAGAACAAGTCCTTCTTCATGAAGAAGAGCAGATTGCCGCGATTGCAGCTCTTGACCAGGAATTTAAAGCGTTTTTGGCGCAAAGCCAGGCGTTAGCGGAGCAGGCAAATTCAAATTTGACATCGGCGGACCATGTTTTTGATACGCTTGATGCGATTGATAAACATGCCCAACAAATTCAGGAAAACGGCGCTTCTATTATTCAACATGCGGACTCGTTATCAAAAGATCTGATAGAAAAGTTAAAGGACGATAAAAGCTTTGCCGATAATTTTGTGAACGTGCTTGCAAACAGCCGCGTTGGCGATCGGCCGAATGAAGATTTATACAATTTCTTGTCTGAACCGGTGAAAGTGAAAAATGATGGAATCATTATGGCCGGAGATGCATTGACACCGTATTTTATCGTTTTAATTATGTTTATTGTGGCGCTGTTCACCGCTTACGTGATTTCAACGTATGAGGAACGCCGCTATGAAGGAAATGATGAAGAAGAGTCATCGATAATCAAGCGAAATTTCCCAATGACAGTCATCGCTGGCAGCGTCGGCATTGTCGAAGGGCTGTTTATTTGCATTATTTCAGGCTATTTGCTGCAAATCAGCCAAACGAAGCTTATTCAGTGGATTGGCTTAAATGTGCTGATCATGGTGACGCTGCTTTTCGCTGCGGCCTACTTGTTAAGACAGCTTAGAATGATTGGCATGTTTATTTTGCTCACGATTTTGAGTTTGTATTTGCTGTTAACTAACGCGCTCACCGGCACAAATGACAAGTTTAGCCTGCTTAAGCAAATTTCGCCTTTGCAGCATGTTGAAATCATGCTTGCGAACTTTATGCAAGGAAGTGCAGAAATAGCATATGTTGTGATTGGTCTTGCTGGTTTGCTTGTCTTAAGTGTGATTGGAAATCTATGTGTGATGCGCCGTTCCGATGAAAGAAAGGTAGATTCTGATGAAACTGTGCCGGAAACGAATTAAACTGAGCCTGTTTGCGATGACGATGATTGCCAGTTTATTTATCGCATCATTTCCTGCGGATGCGGAAGAAACGTTGCAGCAAAAGGGAAAATTGCGATTTAAGCATGAACGGATTAGTGAAAGAGATTTCTTAACCGGTCAGGAAGCATCCGCAAATATGGAAACGGAGCTTGAAAAAATCGCTCCCGATTTATTTCATGAATCAACGAAAGAAACGATTGAAATGAAACAGACTGAAAAAATCGAAGAGCAGGCAGAGCTGGAGCGGAATCTGTTTCTTCAGCCGCATGAGGAAAATGTCGTACTGAAGGAAACGGAAGCGGCCTTGTTTGCAAGTGATTATGCTGCGCCTAAAATGGCGCTGGGCGAACAGGATGTAAGCAGCGGTTCCGATTCAGCGAGCACCTCGATTTTAGCGAGTTTAGCCGGGGTGGCGCTTGCCATTTGCGGCGGGATTTACGCCTTTTTGCGCAGGGCGTTTGAGTAGCGGAATGGATACCCGCTGCGAGATCGCTTTTCAATTCTCGTAAATATGGAGCGGGGAGAACCGAAATGTCAAGCAAAACACATGTTAACGTTACGGTGGATTTTCGAAATTTAGGCGGATCGGAATACGATTTGCGCATTCCGATCCATCAGCCGATTAAACAATTGCTTGCCAACATCGCACAAACACTGCAGTTGAAAGACTTACAGCCGATGCCCTATGCCGTTAAAATACCGACAAAGCAGTTGCTGCTGGCTGATGACGACAAGCTTGGCGATCATAAAGTCGCAGATGGGGATCGATTAGTCGTGTTATCAAAGGGGTCAAGTGACGAATGAAAGAAAATAAGATTACGATCGACGATCTTGAATTGCAATTTGAAATTGAAAAGCAAGCGTGGCGGATGTCTTTAGCGAAATCTCAAACAAAAGTGAGTGAAGTCAGCCAGCTTGCTCTCATCAAAGAACCGTCTGAATATTTCGTTCCGGTTGATATTCAAGATGACGGAGATGCGTTTCGATTTTTATTTCACATTCCGTATCGAGGAAAACGATGGGAGGATATTGCAGCGCTCAATCGGAATGACAAGCTCCGTTTGCTTTTGAACATCGCTCGTTTTCAAGCATGCCTCGAGACGAGAACGAGCTTTTTTTTGCATCCAGATAATCTTGTGTTTGACGACAACTTGATGCCTAAGCTTGTCTATCGCGGCATTCGCCATTATGTTCCGCCATTTGAGATGGATAAAGAAGTATTTTTGCTGCAATACAAATGTTTGGCTGTTGCACTTTTTTCCAAAAAATATACATTTGATGAACTGTATTCAGGTTCGCTCAAACAGGCAAAAGATTCCGAATTTGAACGAAAAATTGGCGCGGCGGAGTCGCTGGAACAATTCATTGAATATTTGGACAGTGAATACGCGAGAGAACAAGCACAAACCGAAAAAACAATGGTTCTTGTTCCCAAAAAACGGTTTGCGCTTTTTAAGCGAATGGCGGTTTCGCTGCTTGTTTTATCAGTATTGCTGGCCATCCCGCTCGTTTATTTCAGCATCGTTAAAACGCCATATCAAGAAAGTCTGCTTGAAGCCCACCGGCATTTTCTGGCTGCGGATTATGGGCAAGTGATTGAAGAGTTAAAGGATATCGATCCTGAAAAACTGCCAGAACAAGCAAAATATATTTTAGCTTATGCCTATGTAAAAACAGAAAAACTGTCGGAAGATCAAAAGACAGCGATCATGAACAATATAAGTTTAAAAAGCGATCAAAGCTACTTGCTTTATTGGATCTATAATGGACGCGGAAATTTTGAAAAAACGCTTGATTTAGCGAAATACATTGATGATCCGCAATTGATTATGTATGCGATTATCAAACAGATTGAGCAAGCGAAAAACGATCCAAATTTAAGCGGTTCTGAACGGGATGAATTTGTTCGTTCCTTGCAAAAAGAATTAAATGAGTATCGAAGTGAATATGGATTGGATGAGGACGACGAAATTCAATTTCCAAATCAAGAAGCGGTTCCTGCAAATACGGGTGAAAATAAACAAGAAAATGCAGGTGCAGCAAAGGAAAAGAATCAATCCGATGAAAAAAAGAATAAGTCAGATGATGACACATAATAAGCATGGGCAGATTGAGAGAGGAAGAGATGAATGGCGCAACACATGCTGCTGTTGAGCTATGAAGATGAACTGCATAAATGTCAATTGAACGATGAACCGGCCGACATCACAGTAGGAAATGATATTTCTGACACCGTTACGTTTCATGCGCTTACCGATCGTTTCATCATTCATTGGGATGGAGAAATGGCCTCGATTGAGGAACAAAACGTTCATCCAAATGAACAAGCGACCATTCTTGCAGACAACAAGCCATTGACGATTTATTGCTTGGATTGTTCGAATGGGCGTGCGTTCGACGTTTCAACAAAGCGGAGCATTACCTTTGGCGGAAATGAATATGATCATGTGCAAATCAATGGCGCGAACAGCGATGTGCTGCTGTATCGGGAATCGCTTGGCGGAAAGTTTCATCTTGAAGTGCTGAGCGGCCAAGTTTTTTATAATTACATGCTTTTTAAAGGCAAAGTCACATTGGAGCTCGGGGATGAACTATTTATTGACGGTGTGATTGTAAAAATCGGCAGCGATCAGCTTGAAATTGCAGCTGGCATGGATCAGGTCTCAACAACACTTACAGCGTTGGCTGTCTGCGATGCGGCATTTGATGGAGATTATCCTGACTATCATCGTTCACCGCGAATTATCCATCGTGAACCGGAAGAAAAAGTGACGATTGCAAAGCCGTCAAGCAAGCCGTCAAAACCGAGCGAACAACTCGGCAGAATGATTGTGCCACCTCTCGTGATGATCGCCGCGATGGTTGCTGTTTCTTTTTTTCGAGCGAGCGGCATCTACATCATCGTCATGCTGGCGATGACGGTAACGACAATTATTTATTCGATCATTTCTTATGTGAAAAATGTAAAAAAATATCGAGCGGATACGAGGGAAAGAGATGTTGAATACCGGAAATATTTGAAACAGAAAACGAAAGAATTGCATGAAGCGCGTGAGAAGCAGCGCCATGCTCTAGAGTATCATTATCCGGATATTGGGAAACTGCGCGAGATGGCTGTAAAAGTTGATTCGCGCATTTACGAAAAAACGATGTTTCATCACGATTTTTTAATGTATCGGGTTGGACTTGGCCGAGAAGCGTCAAGTTTTGAAATTCAATTTAATGATGAGGAATTTTCATTGGATAAAGATGAATTGGTTAAGTTAGCGCGTGAATTGAGAAATCAATATACAGAGATCGATCAAGTTCCGATTGTCACTTCATTGGCTGAAGGGCCAGTCGGCTATATTGGCCAGCGAGCTCTCGTTCTTGAACAACTGCAATTGCTCGTCTGCCAGTTGGCGATTTTTCACAGTTATCATGATGTGCAGTTTATTACGATTTTTCCAGAAGAAGAAAAAGCTGAATGGGAATGGATGCGCTGGCTGCCGCACGCAAGTTTAAAAGAAATCAATGTGCGCGGGTTTGTCTATCATGAACGCTCGCGCGACCAAGTGCTAAATTCGTTTTATCAAATTTTAAAAGAAAGAAAGCTTGAGCTGGAAGAAAACGCAAATAAACAAGAAAAGTTGTATTTTTCACCGCATATTGTTGTGCTTATTACCGATGAAAAGTTAATTTTAGATCATATCGTCATGGAATTTTTCAATGAAGACCCTAGAGAATTGGGCGTTTCGCTCGTCTTTGTTCAAGATGTGATGCAATCGCTGCCCGAACATGTGGAAACGATTGTCGATATTCGCGATGCTGCGAACGGCACGATTGTTCTTGAAAAAGGCGAACTGGTGAATCGCAAGTTTACGCTCGATCATTTCCCGGAAGGCTTCAATAAGGAAGACATTTCGCGTGCGCTGGCGCCTTTAAATCATTTGCAAAACTTAAAAAATTCCATCCCTGAAAGTGTCACATTTCTTGAAATGTACGGTGTTGAAAAAGTCGAGGAGCTTAATGTTTTATCACGCTGGGCGAGAAACGACACGTATAAAAGCTTGGCAGTTCCGCTCGGTCTGCGTGGGAAAGACGATATTGTCAAATTGAACTTGCATGAAAAAGCCCATGGCCCGCATGGGTTAATTGCCGGAACAACCGGATCGGGAAAATCTGAAATCATTCAATCGTATATTTTATCGCTAGCCGTAAACTTTCATCCGCATGAAGTTGCTTTTCTTTTGATTGACTATAAAGGCGGCGGAATGGCGAATTTATTTAAAAATCTTCCGCATTTGCTGGGGACGATAACGAACTTGGACGGCGCGCAATCCATGCGTGCGCTCGCTTCTATTAAAGCGGAACTGCAAAGGCGGCAGCGAATTTTTAGCGAGTGCGACGTCAATCACATCAACCAATATCAAAAGCTCTATAAACAAGGGGAAGCTACCGATCCAATGCCGCATTTGTTTTTAATCTCAGATGAGTTTGCTGAATTGAAAGCCGAGCAGCCGGATTTTATGAAAGAACTTGTATCGACTGCTCGCATTGGACGTTCGCTTGGCATTCACCTCATTTTGGCGACGCAGAAACCGAGCGGAGTCGTTGATGATCAAATTTGGTCGAACTCAAAATTTAAGATCGCACTGAAAGTTCAAGATGCAAGCGATTCTAATGAGATTTTAAAAACGCCGGATGCAGCAGAAATTACGCTGCCGGGCCGCGCTTATTTGCAAGTGGGCAATAATGAAATTTATGAATTGTTTCAAAGCGCATGGAGCGGCGCGGACTACATCTCAGATCAAGAAGATGAAGAAATTGTAGATACGACGATTTATGCGATTAATGAATTGGGCCAATACGAAATTTTAAGCGAAGATTTAAGCGGATTAAGCAAGAAAGAAGAGATTCAAAAAGTTCCGACTGAATTAGATGCCGTTGTTGAATATATCCATCAAATCGCTAAGGAGCAGCAAATTGCTCCGCTGCCCAGACCATGGCTGCCTCCGCTGAAGGAAAGAATCAGCTTGCAGGAAATCAAACCGGAATCTGCCAAAATTTCGTGGCAGAAGGATGAAATAAAGCCGTTGGAAGCGACGATAGGCTTTGCCGACTATCCTGAACTTCAAGATCAGAAGCCGCTGAAGGTGAATTTATCAAAAGACGGTCATCTCGTCGCATTTTCGAGCCCAGGCTATGGAAAATCAACCTTTTTGCAGACGGTAGTGATGGATTTGGCGCGTGCGCACAATCCTGAACAGCTGCATGTGTATTTATTGGATTTCGGCACGAACGGACTGCTTCCGCTTAAAGATTTGCCGCATGTCGCTGATACTTTTCTCGTTGATGATCAAGAAAAAATCGGCAAGCTGCTGCGCAGATTGGCGGATGAGATTAAAATGCGCAAGAAAAAATTAAGCGACTTTGGCGCAGCGAACCTTGAAATGTATACAAAAGCAAGCGGAGAACGCGTGCCGCATCAAGTGATCGTCATTGATAATTACGATTCCATTCGCGAAGCTGACGATGTCGATGCGTTTGAATCGCTCATGACACAAATTGCCCGTGAAGGCGGAAGCATTGGATTGCATCTTGTCATTAGCGCAGGACGTCAAAATGCTTTAAGAATGCCGCTTCTTTCAAACATTAAAACGCAAATTGCACTTTATTTAATCGATCAGGCGGAAATGCGTGCAATCATCGGAAAAACAGAAATTGAACCCGAGGAAATCCCGGGACGCGGGCTGATTAAACTTGAACAGCCGACCTTATTTCAAACAGCGCTGCCCGTTGAAGGGGATGATTCGCTCGCGGTTGTGTCGAATGTGCAGAAAGAAGCGAAAAAAATGCGGGAGTCTTGGGATGGCAGCGTGCCGCGGCCCATTCCAATGGTGCCTGAGACCCTTTATTTTCATGAATTTAAAGAATGGAAAAGCACGAGTTCAATCTATGAGAAAAAAGCGATTAGCCTTGGTGTAGACACGATCGATGTCATGCCTGTGCCGCTGTATCTAGAGAGAGAGTCCCCATTTGTCATTACAGGCGATGATTACGCAAAAACAGTCGATTCCATCGAAATCGTGATTGACAGCTTGATCCAGTTGGGAACGGACGTCATTGTCATTGACAATGAGCAATATACGTTTTCTGATTATCAAAATGAAAATTGCGCTTACGGGGAAGGCAGCGAGTTCTTTCTGCGAATTTTTGACAGGCTGAAAGAATGGCATGCAAAGCGAAAAGATGCGGTTGGAGAATTGCGCAGGGAAAATGCTTCCCGCGAAGAAATTCAAGCGCTGTATCAAAAGATGAATCGGGTAGCCATTGTAATCACCGATTACGCCATCTTTCGGAACAAATTAGACCCTGATCTTGAAGAGCAATTGATCGCTCTGCTTGAACAATCGAAAGAATACTATATTTATTTCATTTTTGGCTCATCTTTATCGCTATTGGAAGGCTATGATCCGCTGACGAAGTTTTTGCGTGAAACCGGTTCTGCCTTGCTCTTTAGTGAATTGAAAAATCAAAGCGTCTATCACGTCTCAAATCGTATGGCGTTTGAAAAAAATTTAGAGCCCGGCGAAGCCTACTACATTTCAAACAGCAAACAGGTAAAAATGAAAACTGCAGTAAAAGGGAGGCCTTCTTATGCAGGCGTTTGAAGTGTCTGACTCCATCATTTGCATCAATCATGCCCCTTTGCAGGGAGAGGTGTATATTGCGCTGACTGTTGGAGCCGGATTTGCGTCCCGCAGGATTCGAGTCGATGCAGACGAAGTGTTTATTGGAACTTCAACAGCAAATGTTTATTTGAATTATGTTAAAACAGTGCTTAGAAAAAAGTACGAATTGGAAGTCGGAAGCTCCATTACAATGAATGCTTCAACGTTGTACTGGAAGTCATCGGAAGATCGGTATGCGGCGGAAATTCAACAGGTTATGAATGAATTGTTCAATGATTTTATCGATAAAAAAATTTTTGCCCAAGAAAAAAAAGATACCATTGATCGGTTTAAATCCAACTACAAAGATTTGGAATTTCGCGGCCGGATAAAAATGATGGAGTTTTCGCATCAAAACAAAAACTACTCGCTTGAGCATCTGACACAAGATTTGCTGAATGTCACGATGGATCATGTGCGGAAGCTGCGAAAGCATTTGCTGTTTCCCCGAAATCTTTTTTTGTTTATCCATGGTTTGGCCGATAAAGAAATCTTGAAGCAGCTCAAAATACCAAAAATGAAGCAGAAGCAGGTTCAATATCTTTTTGCTGTGGACAATTTTCATTTTCTTCAAGACGAAGCGTTTGTTAAAAAAAGCAAAGACGATTATGAATGCGGCTGTCTTAAATTTGAACGCGGACCGACTTTTGACAGCATATCCAAAGAGTTTGCTGTTTTGACTTTGCTGGGAGAAATCTTGTTTAAAGGATACTTTTCGATCGAAGTTGATCATATGGATGCAAGCATCATGTACTTTGATACGCCATTGCGCAAGTATAAATACGACATTTTTACAAGCATTGATCGCGACAATGTGGAAAAAGCAAAGATGCGGTTTTTAAGGCGGTTTGATCAGTTTATCGGCCAACAGCCGTTTGCGTTTGTTGAATTTGCAGCCCGCCTTCATTTCGACAAAATCAATATTTATGAATGGTACAAAAACATTAAAGAACTGACTGCAGCCGAAATAAGAAACTTTATCCAAGAGCGAAATTATAAAATTCGTGAGGGGTATGTACAATTTTACAAGGAGGAAAGCCAATATGGCATCGTCTAAAGAGATTGTCCTTAATCCAGAAGGCTACGAATCAGAAGTCGAGCAGTTTTCGAATTCTGTTTCGGGCGTTGCATCCGTTGAGTCCAAACAAATATTGGAAGTAAAGAAAAAATCAATTTTGGAATCGATGGATTTGATGATGTCTATTTTAGAAACCTTTGCGAAAAGCATGGAAGCATATGTTGCACTGTCAAAAAAAGATGTGGATGAAATGAAAGCCATCAAAGAAAAATGGGTTAATAAAGATGCAGAAATCGCTCACGATATCGAAGGGACGTGAACGAATTGCCTAGGTTAGTGAATGATGAAATCAATGAATTGGTCGAAAAACTGCAAAACTATCAAGAGCAGCTTTCAACAGCAGTATATGAACAATTCAAGCGTTCGCTGGTGTTGTCAAAAACGCATCATCTGCGTGGTAAAACAGGCAACGCGTTTAAACAGTATATGGAAATCGTCCACATTCATTTAGCTGAAAAAATTATAAACATCGTTCACGAACTTCATGAATCCGCACAAAAGCTGCAAGCGGATTTCCTAGCCTATGAAAAAAGCGAAAAAGGCATCGTCGGTTCAACGACTGTCGAAAATGCCAGGCAAGCTGTTGAAGCGAAGTATAGGGTGTTTGGCCAACTCGATGTGCGCTCCAGCCAGCTGTTGAATCGCGCTTCTGAATTTATCAGCACTATTTCGCTGCCGAGCAGTTCAGTAGCGGCATCGTATGAAAAAGTGATTCAGACGATTGATGAAACAAGGATGAAGCTGGATGAACACGATGCAGCTGCCAGGCAGAGCTTGCTGAAGATGAAAGCGCGCGTCGAGCAATTGTTTCAGCAAATCAATGATTTGATGGAAAAATTCCGTGACAAAAACGGCATCATTTATAGTAAAATCAATTCAATTAAAGATCAAGAGTGGTATACGGTTGAAAAAAATGGCGCAATTGCACAAATGCTTGATGATGATCCATTCGTTTACAACGCGGGTCATGCTTCTTACGCTGACGGCCAGTGGGTGACAGGGATTGATGGAGATATCTTTTTTGCAGCGACTGGTTATGCCTTTGGCGCAGAAGGCTATTACCAGCGTGAAGGATCCGCCATCGATACGTCAGGGGAATTTGCAGCACTCAAAGGAATGCTGGAAGGTCAAGCAACAGAGTATGTGAAAGGAAGTGCGCATGGAAAACTTTTAGCGGGAGAAGGAAATGCTTCCTTTGACAAAAATGGGCTTGATCTCGAAGGAAGCGCTGCTGTAGCGGAAGCTGAAGGAACGATCATGATTGGCACAGAAACGTTTCACGGATACGTTTCAGCAAAAGCCGATGCATTTTCTGCAGATGGGAAATTTGCCATAAAAATGCCAGATGACGAAGATGGCGATTTTAAGTTTGCGCTTGGCGGAAATGCATCTGGAGCATCTGCAAAAGCAGAAGCAGGATTGACGCTTTTTGGGATTGAAGAAGTCAGTGCATCGTCAGATATCGGGGGCGAGAAAACAAGCAAGTCATTATTAGGTGTCGATGCGTCTGTCAGTGCAGGTTTTCAAGCTTCAGCTGGTGTTGAGTTTTCGAGCGAAACCGTATTTTCGTCAGATTTTGTAAACGTAAGGGCAAACACGCTTGAAGTTGATTTGGCGCTTATCGTTGGCGTGAAAATTGAGGCGCAAATCCCTTCGATCCAATTAAAATGGCCATGGTAAATATTCAAGGTGGTGATACGTCATGCATGAACGAATTCAGCTGGAACAAGAATATCATGCAAAACAAAGCGAACTGCAAGCTTATAACAGCCAAATGGCCTTATTAAATAATAAAATTCAAAGACTGCAAGCCTTGAAAGCAGAATTTGTTGAACATAAAAGCGAAGTCATTCAGCTCCAAAAAAAATTAAAAACGCTATCGAAAGAAGATTATGAATATTGGATCGGCAATCGCCTTGATACATATCAAGACTTGCTGAAAACGGATTTAATCAATGGCAGCTTGTATGATTACATTAAAAAAATTGATCAAAACTTGGATGAGCTCAATAATGAACTAATGAGGCTGCAAAATGAAGTGTATCGTACGGAAGGAATCATTGGAAGCATTAAAGCAGCATTGAATTGGCTCACGACAAAGATTGAAAATCTCATAAATTAAAGGTGTGAGATGCAATGGAAAAGATAAAAATCGTTCCAGCGAAAGCGCATGAACAGCAAATGAATGACCCTGAAATTCGCAGAGAATTGAATGACGTTCAATCGTTTTTTGACAGCCATACATTTCCTTTCAAAAAAGGGACGGTTCAATTTGTTATTTTAAGAGGAATGTATTCGCATATTGAGCGCACCATGACGATTGCTGGCGTGTTCGTTAATTTAACAGGCCATACCATTTGTGGATTAAAGGCTTCATTGCAATTTGAAGCAAGCGAAAAAAAAGATGCCCGTTTTGGAGAGATTTCGCTCGAATTGCCTCCTTCGTTTCTAGGTGAAATTCGAAAAAACGAAGGATTTATTCTTCACCTTAAAGTCCCGGTTCAAGGGCTGGATGCAGCAAAAGAAGTGTATGCAGCTCCTGAATTAAAAGGGTTGATCAAAAATGTGGAAGTAGCCTATCCACAGTAATTGCAGAAAGCGATGGTTTTCAAGTCGTTTCCAAAAGGCATTTTGGGTTTTTTCCAGGATGAACTATGCATGTTGGGCATGAAGCGAAGCATCAGGGCCATTCAGGGAACAGATTAAACGAGAGATGGGAGCGAAACAAATTGAAAAAAGTGATGAACGTCATCATGATGGCAATGCTGCTTGGATTAATCGCATGCAGCAGCAATGGAGAAGAACAGGCTGAAGGTGATAAAAACGTGGAACAGCACGATGAAAGTGCCGAAAAAGAACCGTTGACACTGCAAGTATTAAAAGGCGATGAAGAAGCGGGTGCGACGATAGAAAATAACAATATTTACAACGAATTGAATCAATATGTGCAAGCACATCCGGATATTGGCCTGGAGAATGATTTCAGTTTATATATTGTGAATACCATACAAAACGAATCAGGCGATTCAAGCCTTGTGATGTTGGGAATCAATCGTTTGCCAACTCCAATTAAAAATATATCATTTGATTTTACGCTCGGAAACAAAGATGGTGAATACGTGTGGGAAAATTTTGAAGTCACTATGGATGAAGAAACCGCTGGCGTTTTAAATGAAAACAGCACGTTTCCAATCGTTTTATCGCTGACTGATGAACAGGAGGAGCTATTAAGAAGTTTAAATCAAGAGAACCAAGTGATGAAAATTGAAAACTTTCAATACGAAGAAGGATAAGCAAACGCAAGTTTCTTTATAGGTGGGAAAAAATCATGGTCTGCAGATGCTGCATGGAAAAAGATGACGGCGCGATGGAATGCCGCCAAGTTTCGTGCGAATGAATCCGGAGTTGGTTAAGTGTGACAAGAACATGTTGAGCCAATTGCCATCACAATGAGATAAAGGATGGAGGATTATCGCGTGAACAAGCGAGTTCGTTTGGCAAGCCGTATGGTTTTAGCCGGCGCCATTTGGTATTGGTTTGGTTCGCTCTTTTTGATTGTGATTGGAATGATCACGCCAATTGAAATAAATATAAATGGCGTTTACACCCGAGCTTATTTATGGGAATTAATTGCGTATCCTGGACCTTTGTCGCTTTGGCTGGCTTTTGCTTCCTTTCCATTTCTTTTGGGCATATCCGGCATTGCAATTCGGAAAAAACTGAGGAAACAGCCAACCGCCAAACAAGGAATCGTTTTGCTTGTACTCGGCATCGCGACCGTATGGGCTGGAGCAGGCATTTTATACATCATTGCCGGGATCCAAACGCTGCTGGCGATCGACAGCCATACGAGATATCATTCAATCCATTGAACTTCGAAATTTCACAGACCTTTTTCAGGTCTGTTTTTTTATCGGCTAACGATGAGCAATGATAAGGACAGAGCCATAATTGGCACCATCATCCGTTGTGCAGCCAGGATTGGCCAGCTTCTCGCCATTTGGAGTAGAGAACGGCCCAAGCGGTGCCAATTAATGACGCTTGCACTGGCATGAGATGGAGGATCGAAAGAAATGATGAACGCCAACTGCAGCTGAAGAATTCTCGTTTGAAAATGAAGGCGGTTTTTTGCCATCAAATAAAAATGCATGATTTCCATCGTTCGAGGATGGTTTTCAAATGCGCGAATGCTTTCCTTTCAGCAGTCTTTTAACTGCAAAGCATTGCCTGTTTGGCAAAGCGGCACGCTATGATGTCTTTTTCAGTCAAATCAGTGATTTGCTACTCATTGTGCTGCTGGCCGTTTCATCGCCAACTTGCCAAGAAGAATGATTTTCCTATAAATGGACATGCTAACGATGAATTTAATTTGCGGGAGGAATTTGGATGATACCCATTGAATCGAGTGTCAGCGGAAAAAGATTTCGGCTTCAATTTCTTGAAGAAAAGCTAAAGCCGATGGGTTATGTCATCGGCGGCAATTGGGAATATGATAAAGGCTCGTTTGATTATAAAATGAGTGATGAAGACGAATATTTGTATTTGCGGGTTCCATTCGCAGCCGTAAAAGGCTCGCTAGATGTACGCGGGACCGAAGTTGAATTGAAGCAGCCTTTTTTGCTTGCCCATCAATATGAAAGCGGGATCGATGAAGAAGCCGATCATGCTGGAATGCTAAATCAGTTTCAGGCTCCGGAAGACAAAGACGCCCCCTTTCCGCAAGAGTGGAAAGAAAAAGGCGTGCAGCTTGTAAGAGAATTGGAGCAGGCGATTTTAACGCATTGACCAATGATGCCAAATTTAAACCCATGAGCATGTGCCGGCTGCGATTGAACGGTAAAACAAAGGTGAAGAATAATCGTTGAGTTGTCGGCTATTCGATCGGTTTGGATGGAATAGCCTTTTTATGATTGTGAAAAAACGAGGGTCATCTCATGCCTGGTTCCATGCTAAGAAACATGGTTTTGATTGGTTTGCATGCTGAATATCGGAGTGAAATGAAAAAAGTTCGTTTTTTCGCTGGAGCCGCAATCATGTTTTGCTGGCTGCTTCAAAAGGCGTTAAAGAAATGAAGCAACTCAGTCCATGCTGCAGAGAATGAAGCGGTTCAATAAGCTGATTTTTTGATTAATATCCTAGAGCAGATTGGCGTGGATTCAGAGGCGAAATGGAGTTTGAACTCTCTCCCGATTCCGTATTTCATTCCGATGAAAGGTTTGGATTCGATGCATTGACATCTAACCCGCAACTGATTAAAATATAATTGTTG
>CALKAO010000007.1 GCA_937983115.1 uncultured Caryophanales bacterium
ATTCACTTGTTCAATCGCTTTTTGAAGTTCTGCTTCTTCATTATAAAGATGCGGAAATTGCGTAAAAACAGCGTCTGAACGCACGCGGAGGTGTTCATGTATTAACGTGCACCCAAGTTCTGATGAATCAATTTGTCCTGATACACTATTGATTATAGTCATATAAATTCCCCTTCAAATCGTTAATATTGATCGATATGATTTGAATGCTTCGCTTTCAATTTAATCTTCTTTCAATAAGCGCCGCAATATTTTACCCGAAGACGCAGATGGCAAACTTTTTCTGAATTCAATAGCGCGCGGGTATTTAAATTCAGCCATTTGTTCTTTTGCCCATTCCATTAACTCCAATTCTGTAATCTTCCCTTCATATTCTGGCTTTAGGACAACGAAAGCTTTTACACTTTCGCCTCTCTTAGCATCAGGAACACCGATTACAGCAACTTGCAATACCGCTTCGTGGTTTTTCATGATTTCCTCAACATCTTCTGGAAAAACACTAAAACCTGAACACTTAATCATTTCCTTAACCCGTCCATAAAAGTGCAGGTAGCCGTCTTCATCAATCATGCCGATGTCCCCTGTATATACCCAACCGTTCCGCAGCGTTTCTTTTGTCGCTTCTGGCCGATTTAGATATCCTTTAAAAACCCCAGGATTTTTTATGACGATTTCCCCTTGTTTTCCGACTGGCAAATCCTTCCCTGTTTCAGGATCAATAATTCGAATTTGCGTTTCATATGTTGCAATGCCGCATGTTCCATACTTTATCTTATTTAACGGCATAAATGTATCTGCAGTATGAGTTTCGCTTAATCCAAACGAAGATTCCGTTAGCACACAACCATTTGTTAACTGACTCCAATCTTCGGCAAGCTTTTCATCAACAATTGTGCCAAAGCTTGTCGCAAAATTTGTTTTTAATGAAGACAAATCTCTGTTTTCAACACCTGGATGATTTAAAATGGCTACGTTCATAATCGCTACAGTAACCCAAGAGTTAATTTTGTATTTTTCAACAGCCATGATGGCTGCTTCTGGATCAAATCTCGTAAATAATATAGTCTTGCTTCTGCTATAAATAGGCATGTTTACTCCGAGCAACATGCCTGCAATATGACAGAACGGAGAAAATACGGCAGTAATCGTATTCTCACTAAATTGCTTTGTTTGAACATTAGATGCAGTTTTAAACAAAGCATTTCCATATGTTAGCATAGCTGCTTTGGGTCTTCCTGTTGTTCCCGAAGTAAAAACATATAATCCAACATCATCCCAAAGGTTAATTTCTGCTGTTTCTTCCAACGGTGGATTCGCAGCTAAAATCTCCATGAGATCATAGGTTCCATTTATTTTTTGTTTCGTCAATTTCAGTTCGTCTGGAATAGGAAAAGTGGGCTCTATTTCACATGGTAAATAATCTGCATAATTTGTCGTGATAACAAAATATAAAGATGGGATTTTCTCTTTAATCTTTTGAATTCTTGCATATAATTCTTGGCCCGCAATCAGCGCCTGCACTGCAGCTTCATTGATTAAGTATTCAAGTTCCGCCTCTTTATACATCGGATTAAGCGGAACGACGATTGCGCCAAGTTTTTGTATAGCATAGTGTCCAATAAGATATTGTGGACAATTTTGCATAAATAGCGCGATTCTATCTCCTTTTTTAATTCCTTTTTTCTTGAAGAAGTGAGCTAATCGATTACTGTCATCATTTAATTGTTTCCAAGTGATTGATTTTCCATAGTATATATAAGCGATATCATGAGGATATTCCTTTGCATTTTGAATTAAATATTCATGCAATGGTTTCTGCCCTTGTCGATAAACTAAATGATTTGGCAAATAATCTGGCCAGCTTTTCTTTAATACGTTTTTCAATTCTATCAACCTCGTAATACAATTTATAGGATAACCAACTATATTTTTTTAGCCAGTTATCCTATATGATAGTAAGACAGGAAACTTAAGAAACGACTCCCTTTCGTGTGAAGTTATTGTTCCATCCAGATTGTTGAAAAAACCGGTTTTCCTTGCATATTTGGCTCAAATCCACCAACTTTTTTATTCATTGCAGATATTCTCGGTTCAAAGAGAATTGGAATTGCAATCGCTTCTTCTAAAATTGCTTTTTTACTAATTTCTTTGTACAACTCAGCTCGTTTTTCTTGATCATAAGTTGCTGCAGCTTCTGCAATTAGCGACTCGATCTCCGTTGTGGAGTGACCTCCTGTATTATAAAAGCTGTCACTCGAAAACAAATAATCAATTGTCATTTGCGGGTCAGGACGTCCTGTCCAACGTGAAAGAGATGCTTCAACCTTTTTTTCTGTAAAAAAGCTTGCCGTTGATGCATTGATTTCCATTACTTGCAAGTCCACTTCAATCCCGATTTCAGCCAATTGCGCTTTTATAGCTTCAGCAATCTTTGTTTCATGTGCATTTGCATGCTGATTCATTTTAAATTTGACATTTTCAAGACCCGCATCCGCTAATATTTGCTTTGCTTTTTCAGGATCATATTCGATTACCATATCTGGGTCAGATGCCCAATAACTTTTTGGAAATGGAGTATTAGCTGGTTCACCCATGCCAAAGTTAACACCTTCAATAATCGCTTCGCGATCAATAGCGTGTTGAATGGCTAATCTCACTGCTTTATTATCCATCGGCGGAATCGAAGTGTTTAAATATATCATTCTGAATGTAACCGCCATCACATCTTCCACAACTAGATCAGGATCACTTTCAAGAGTCGCTACATTCCCCGCGGTGATATTTTCTGCAAAATCAACTTCACCTGATTTCAATGCGTTGATCCTCGCATTCTCATCTTCCATAATTTTTATAATCATTTTATCAAGGTAAGGCTGCCCTTCTTGCCAATAATCTTTATATGCTTCAAAAGTGATTTCACTGTTTGGTATCCGATTCGCCACTTTATACGGTCCAGCACCAACAGGATTTTGAGATAAATCTCCCTCTTCAAAAGCTGTTGGCGATACCATCATGCCGCCGCGATCTGAAAGCTTTAACAATATTGAAGAGTCTGGATTTTTTAAGTGTAACTCTACAACATGCGTATCAACAATCTCTACTTTTTCAACAACTTGCAAGTCTGATACATTCGATTCTTCTGAATTTGCGCGTTCGATATTAAATTTAACGGCTTCTGCATCAAATGGAGTCCCGTCATGAAACGTTACACCTTCTCTTAAATAAAGAACTAATGTTGTATCATCAAGAAACTCCCATTTTTCCGCCAATCCTGGCTCTGGCTCAAGCTCGGGAGTAAACTTGATTAATGTGTCATAGACAGGCCATAACAATGGATGATCAGAGCCTCCGCCGCCTAATAACGGATCATAATTTGTAACATCCGTATAATATGCAATCACTATTTCACCGCCTTGTTGCGGACTCCCATCAGTTGAACTCGTTTCATCTTTGGATTTATTCGTTTGGCTTGAATTAGAAGAACAAGCAGCAACAATTGCTGCTAAGCTGAGTAAAAGAATTAATTTCAAAAAATTTTTAAACTTCATTTTACTCCCCCTAATTATAATTTATTTCTTGTTTTCAATCACATTTCTAAGCTTTCCAATTCACCCATAAATGGAATCGGTGGAATACAATTCGGATCCACAATTAAATCAATAACGACGGATCCTTCTGTTGAAAATGCTTCTTGCAAAGATTTTGCTATCTCATTGGGTGATTCTATCCTTAAACCTTTGACCCCACAGGCTTCAGCAATCTTTGCATGATCAACAGCAGTAAAATCACATGCACTTGTATATTTCCCCCACCGCGCCTGTTCTGCTAACTTCTGATATGCAAGGACTTTGTTGTTAATTACCGCAACTACCACATCAATCCCTTCACGTGTGCACGTTTCTAATTCACTCCATACATGAGCGAAACCGCCATCCCCAACGAGACAAAATACTTTTCTATCTGGTTTTGCCAATTTTGCTCCCATAGCGAGGGGCAACCCCCAGCCTAGACCAGCCAATCCTCTTGGAAAGATAAACTTTCTCGTTCCTGTTGCTTTAATATAGTTTGCGATCCAAACAGACGATAAACTCGCATCAGCTACAACAATATGATCATCAGATAGCTGTTTTTCCAACTCAGCCAAAAATCTTTCAATTCTGAGCGGAGATTGATTTGATGTTTTTACACTCTTAGCTTCATCAAGGTGTGCTTTTCTTGCATTTGCAATTTCTTCTTCAATTAATGCACGGTTCTTTTCTCTTTTGTTTAAATCATATTTTTTCAATGATTCTTTCAACGCTCGCAAAGATAATTTAGCATCACCTACTAATCGAATAGATTCATAATTTCTTCCTATTTCCATCGGATCAATATCGATATGGATGTAGGTTGAACCTTCAGGCAGCAATGTCCAAGAATCTGTTCCGTTCTGATTGGTTCGATTTCCGACTAGTAAAATAACATCTGCGCTTTGCACCATCGATTTCAAATATCGGGTTGCCCCTCTTTTTCCCATATAATATCCAATTGGTCCAATTGTTAAAGGATGCTCTTCATCAACCGAGCCTTTACCCATGGTTGTTGTCGCTACTGGAATCGAACACTCCTCCTGAATTTGTCGAAGTTCTTCGTGAGCGCCTGATGAAATGGCGCCTCCTCCTGCATAGATCAGCGGACGTTCGGCTTCCGCGAGTAACTTAGCTGCCTCCTCAATTTTTAATGGATCGGCAACTGTCCTATCTAAAGGATATCGGCCTAAATTAGCTTTCCTATTGGATCTAACCGGATATTTTTTTGTGTCAAATGTTAAATCTTTCGGACAGAGCAATACAGCCGGCCCCGGTCTGCCGCTTGCAGCAGCTGCAAAGGCCATGTCAACATAATCTTCAATTCGATCCTCTGAAGGTATCTTTTTAACCCACTTTGCAACACCTGAAAATAATTGAAAGTGATCAATTTCTTGAAATGCATTTTTTTCTTCCTGCTCCCTTGGCACATCATCGACAAGAGCAACAATCGGATGTGAGGCTTTTAAACATTCTGCCAATCCAGGTACGAGTAAAGTTGCTGCTGGTCCATTTTGCGCTGTTACAACAGGAACGGTTCCAGAACACATGCCAAAAGCTTGAGCCATATAGGCGCCAGCATTTTCTTGCCGATATCCAATCTCTCTTATTCCCAAATCCATGCATTCAAGTGTAATGGTTTGAGGGTTGCTTTGGCCAAATAAATATTTCACCCCATTCCGCTTCAAGGCTAAGGCAATCCTTCTTGCATTTGTTGCCATTTCTTCAGATGCCGCTTCATAAGTCATATTTAATCTCCTCTTTCTAAATCATTTAAATCATTTTTTAACCGTTACTTAGCTGAGCTCCCGCCATCTATAGCTAAAATTTGCCCTGTACAATAATTGGAAGCATCTGAGGCAAAATATAAAACAGCCCCCATTAAATCTCGATCACCTCCAAGTCTTCGCATGGGTATATTTTCAGCTAATTGTTTTTCTATCGGTTTAATACGTTCGCGATTCATTTGTGTTGGAAAAAGTCCAGGTGCAACAGCATTAACATTTACTCCATATCGCCCCCACTTGACAGCGAGATCTTTTGTTAAAGTGTGTACAGCTCCTTTACTCGATGTATAAGCAATTGAATTATGATTTTCTGGTTCATATCCTCTCAAACCAGCAACAGATGAAATATTGATGATTTTACCGTATCTATTCTCGATCATATGTTTGCCCACTGCCTGACTCATTAAAAAAACACCTTTCAAATTTGTTTCGATGATGTTATCCCAAGTTTCTTCACTCATTTCAGTTGCTGATTCATGTTTTGTCATCCCACTGCAATTAACAAGAATATCGATCTTTCCAAAGGTTTGGATGGTATCTTGGACAAGTTTATTAACGGAACGTGCATCTGTCACATCCAATGTCATCGCGATTGCTTTTCCACCCAGTTTTTGAATCTTTTGACATACTTTTTCACATGATTCAACATTGCGGGAACAAAGCACAAGGTTTGCACTTGCTTTAGACAAAGCGATCGCAATTTGACTTCCCAAACCGCCGCCTCCACCGGTTACTATCGCAGTTTTTCCTGTAAGGTCAAACAATTGTTTAATAAAAATCTTACACCCCTCCTCATTAAGGTTTGAGCAGCACTTTCACTTTCTCGCCAATCTCTGCAACTTTAAACGCTGTCTCCCATTCTTCCAAGGAATAAACATCTTGAATGAGTGGATGAACATCAATTTTGCCTTCATGAATCAATTTAATGCTTTCTTCCCAATCACGTTTCGTATGACTGTAGGAACCAATGATTTCAATTTCCTTATAAGCTACTTTCATAAAATCAACTGTCATAGACTCATTCGAAGTCCCAATTTGAATATATTTCCCTCCAATTCTGCATAAACTTAGTCCGTTATTTACACCGCCAGGTGTGCCGGTGCATTCTATGACAATGTCTGCACCCTCCCCGTTCGTCATCTCCAACAATAAATGATTACTAGATTTTTTTTCGGCATTAATAATAAGATCTGCTCCCAGTTTCTCTGCAAGTAACAGTTTTTGCTTATCTTTTGAAAGCCCCGATATGGCTACAGCCGCACCGTTGGCTTTGCTTAATAATAAAGCAATGAGTCCGATTGTACCCGGTCCGATAACAAGAACAACATCTGAAGGTTTAATAGAAATACCATGGAGAGCATGAACAACAACTGAAACCGGTTCTATCAATGCAGCAGTGTTCAACTCCATCTCATTTGGCAGCACGTGGATTTGGTCCTTATGAACCTTTACAAATTCAGCAAATGCCCCGTCTAACTCGAATCCCAGTCGAGTCTTTTGTCTGCAAACATTAGATTTTCCATTTAAACAAGTTTCACATACACCACAGGAAGCCATTCTCGGATGAGCTGTAACTTTTGTTCCAATCGATAATCCTTCAACACCTTTTCCTACTGAGGCAATTTGACCGCTAAATTCATGGCCGAGAATAATAGGGGTATTGATCCCTGGATATTTGCCTTGATAAATTCTTAAATCAGTTCCACAAATTCCTGCTGCACTAACTTTTATTACCACTTCATCACGGGCAGGTTTTAATTCATCAATTTCTTTCAAACGCATATCGTATGCTTTAGTGCTCTCAAGGCAAACAGCCTTCATAAGCAAGCCTCCTCGTATTATCGATGAGCGCAATGACGAATTAAGCGCATAACTTTCTTATTTCCCCTTGTTCATAGTGCGCCTCATCCCATATTTCCTTCTTGCCCAAAAACGGTTAAAAAACGTATAAAATATCGTATAAAAATTAATTCATAAACATTCCGCCGTTAATGTCTAGTGTTGCACCCGTAATATAGCCAGCTTCCTCTGAGCATAGAAATGAAACTGCTGCAGCCACTTCCTCAGGTTGACCAAGACGGCCAACAGGAGTAATTTTAATAAATTCCTCATTTTTCTCATATGGTACAGCGTTGACCATTGGCGTAGATACTCGACCTGGAGCTATACAATTAGCCGTTATGCCTTTCTTGCCATATTCCACTGCGATGGTTCGGGTAAAACCAATTATACCGCTCTTACTCGCTGCATAATGTGAACCTGCCACTCGACTGAATGTGCGTCCTGCTTGAGAAGCCATATTAATTATTCTTCCCCATTTATTTTTCACCATCAATGGCAGCGCTTCACGTACACATAAAAATGTTCCCGTTAGATTGATTCGCAAAACACGTTCCCACTCCTCAAGAGGCGTATCAACAATTTCGCGCTTTTGCCCATTTACTTTTGGAGAAATTGCCGCATTATTAACCAATATATCTAAACGGCCATACATTTTTTCTATATGAAAAAAAGTGTTTTTAACATTTTCTTCATCGCTGACATCCAAAACTAGGCATGCTGCTTTTTTGCCTTTCTCCTTCAAACGTTCGGTCTCTGAAATTAATTTTTCCTCTGATTGATCGGTCAATATGACTATCATTCCATCTTCAGAAAACCTTTCCGCGATGGCTAAGCCTATACCTTGAGCCGCACCTGTAACAAGAGCAACTTTTTCTTGTTTCAATCGTTCCAACTCCTATTTATTTCTTTTCAAGCCAATAATAATTTCGAATTCCGGAATCATATTTCTATATTCGGTTTAATTTAAATATTATCCTTAAATGTAAGCGTTGTCAATTAAATTTTTATTTTTTAAAAACATGTTTTTAAAAAAATTCCTGATTTCCATACTCTTTAAAATTATTCCACTCTTCAAAAACCAGGTGCAATAAGGTCTGCCTAAAATCCATATTTCTGATTTACATTCCAAATTGGAGATACTTTCCAGGAAAACCAAGCTTTTTTCAAACATGAGAACATCTCCAATTAGCCGATTTGCCGATGCGATGTTCGGCAAAATACGAATGATTTTCTCTCGGCGGAGAATTTTTTGATTGACATGTCCAATCAAATTTGTGCTTTTTTAATCGGGGGTGTATTTCGCAAGTGAAAAGTGATCCACTTTTCAATTTAATTTTGATCCACTTGATGGGTTTCTAAATTGAGCCATTCTTGTGTTTC
>CALKAO010000008.1 GCA_937983115.1 uncultured Caryophanales bacterium
GGCGTTTTGTTCAGTTTTCAAAGAACAATCCCTGCGCTGTCCCTTGCGCTTTTTATCGCACTACTCCAGACAGCGACTCTTCTAATGTAACACAAGTTAAATGTATTTGTCAAGTACTTTTTTGCTGCTATTTCGCCGCTTTCTTACGGCGACATTTTTTACTATAGCACGGTCATTGGTTTTGGTCAACTTATTTTTATGTTTTTGCAGCACGTTTTTATTATCGTCTGATTAAGCCGTTTTGGAATAACTGCTCCCACACCTGAATATCATTCCGAAACATGATGCTCAAGAAGTTTCAATAGCGCTGCCTAATGAAGCGTTCCAATTCTTAAATTATTTCTTTTCATTCCCCGCAATTTTTTAAGCATCCATTCAAAATATGCTATACTAAAACATGCACCAAAGTACGGGTATATCGTAGGAGGCAAGCTTGTGTCTATTAAATATTCAAACAAAATCAACAAAATCAGAACCTTTGCTTTATCCCTCATTTTTGTTGGAATTGCCATCATGTACATCGGCATCTTTTTTCGAACGTCGATGCTCGCCATGTCCATTTTTATGATTCTCGGCTTTCTTGTTGTATTATCAAGCGCATTGGTCTACGGCTGGATTGGAATGTTATCGACGCGCGCCGTTAAGGTAACTTGTCCGACATGCAATAAAGTGACAAAAATGCTTGGCCGCGTAGATGCGTGCATGTACTGCAGAGAACCGCTCACGCTTGATCCTGAATTGGAAGGCAAAGCATTCGATGAAAAATATAACCGAAAAAAAGGATTTATTGATTAAATGCAAAAAAGCTGAGGGATCAGCCGTAAATCAACCGTCCACTCAGCTTTTTCCAAATCGGCTTACTAATCTGAAGCGTCTTGACATTTTGGACAAATTCCGTAAACTTCCATGCGATGTTTTCCCACTTTAAATCCTGTCACATATTCTGCAACGGACTCCACTTCATCAAGTCCAGGGTAATGAAAGTCTTTAATATCTCCACATTTTTCACATATAATATGATAGTGGTCGGTTGTTACATAATCAAAACGGCTCGATGAGTCGCCATATGTCATCTCGTTAACCAAACCAACCTCTTTAAAAACACGCAAATTATTATATACCGTTGCAACACTCATATTCGGAAATTTACCCTCTAACGCTTTATATATTTCGTCTGCAGTTGGATGAGACATTGATTCAATGAGATATTCCAATATCGCATGACGTTGCGGTGTGATGCGCACTCCAGAACTTTTCAGCTTGTCAACCGCTTCATTGAGCTCTGATGACATCCGTCATGCACCTCTCCTTCTTCAATAGATACATTCTTTTTTTATAATCTTTATAATTAGTTTACCTTTTTTAACGGATAATTGCAATGTTCTCATTGTCCATTCAAAACGCGAAAACATTTGCTGCTACTAAATAATATCCCCTTAATGCAAAAAACATTCCAACTTCATTTTAACTAATCCATAAAAAAACGTGAGCTGAAAGCCCACGCGAAATATTCCGTTTGAGGTATAATCATTAACATCGTATGCCGGCTTCACCCTTCCCGTATAGACGGCAGCCTTTCAAAGCGCGCAACGAAACGCTAAAATGTGATCTAGACTAACAACCAAATCATCCGCATTCAAAACACAAGGGGGAAGCAAACTTATCATGACACGCAAAGAATCAGAGCGGCTCCATATCCAAGCTTTAAAACATATTGTTGGAGGCGTGAACAGTCCGTCTCGCTCATACAAAGCAGTTGGCGGGGGCGCCCCCACTTATATGGCTCGCGCGAAAGGCGCTTATTTTTGGGATGAGGATGGCAATGAATACATCGATTATTTAGCCGCTTATGGTCCGATTATCACTGGCCATGCCCATCCAAAAATAACCGAAGCAATCCAAAAACAAGCAGAAAAAGGAGTATTGTATGGCACGCCAACCAAACTTGAAAACGATTTTGCCATAACACTGAAACAAGCCATTCCTTCTTTAGAAAAGGTTCGTTTTACAAACTCAGGCACTGAAGCTGTCATGACAACGATACGCGTGGCAAGAGCATACACAGGGCGAAACAAAATCATTAAATTTGCCGGCTGCTATCACGGCCATTCCGATCTTGTGCTTGTAGCTGCAGGCTCAGGCCCTTCCACTTTAGGCACACCAGACTCAGCTGGCGTTCCGAAATCAATTGCTGAAGACGTCATTACCGTCCCATATAATGACTTGAAAGCACTCGAGGAAGCGCTGAAACATTGGGGTGGCCAAGTCGCCGCAGTTCTCGTTGAGCCAATTGTCGGAAATTTTGGCATTGTATTGCCAAAAGAAGGATTTCTTGAAGGGATTAATCAGCTTGCCCATCAGCATGGAGCGCTCGTCATTTATGATGAAGTCATTACCGGATTCCGCTTTACATATGGAAGCGCGCAGCAAATTTACAAGATTGAGCCTGATTTAACAGCTCTTGGTAAAATCATCGGAGGCGGTCTGCCCATTGGAGCCTATGGAGGCAAACAGGAAATCATGGAACAAGTCGCGCCTCTTGGTCCGGCGTATCAAGCTGGCACAATGGCGGGCAATCCGCTTTCCATGGCAGCTGGGCTTGCTTGTTTGAACCTTTTAAAAGACGAAAAAGTTTACGAACGAATGGACAAACTTGGAGAAAATTTGGAAAACGGGCTGCTTTCACTTGCTGATAAATACGGCATGCAGCTTTCAATCAACCGTTTCAAAGGCGCGCTTTCTGTTTTCTTTACCGACATGAAAGTCACAAATTACGCAGAAGCGGAACAAAGCGACGATAAACAGTTTGCCAAATTTTTTAAACTGATGTTAAGCCAAGGAATCAATCTCGCGCCATCAAAATATGAAGCCTGGTTCTTAACGACAGAACATACAGAAAAAGAAATTGAAAAAACTTTGGAAGCCGCTGAATATGCATTCCAAAAAATGTAAGTGCATTTCTTTGCAATTTTTGTTCATATCTCGCGATTAAAAAATTAATAATGTTTGGAGAATAAAAAGAGCATGACGCATCCGTTCGGCAATGTTTGCAAAACATGAAGCAGCCTGATATCAGCGACCGTCCATTTATAAAACCTTTCCGATTGCTCTCAAGCAAAAAGCGTTTATACTTTAAATAAGAAGCTCTTTGTTTTGCTGCAAAACCGCTGAACATGTTCAACTGCACGTTTGTCTTTTGAAAACGAAATTATTAATGAAAGGAATCATTATTTAACGAATGAAATTTGGAGCCCGTATTTTTAAAACCGGCATTGCGGTTACGCTCGCACTATATATCTCCCTGCTCCTCAATTTAGAGCCGGCTACATTTGCTGCCGTTTCAGCTGTTTTCGCTGTTCAGCCATCGGTTTATCGATCTTTTCGAACCATCCTTGAACAAATTCAGGCGAACATCATCGGTGCCATCGTAGCCATTGTTTTTACCCTTGCATTTGGCAACGAGCCATTCGTTATCGGATTCGGCGCGATTTTAGTCATTGCCATCAGCATTAAACTAAAAATGGAAAAAACCATTCCGCTCGCAGTCGTAACCCTTATTCTCATTATGGAATATTCAACGGAAGGGAACTTTTTTCTATTTGCATTATCAAGATTAAGCATCATTATGATTGGCGTTATCAGTTCTTTCGCGGTTAACTTGCTCTTTTTGCCTCCAAAACATGAAACAAAGCTGTTTAAAAAAATCATTGCCAACACCGAATTTGCTACGCAATGGCTGAGACTGATTATCCGCCACGATGCCGAACATATTGCTTTAAAAGAAGATATTCAAAAGCTGCAGGAAGATTTGAGTGAAACAAATGACTATTACAAACTTTATAAGGAAGAAAGAGACTATTTTAAGAAAAACGAATATACAAAAGGGCGCAAGCTCGTCGTATTTCGGCAAATGATAGCTGCAGCAGAGAAAGCTTTGGCTGTGTTGAAAAACCTCCATTTTCATGAACAAAGCATTTTAGACTTGCCTCAAGAAATGAGAAGACTTTTAAAAGAACAAATCGACTATTTGACTCAATTCCATGATCGGACGCTCTTAAAATATAGCGGAAAAGTCCGCCACGATCCGTCTGAAAATTTTATTGAAGAAATTGACAAAGGGGAAAAAGCGCTAACCGAACAGCTCATCCAGTACAGTCAAAAAAACCGGCTCAATCAGGAAAATTGGACCGAATTATTTCAAACGATCGGCTTGATGATCGATTACAAAGAGCAGCTGAAGCATCTTGATCTGCTCATCGACAGCCTTTACACCTATCATCCGGACGAAGCGCAGCATTTTGACGAATAGATGACAATACAAACTAAAAGCCGAGATTCGAATGCATGATGGACAGACATTGAAATAGGTGGACACCATCGATATTTCTGCTTTACTAAGAGATTAAAAGCGGCCATCGTCAAGATGCATGAGTTCATAAATCGACAATATCCAGCAAATTTAAGAAAAAATTCTCAAAATCTACTTACGGTAAATACCTATTTTTGATGAAATGCGAGATTTTCTGAACTTTTTGATATATAATAAGAAAAAATATTCTAGGAGGTAATGATTATGCACAAAGAACTATGGAATGTTGTTAAAAATTTAGCAGACAACAAAGAGTCTATCAATGCTTCTGAACTCGCCTTGGCTAATCATCAACTATCAGTAGACGTATTTGAAACAGTAAAAGATCATTACAACAAAATTTCTGAAATTCAAAGAAAGCTTGGTCCATGGGTGTAAGTCAACAACAAACTAATAAACTCGATTTTCAAAAATTTTTAAAAAGACACCTTTCAAACAGTTTTGCTGATGAAAGCATGCGCAGCCAAATTGTCAGCCTGCTGCATACGAAAGGGAAAATTTTCAGCGAGCAAGAAAATAGTTTTTCATGGGGGCAATTTTACTTGCACGTATCTTCACTAACGGATAGCGAGGATACGTGCAATCGTTCTTTAATCGCCAATGCGGCTGCGATTGAACTGCTTATTTTAGCTACTGATATCGTTGATGAAATTGTTGATGATGATGACGGCTTAATGGAAACGATGTCGCTAGCCGAAGCGATTACCATTTCAAACGCATTGCTAATTGACGCATTTCATCTGATACTGGAACATTCACCGAACAATACCTCCTCAATATTTTCAAATTTGTTTTACCAATTGAAAATGGCGTGCAGCGGACAATGGAACGATTTGAAACTCGTCGTTTCCGACACCATTCCTACGGAGGAAGACTATTTTCAAGTCATTCAGCAAAAGTCATCTTCATTAATCCAGCTTGTCTGTTCATTGGCGCATCCGTCCAACCCACAGCTGCTGACACGCATTGCAACGAATATTGGTATTGCAGGCCAGCTGAAAAACGATGCAAATGATATCTTTATCGATTCAAAAACGGATCTAATCCATAAAAAAGCAACCTTGCCCGTCATAAAAGCGCTCGAGTTCAGCCTGGAAGAAGACGATGGACAATTGCTTCATAAAATCCGGTGTTTATCCGCCGACGATATCCAATTAAAAAACGAAATAAGAAATTACATTCGCAAAACCGGCGCGCAAGATTATTGCCTCATCCTTGCAAAGCTCTACATCAAAAAAGCAATCGAAGAGCTTTACGCCATCTTCCCTAATAAAAAAATGGAAGTCAAAAAAATACAAGACTATCTCGAATAGCAGTTGGAAGCCGCAGACACTTCCAACTGTTTCTTTTGCATTTACGGAAAACACCTATCTTTTCTTGCTTTTACCATAAATGAGCAACTATAAGCTATAATAAAAAGAAATATTCAAATTGCAACAGAGGTCAGAACTATGATTACTTTTATTCTTCCAATTTCTTTATCTACTGTTTTTGTCAGTCTCGTTATTTATAGTGTTCTTCATGCAGATATCATGCCGTCTGAATATATCGTCGTTTTAATTGGTGCAGTCTACTTAGGTTTTGGTATTTACAGCTACAGGCAACAGCCATATACAAAAATTATGAAGAATTATTTAATGCTGATGTTTGTGTCCGCTTTGGCAATATCGCTATCAGTCCCAGCAAGTTTAGACGTGCCAATAACGAAAGAACTTGAAGTAATAACAGTTTCATTAGCGCCGTTCGTTTTATTGCAATTTTTTCAATATTTCCCGCATACAAAAAGACCAAAACCTTACCAAGTCATGCGTTATATCAGTCTTGGTCTGTCTATCATATCAATTGGTTTGAATTTTACATCTATGTTTGTTGATTTAACTATACTTAGCACAGCAAGCCGATTAGGAATAATAGTAAATATATCTTTAAGTGTAATTACTTGCTGTATCCTGCTCTATCAACATTTAGAATACAATTCATCAAAAATAAGAAATCAAATAACTATATTGATTTATGGGATTTTTATCTCGTTTACACCCGTGCTTTTATTCAACTTAATCCCTGAATTTTTTCTTAATGTGCAAGCGATTGCTTTTCAATATAGCTTAATAAGCATTGTCATGCTGCCGATTACACTCTCTTATTTGTTCAGCAAGCATGAAATCATCGATTTTCACATTA
>CALKAO010000009.1 GCA_937983115.1 uncultured Caryophanales bacterium
CGGTATTGTAAAAATGATACCTGCTTGGCCTGTCTCGATCCACGACAAGAGCGCATATTGCGCGGGCAATCCTAGAAGGCATCGCTTTTCGCACCCGTCAAGTCGTTGAAACGCTAAAAGAAAGTTCGCCAATTCCCGCTTTTGAAACATTGCGGGCAGACGGCGGCATGACGGCAAGCGGCTTTTTTCTGCAATTGCAAGCCGACGTGCTCGACATCCCGATTGAACAGGCCAGCACGAGCCAAGTGACATCATTGGGCGTCGCCTATATGGCTGGCTTGGCAGTCGGCTACTGGAACGATATTGCCGAAATTAAAGCCATGAAACGCAAAAGTTTGCTGATCACGCCAAATCAAAATCGCATGAAGATCGAAGAACAGTACGGAAAATGGGTGGAATATGTTCAAAAGACAGCTGCTTTGCACTCATCCTAAAATACAAAGAGGTGATCCGATGTCCATTCATCCGTTCAGCCCCGAAGGGCGATTAAACGCCCTTGAACAAATGTCAAAAGAAACCGTTGATTTGCTGATTGTCGGAGGCGGCATTACAGGATGCGGACTTGCGCGCGATGCAGCGCTAAGGGGAATGAAAGTGGCGCTCGTCGAAAAAGAAGACTTTGCGTATGGCACATCGAGCCGGTCATCCAAGCTTGTTCATGGCGGCATCCGCTACCTGGCCAACGGCGAAGTCAATTTGGTCCGCGAATCTGCACGGGAGCGCCGCGTGCTCCAAACCATTGCGCCGCACCTCATTCATCCCATTCCGTTCGTATTCCCGCTCTACAAAGGAAACAGCACGGCCAAATACCGTACAGGTTTCGCCATCTTTGACAAATTGGCAGGCGTGCCGCCATCCGATCAGCACAAATTGTTAAAAGCGGATGAAGTTCGCGCAATGGCGCCTTTGCTGCGCGAACCGCTTAAAAGCGGAATCGTTTATGGCGAGTACATGACGGACGATGCGCGCTTTACACTGGCAAATGCACAGTCTGCAGCAGAACATGGCGCCTGGGTTGCAAACCATGCAGCCGTCACCCGCTTCCTTTTAGACGGCGATCGCGTCATTGGCGCTGCCGTCAAAGACACCATCTCAAATAAAGTGTACAATGTCGCGGCAAAAGTAACCGTCAATGCAACGGGTCCATGGGCTGAAGAAACACTGCTAAAATCGCGATTCAAACCGCCAAAACGAATGCTCCTCAGCAAAGGCGTCCACTTGCTTTTCCGTGCCGAGCGGATTCCGATCGAAGGCGCAATCGCATTGCGCTCGCCGTCTGGAAAAGAAGGGTTTGCGATTCGCCGCTTGGAGCATGTTTATGTCGGAACGACAGATGTCCCTTATGACAGCAGCCCTGACGAACCGACAGCAGACGCAGAAGCGGTACATGAGCTCTTGACAATGGCCCAGCAATGTTTCCCGGATGCAAATATAACCGAACACGATATCATCGGCACATGGGCGGGTCTCCGCCCCCTCATTGACGAAGGAAAATCATCTCGAGACACTTCGCGCCACGACGAAGTGTGGAAAATCAAAGACGGATTTCTTTCCATTGCAGGCGGAAAATTAACCACCTATCGGCAAATGGCCCATCGCATTATGCGCCATGTCGCAAAAGAATTGCACATCCATTTTGAAAACAATGAAAAAACGGCCGAAGTCATTTTGCCTGGAGGGAAGTTGCATACAAACGTTGAAAACTTTCGCAGCGAGATGATGGAAACATTGAAAGAAAAAGGGGTGGCGGAACAAACCGCCAATCGGCTCACATGGCTTTACGGAACGTTTATCCATGATCTGATCCGCTATGGGGAAGAAGACAGCATGTGGCTTGAACCGTTAGCCGATGATATCAACGCCATCAAAGGCGAAGTGCGGCTCGCCGTTGAACAGGAAATGGCGCTTGCCATTTCAGATTTTATGGGCCGCCGATCAGCCTTGCTTTTATTCAGCGAAAACCACGGCCTTTCGGCAGTCAAAACTGCAGCCGGCATCATGGGCGCATTGCTTGGCTGGGACGAAACGAAACGCCGGCATGAAATCAGCCGCTACACGGAAATTGCCAATGCCCACATGCTTCCAGTTAAAAGAACGCATTCGTAAATATGCGGCAAAAACCTGGATCGCCTGCCGCACGAGCAGCAGCATTGTATGCTGCAGCATTTTCAGGAAGTTTGAGCAGAAGCAATCCAATCGCTAAATCGGCTGACAATTTGATCGAGAAAAGCGAGCGTTTCTTCATCGAGCAGTTCCCCGGTCTTTGCAAACTTTTCACCGGCAAATGGAATGAGCACTTCATTTCCTCCCGGCGGAAGCACGTTTGCTTGAATGCCGGGAGCGGATAAAATCTGCCGCAAATGCAACTGGGCGCGCAGCGTTCCCGCCATCCCGATCGTCGTTCCTGCTATCATCACGGGTTTGCCAATCATCACTTTGTCAACGCGAGACGCCCAATCTAATGCGTTTTTTAACACGCCTGGAACCGACCAATTGTATTCGGGCGTAATGATGACGACGCCATCCGCCTCTTTTATCTGTTGTTTAAACTCTTTCACAATTGGAGGCGGATCCGCTTCTTCATCCTGATTGAAAAACGGCAGCTTTCCAAGATTTGCAATCGTCAGCTTCCATTTATCTTCATAGCGTGTTTTCATCACATTCGCCAGTTTCATATTAAAAGATTCTTTGCGCAAACTGCCTACGAGAGCAACGATGTTCAATTTCAATTTTTTCACCTGCCATAATGGTTCGAGCCTCTGCGCAATAAATTGCGGGGCACATTAAGAAAAAGTCTCTCCAAAGCGGACGGTTTCTATGTCCTTTGGCATTTACTTTTTCTTTCGCATGATATCGAGCGGTTTTACTGGCGCATTCACTTTCATTTTTACAATCATCATCGCTTTGTTCGCTTTTTCAATTGGATTCCCTTCTTCATCCCACAATTGTTCAATCGTCTGATGCGAATGCGTGAAACCCGGTCCATAAAATTCGACTTCATCGCCGACTGTAAAGTGATTTCGCTGCTGAATCGTTGCGATTTGCGTTTCTTCATCATAATCCAGCACTTGCCCGATAAATACATAGCTGGGAATTTTCCGCTGTTTGCCAAACAATTGCTGGGTTTCATCCGGAATGCCGTAGTAAAAGCCTGTTGCAAGTTCACGCTGCGCAACTTTCCACAATTCATCTTCCCACTCTTGCTGAAACACAAAGTTTTCAGGATCTTCGCAATACTTATCGATCACTTGGCGGTATACATTCGACACCGTTGAAACGTAATGGATCGACTTCATCCGCCCTTCGATTTTCAAACTTTCAACCCCGTTTTCAATGAAATCAGGAATGTGGCGAATCATTGACATATCAACAGCGCTCATTGAAAACGCTTCGAGCGGTTCGCCTCCCAACAGCGAATGGCGTTCATTCAGCTCAGGCATTTCAAACAAATCGTATTTCCAGCGGCAAGACTGCGAACAGCCCCCGCGGTTCGCATCGCGATGCGACATATGATTGGAAAGCACACAGCGGCCTGAATACGAAATGCACATCGCGCCATGAATAAACGCTTCGAGTTCGATGTCTGTTTTTTGGCGAATTTCCCGAATTTCTTCCATGCTTACTTCTCTCGCCAAAACAACGCGCTCCAACCCTTCTTCTTTCCAAAAATTAAGGGCTTCATAGTTCGTCGCTGATGCCTGAGTTGACAGATGGATCGGCAATCCAGGCGCTTCCATCGCACAAATCTCAATGAGCGCCGGATCAGAAACGATCACGGCGTCAATGCCGATATCGCGAAGCGTGCGAAAATATTTGCCTGCGCCTTCGATATCTTCTTCGTGCGCGACAATGTTCGCAGCAACATACACTTTTGCATCATGTTTTTTCGCAAATGCCAATCCTTCCTGCATTTCATCGATCGTAAAATTTCCTGCGCGGCTTCTCAATCCGTATTGCGTCCCCCCGATATACACCGCATCCGCGCCATAATGAATCGCCATTTTTAACTTTTCAAGCGTGCCTGCAGGTGCAAGCAGCTCTGGTTTTTTCGTAATGGTTTTCATTGTTCATCAACCTCGCTTACTACTTGATCTCGCTGGGGCTCTTTAAGAAAAAGCCGGTTCCCAGCGTCCTGTCTTCAGGATGATAAGCAATGAGCTGTTCATTCAGTTTCTCGCATGCTTCTTTCGACCAGCGGCCTTCCATGATCGCCCGTTTCGCTTCAACAAAAAGACTGGCAATCTTTACAAATGGCTCGCCTTTCGTAAAAATCCCATCCAATTTCCATTGGGTAATGTTTGCTTCAATCAGCATATCGAGATGCGGCATTAAATTGAGATCTTCCGCCGCAAAAATATGTGTGCCATTCACATCTTCAAAAATCGAATACTGCTTATCTGCATTTTTATATTCCGACAAAAACAAATTCTGTTCTTTCGAAGTCGGCTTCTTTTGATCGGTAAACCTGAAGTAGTTTTCAACAAGCGGGCGTTTTGACTGGTAAATGCACGTCGCTCCATAAACTTGAACTTCGATCGGGACAGGCACCTTCTCTTGTACAGCTTTCAGCTCTTCATACGTCAATTCTCTGGCAGCCACGGCCCCGATTGCTCCGCGTTTCACCCAAAAATTAATTTGATTGGCGCTCGTCACCATCGTCTGCGCATCATAAATAAACGGCAAAGACAACTCATTTTTTCTGAGCAGATGAATGACTCCTGCATCTCCAACCGTAATCGCATGAACGCCAATGGATTGCAAAAACTCCAAATATGGCGCAATGGCTTCAATGCGATCGTTATGCATAATTGCATTGACTGCAGCGATCACGCGTTTATTTTTTTCATGCGCCAATTTCGCAATCTCTGCAATTTCTTCTTTTGCAAGCGATGCAGGCATGCGGAGCCCATATTGATCTTCGCCGACATAAACGGCGTCGACCCCTGCATCAAATAGCGAATGCGCCTGTTCAACAGATTCTGCTGTTGCAATGATTTCAATCATTCGTTTTTCTCCTCTGAACCAAGATCAATTGAAAACCAGCAAAAAACAAGCCGGTTTGCTTGAAAGACTCACAGATTTTAAACCATCTATCCATACTATTATAAGTGAAAAACAAGGCAAACCCCATTGTCAAGCACTTGTATTATTTTCCTGAAGGCATCAAATCGACAGTCATTTGCGCCGCCTCAGCTGCCGGCGCTGAAAATGAATGTTCAGCCCCTTAACACATTCGGCAAACTCGCAAGCTCGCCCAATTTTCAAACGTCCCCCGTTAGCCGTTTATGATAAAACTCATCGCCGCCCTCGCATTCCGCTTTAACATCATCGCTTGGCGCTTATGCAGCATTTCCGCCTGTTTTCCAACAGGCTTTCGCCACTTTTGCCGTTCATCTCGCGAATCAGCCGCCATTTAACGTTCGCGCTCGCTTGAAATTCAGCCACAAAATAACATTTTTCGCGCCTTTGGCGTCCTTGGTCTTTTGCCACAATGAAATAACGAATGCTTGCAATGCAACCCTTTGCACACGAACAAAAACACCGTCTCTATAGCCAGGATAACCAACACAGGAAACGATGCTTCCAATCGCGTTCTGATCAATTTTCCATGATTTGCTGCAGCGAATTTGCGTACACCGCATAATCATCTTCTGAAAATAATACCATCGCCACATCGCCAAACGAATGATTTTGCAAAAAATCTACAAGCGTTTTCAAAGCGGCTTTGGAAGCCAGCTGCACCGGAAACCGGTACACCCCCGTAGAAATTGACGGGAACGAAATGCTTGAAAGCCGATGCGCTTGCGCCAGCTTCAAACTATTTTTATAGCAGTTTGAAAGCAGATTTTCTTCGTTATGCCTTCCCCCTTGCCAAACGGGGCCGACCGTATGAATGACATATTTCGCCGGCAATTGATAGCCTTTTGTAATCACAGCATCTCCAGTGGGAAGCTCTTCGCCCTGCAATTGTTCCTGGCGGATTTTTTTGCACTCCGCAAGCAGTTCAGGCCCTGCTGCGCGATGAATCGCCCCATCAACGCCCCCGCCGCCAAGCAGCGTTCCATTTGCAGCATTCACAATCGCCTCTGTCGCCTGTTTTGTAATATCGCCTACAACAAGCGAAAGCGTATTCCCATTAACTTTCCTTTCCATATGGTTCACCTCAATATCCATTAAAATAAAAATAGTGCTTTCCTCACAGTTTGATTGGCCAAATCAGCCGAAT
>CALKAO010000010.1 GCA_937983115.1 uncultured Caryophanales bacterium
CTTCATAACTGCGTTCGCGTTCATGCTCCTCCTTCGTTAAATCGATAACTACAGATTTCTGTTTCGGCTCGGCATATAAAATCGCCGCTAAATTCCCTCCAATCGCCAAAAGCGCAAACGCGATCCAAAGCAAGCTGAAATACATTGGCAAGCCGCCCGATTCAATCGGAAGACGCGGCAAAGCGTAATACACCAAAGCCACAGCAGCTAAAATCGACAATCCCCATCTTTGTTTCACTTAATCCCGTCCTTTCAATTCCCTCTAAATTGTTCAAGATGATCATTTTATTATATGAACAGGAAAAAAGATCATGTTTCATCTCCCAATTCTGAATATTAAATGTTACACTAATATTGAAACATCAGTGAAAAGGGGACGGTGCAAGTTGGCAGTAAAAGCGTATACAACGGTCATTCCTGACGGAATGAAATCGATCATTTTTGCACAAATCGGCGTGCAGGCAAAATCATATGAAGAAAGCGCCGCATTAACCGCTAGAATAGCAGAAAGCTTCAAGCTGCCGCATGGGCCTATTCATGTTGATCATGGACAATTTACGGACAACGCTGATTATAAAAATCAACTCTTTATGGCATATTGGAATGAACTTGAAGCATATGAAGCATGGCTTCGCCATAGCAAAATTCAGCAATGGTGGAATGGCGGAGGATTGGCAGCGAATCTCGGAGTTTATCATGAAGTGGCGAAAATCCCAACCACACACTTTGAGACGATTCATTCCATACACAACCACAATAGCGGCGCAACTCATTTTTTACAGCTGCAGGAAACGAAAGAACACGCCTATTGGGGTTCAATGCGCAAGCGCATACCTGCTTCGAGCGCCGAACGTTTTGATGCGCAAGTCGACAGAATTGAGCATCAGAAAAAAAAGACAAGAGGAAAACATTTAAAAATCATCCCGCCTGACAACATCTGTCTTATTCGATCAGCTCAAGATTGGACGCGATGCAGCGATGAAGAGAAAGAAACGTATTTTTCTCTTGTTGAACCGGCATTGCAAAAATTTTATCGCCATTTAAATGCAAACCAAGAAGAAAACGGCTGTTTAAATCCAAAATTTGTTCAAGAACTCGATAAAAACGGCAGTCCGGCAGAAAAAACATGTGTTGTTTCTTTCTTTTTATCATTAAAGCATTTGGAAGACTGGACGCATCACCATCCAACCCACATCGCTCTTTTCGGCGCTTTCGCCGAAATGCTGCGAAGGCACGACTTATCCGTGCAATTGTCGCTTTGGCATGAAGTGTCCGTTTTGCAATCAGGCCATCTTGATTTAGAATATTTGAATTGCCACCCAGACACTGGCTTTTTGCCTTATTTTGAAGCAAAAGAAGTGGCGCATATCCTCTAAAGCAATAAACAAAACAGAAAATCACCAGAACGGCCCCCTTTCCGCGGACAATCCCCGGCCCCATTGTTTGATTGAGGCTCACACGCTATTCCGCCGAACGTCCGCCTCATCTGGTGATTTTCTCAACTTGCGATCTTCAATTTCCCTTTTATAAAGTTATCGCTTCGCCTGGCTGAAGCACTTTCCCTTCAACGCCCTCAAGTTTTTCAATAAAATCGTTCGGGTCTTGTTCAATGACTGGGAACGTATTGTAATGAATCGGAACAACAGTCTTCGCGCCAATCCATTTTGCTGCAATGGCCGCGTCATCCGGCCCCATTGTAAAGTTGTCGCCAATCGGCACAAACGCCAAATCAATTTCATTCATTTCTCCGATTAATTTCATATCAGAAAAGAGGCCGGTATCCCCCATATGATAAATCGTTTTTCCTTCGGCTGTGAACAAAATGCCTGTCGGCATGCCCGTATACACAATCTTTTGATTTGCTTCTTCCGTATAATGCGAACTGTGAAACGCTTGCGTCAGCTTGACTTTTCCAAAATCAAACTCATACGCGCCGCCGATGTTCATCCCGTGAACGTTAACCCCCTGAAAGCCTAAATATGTCGCCAAATCAGCTGTCGCAACGACAAGGGCATTGTTGCGCTTGGCGATCTCAACCGCATCTCCGACGTGATCGTTGTGCCCGTGCGTTAATAAAATCGCATCGCATTCCACCGCATCCGCATTCAAATCCGTTTGACTGTTGCCGGTAATAAAAGGATCGATTAAAATTTTCTTCCCATTGGTCTCAATCATAACGACGGAATGGCCATGAAAACTTACTTTCATTGTTCATCTTCCTTTCTATGAATATCTTTTTTTCACTCTCTTATTTACACAGCAGCGGCAGCAATTCCTTCATGAAATTTTATTTTTTAAAAGGTCTTCCGCCGGCTGATAAGGCAAGCCGTGCGCTTCTGCCACCGCTTTAAATACAACGGAGCCGCCAAGTGTATTCAGCCCTTTTAAAATGGCGGGATTGTCAAGACTCGCCTGTATATACCCTTTGTTCGCGATTTCCAAAGCATACAGCACAGTGGCATTCGTCAATGAAATCGTCGATGTTCTCGGCACAGCGCCAGGCATGTTTGCCACCGCATAATGAATGATGCCGTGTTTCGTATAGGTCGGATTGTCGTGTGTGGAAATTCGATCGGCTGTTTCAAAAATTCCGCCTTGATCGATGGCGACATCGATAATCACCGAACCTGGCTCCATTGATTTGACCATCTCTTCTGTCACCAGCTTCGGCGCCCGCGCTCCCGGAATTAAAACGGCGCCAATTACGAGATCCGCTTCCTGCACAGCAGACGCAATGTTGTATGGATTTGACATCAGTGTATTGATATTTGATCCAAAAATATCATCAAGCTGGCGAAGCCGCTCAGCGCTTAAATCAATAATTGTCACATCTGCGCCTAAACCAACAGCAATTTTCGCTGCATTTGTCCCGACGACTCCCCCGCCGACAATCGTTATTTTTCCTCGTTTTACACCGGGTACGCTTCCTAGCAAAATCCCTTTCCCGCCATATGTTTTTTCAAGAAATTGCGCCCCGATTTGCGGCGCCATCCGCCCGGCAATCTCGCTCATTGGCGTTAGGAGCGGCAGCGTACCGTTCACTTGCACCGTTTCATAGGCAATCGCAATAATTTTTTTATCAAGCAATTCTTTCGTTAATTGCGGGAAAGCAGCCAAATGAAAATACGCAAAAATCATTAAATCTTCGCGAAAATATTGATATTCTTCCGGCTGCGGCTCTTTCACTTTCAGCACGAGGTCAACATCCCACGCTTCAGCAGCCGTTTCTACAATTTGCGCCCCCGCTTTTTCATAATCTTCATTTGAAAAACCTGCATTAACACCCGCATCTTTTTCAATGATGATGTGATGATTGTGCTCTTTGAAAATCGAAACGCCAGCAGGTGTAATGCCTACGCGATTTTCATTGTTCATAATTTCCTTTGGAATTCCAATACGCATACTCTCATCCACCCATTTTTTTGTTAGTCAAATTTATTCTACAACACTTCGCGAATTGAAAAAAGTTTTTGCTGAAAAGCAGCAAAAACTTTTTGGGCGGTTTGTTTAGCAGTATGCAGTTATGTATCCAGCGTAATCATATTGAAAAAAATAATTTTAAAACGATCGCTTCACCATTTTCGTTCTTCAACTCAAATGACTGAAAAAACATGCGAAAAAATCTTGCTGCCAACAATTAATCTTCAGCATCCCACACCCACGTATGCAGCTGATGATTCTCTTTCAGCCATCGAATCTCTACACGGGTCAAATCGCTGAATCCATATTTTTGCAATTGATGGACAAGCTCTTCAATCGAAGCGTTTTCAGACAAATTCAGTTTAGCCAAAAGATTGTACATCGCTGTCTCCGCTTGTGCTCCTGTATATTTTCGATGGTTTTTCATATACGCAAAATGCTTCGGATTATAATACGTGAACTGTTCAAACGCATCATTTTCAACAATTGTAATTTTTAGCGTGGACGTCAACGGCAAAACCTGTTCGCTTGCAATTGCAGGAGCGGCAATAAGCAAACTTAACAAGAAACCAGCCATCCATTTCGTTTTCATAAGCTCACCTCTTGACGATTAAGATGAGCGATTTGCATTCCATTTATTCATGAACGATAGCGATGCACAACTTCAACGCCGCCAGTAACATCGATAACAGCTCCGGTAATCATATCAGAATTTTCTTGACATAAAAACGAAACGATGCGCGCGATATCTTCCCCTGTCCCTGATCGGCCGATCGGCGTTTCATGATCAATGATTTTCCGGGCTTCTGCAATCGTTGCTTCTTTCATTTCACCGACAATATTCCCAGGGCAGACCATATTTACTGTAATTCCATGTTCTGCTTCTTCATAAGCGAGCGTCTTCGTCAATGAAACGAGTCCAACTTTCGCAGCGCTGAAACCTGAACGATGAATCCAGCCCGGCGCACTGTTCGCTCCTTGGAATCCATATGTAATAATCCGTCCAAACTTCCGTTTTCGCATACTCGGAATGATAAGCTTGGCGAGATGGAAAACCGCACTTAAATTTCCTTCGACCATGTCATACCATTCATCATCAGAATAGTCGACAAGCTTTTTCCGTTCGAAAATATACGGACCAGCATTGTTAATCAACGTATCAATCGTTCCAAAGGTTTGAGAAGCTTCATTGACCATCCGCACAATATCCGCTTTTTTCGTAATGTCTCCCTGCAAAAATAACACGCGTTCACGATGCTGCGCCCATTCTTCCTGAAGTTGGGCAACCGCCCTTTGGTCGCTTCGATAATTTACAGTTACACAAAAACCTTCTTTTAACAGCTGTTCACACACTTTTTTTCCCAAGCCTTTTGATCCAGCGGTGACAAATGCATGCCTCATTGTAACCCTCCTCGTTTCATCTTACATGAAAGCCAATGGCCCCTTCAATTTTTTTATAAAAAGTCAAGAAACTTTGACAATCTTTTGATTTTTTGAGTTTATTGCACCATTGCACAGGGAAAAAAGATATAGTAAAGATAACCGGGGCTAACGGGCTGCAAACATCCCAGAACGAGCACAAAACGCATGATCTGCACATCGAGAAAGCGCGCATCATTGCGCATTCATTCACAAACAGAAATACCGCAAATTTACTGATTGGGAAAGGAGGAAAGCAATGTATAAAAACATATTGGTGGGCATTGACGGTTCCGCCGAAGCCGACGCAGCATTCGAACGAGCAGTGAATATTGCAAAAGAGCGGAATGCAGCGCTGCATATCGCACATGTCGTTGATACACAAACGCTAACGACCATTGATCAATATGCCCCATCCAACGTGTCAGTAACCGATGCACAAAACTATGGCGAAAAATTGTTGAATGAGTATATGGATAAAGCAAAAACAGCAGGGCTTGAAAACATCAGTAAAATACTGGAATCCGGAAGCCCAAAACGCGATTTGCCCAATCAAATCGCAAAAAAACACAACATTGACTTAATCGTCGCCGGCGCTACCGGCCTGAACGCAATTGAACGATTTTTAATTGGAAGCGTCTCAGAAAGCATCGTCCGCCGCGCACCATGCGATGTGCTCATCGTAAGAAAAAGCAAATAGACACCTGGCTTCTGAAAGTTTCAAAAAAGCAAAAGCAGCATGTGCTGGGTTTTTGTTTTGCATCATAACAAATCTATCGCGAACAATGGCTCTATTCGCTAGTAAGCGATAAAAAATGATTGCAAAGAAGCACACGTTTCTATCATCAGCGTGTGCTTCTTTTAATGGATGAACTTAAAAAAGCTTTGCAGCAATTGAATGTTTTCAAGTTTTGTTTTTTAACGTTTGCCGCATTCGAAACCAAATCCATAAGTCATTGATCACGGAAGCAAGTTCGCTGATTTCATGATTTAATTGGCAAGAAACTGCAAAATCTTCTTCTTGCTGAAGTCTTTCCTGCTTTTCATTAATCCGTTTTTCAAGCTCTTTAATGCGATCCGGAATCGTTCCGCGTATGGCTTCCCACTCGAATAAAATGCGTGCTTGAGTTTCCCGCGAATACCGCTCCCATTCATATTGCAGACGCGGCAAACGAATGCCGAGACGTTCGTCATAAACAAACTCATAGGCCATGAGTTGTTCATTCCTTTCTCTCAAAAAACGCTGGCAGGCGTTAACGGCAAATGCAGCGCATAGGATAATCGCCTGAACCGCCGGCCAATAATAATAAAATGATTCAGCCTGCTTATCGTGTTTGCATTCCAATGCAGCATTTGCGCCAGAACCGCTGGTTCTGCATATTCAATGCTCGATGCCGTCTTGCTGAATTTACCGCTTTCGCTCGATATTTTCTTGAAACCAGTGATCGATTTTCATGATCGTTCGCGACAGCGCTTCTTTATTTGCAAATGATGGCAAAGACGCTAAAAGCACTTCTTTCGGCGCTCGGCTTTCGTTCCCTTTTTTTTGAAGAATGAAGATGCTTTTTCCGTTTTCTGTTTTTTTAAACATTGTGCTTGGCAGCTGGAGCAAACCGTGGATAAACGCATGCTTCCGCAAAAATAATCGCAGCTGTCCGGCATCGCGTTCAAACAGTCCATTCGGAATTAAAAAGAAAAGCATCGCGCCTTCTTTGGCATAGCGAATGCTTTGTTCAATAAGCAGATGATGCACGTAAGAATGGCCCGATTTCGCGCGCAAATCATAGTCTTTTGCCACTTCATCATTCGGATAGTATCCGACTGGCAAATCAGCCGCAACGACATCGACGGGATCAACAAATAGCGGCTTTAAAGCATCTGAGTGAAAAAGGTCGACATGATGCCGCTGCAAATTTGCGTTCACATAGGCAATTTTCAACAGCGTTTCATCCGCTTCGACGCCATAAGCATTAATCCGCGAATCTTTCGGCAAACCATTTAAAATGGCCGTCAATAAATTTCCCGTCCCTATGACAGGATCAAAAATTCGCAGCGCTGATTTTCCTTTTGTCCATTTTGCAACCAAATAGGCAATAAATAGTGCAACAGCATCAGGCGTCATTTCGTGATGCGGCTGAATCGCTTCTTTCATCCCTTTTAATATTGCCAATTGCATTCCTTTGCGAATGTCTTCATTTGAACAACGTTCAAGTTCGATTTTTCGGTATAACTCCTTCAGCCGTTTCGCGCTTTTTTCGCTGATTGACGGATCGATTTCCTGGTGAAACAGATGTTCACCGGCATGAACGATGGCTTCCAAGTATGGAAGTGAATATTCCAATTGCAGAAGTTTCGCGCTCTTGTCGATCACGGTAAATAATTTTTCCACTGCTGACATCAATCATTGCCTCCATATTCGTAAAAAAAGCTTCGATGCCATCATCGAAGCTTTGATTGTTCTTTCCTTTAATCCGCTTTTTCGGCTGCTTCCAGCGCCGCCTCATAATTCGGATGATTCGTTACTTCATCGACGTATTCTGCATATGTAATGATTCCATTTGAATCAACGACAAAAACAGCTCGCGCAAGCAGACGCATTTCCTCAATTGCAACTCCGAATGCTTTTCCGAATGACAGCTCGCGGTGATCGGACAATGCAACAACATCGTCCAGCCCGGCGCTGCCGCACCAGCGCTTTTGCGCGAATGGCAGGTCGACGCTGATTGTAAGCACCGTGACATGCTGCAGCTCGCCAGCTTCTTCGTTAAATTTGCGTGTTTGAGCATCGCACACGCCTGTATCCAGCGAAGGCACGACACTGATTAAACGGACGCCAGGAAAATCATTCAACGTTTTCTCTTTTAGACTGTTATCCAAAACCGTAAAATTTGGCGCTTTGTCTCCGACATTTACTTGAGTACCCATCAAGGTTACCGCATTGCCAGCAAACGTTACGTTCGCCACGCTCATCCCCCCAATTATCAAATCAAAATCGCTTCGAAGTCTGCACATATGGTGTGTATCATCTATTTTACCTTGTTCAATGCGGGCATTTCAACAACAATTACTTTTTCGTATGAACGACCCATGTATCTGCAAAATAGTCGTGCACCCCTTGCTTTGTCGGCGAAAAAGCCACCCATACGTAAACAAGGCCAAACAGCGATTTGCTTATAAAACGGCCAACCACTTCCCGAAAAATGACCGTTCCCCAAGAAAGTTTCATTCCGTGAAGAGATATGACTTTAATTCCGAGCACCATTTTGCCCAACGTTTGATTCAAATATTTCGTCATCAGCGCAAAATACGCAAAAAAGACAATGCTCGCTAAAATCGCCTGCACCGAGAAGAAACTCGAATCTGGCAAATCAAACGCTTTTGCAATCGGATAGACAAGAATGCGATTGAAACTTGCTATCACAAGCAAATCAAGCAAATAAGCCCAAAAACGCACCCAGAAACCAGCATGCATCCCATCGTTTTCGTTTTTTTGTTTTTCCAATTCACCGAGCACATTCGTTTGAGAGGCTGCATCCATATTTTTCACCTCTACTCCGTATATAAGTACATCATGCGTGGAGAATTAGATGTTGAAATCAGCTGTTTTATTCCGAATAAATCAAACTCCGAACCAAACATTTTTTGCGCCGCCATTTGGAAAAGAGAGCCGAAGCCAAAACCAGGCTCGTAGCGAATGACGCCAATCTGTTTTTTTCCAATTTCTTCTTTCAGCGCTTGAATCGTTTCGTCTAGATCGCCGAGTTCATCAACTAACCCGACTTCTTTCGCTTGGCGGCCATCGTAAATTCTTCCATCAGCGATGTTTTTTACCTGCTCTTCCGACATGCTCCGGCCTTCTGCAATGACGTTGACGAAATCATTGTATGCATTGTCAACCATCGATTGCAAAATTTCTCGTTCTTTTTTCGTCATATCGCGGGCGCCTGATCCGATGTCTTTATGCGGACCGCTTTTAACGACTTCAAAGTCAATGCCAATGTTTTCCGCTAATTGGCTGTAATTAATCGTTTCCATAATCACGCCTAATGAACCTGTCAATGTTGTCGGGCTCGCATAAATTTTCGTCGCAGGCGCAGAAATGTAATAGCCGCCAGAAGCAGCCATGCTTCCCATCGAAACATAAACCGGTTTCTCTTTTTCTGTTAATGCCTTTACTTTTTTATGAATCTCTGCACTTTCAACGACTCCGCCGCCTGGTGAATTCACACGCAAAATCACGCCTTTTACCGTATCGTCTTCAGCGGCTTTGTCCAGCATTTGCAGCATCACGCGGTGGTGATAGCCCGCTTGTGCAAACCAAAGCGAAGCGCCTAAATCTTGAATGACGCCATTCACTTCAATAATGGCAATGCGGTCCAGCCCCGCGCTTGGTTCGACGGTGCGCTCCGCTACTTCGTATTCATCCATCGCAAACAAATTATCCTGAAGCGGAGCAAATTCACCAAATGCAAGCGAAAATGCAAATTTTACCATCAGCGAAACAATAAAAATTCCTGCTGCAATTCCAAGAGCAGCCCACCTTTTAGCGTTCATATGAACCCCCTTACAAGATCGACAAGATTTGGCCAATCACTAAAAACGTAAAATTCCATCGCCTGTTCTCTTATAGCGCTCCGTTTGGCAAAAGCGCGAATAAAGACAAAGAATCAAAAAGTCTCCTTTGCCGCATAAAATTGAAATGCGCTGCATCTAACACAATTAATCTTAACATATCGAATGCACCAAAAAAAGAGCGAGAAGCCCCGCTCTTTATCAGCCATTCCATATGCAATTACTGCTGCTGCGACATTTGGCTTTGCGCTTGCTGCACAAGCCGTTTTGTAATTTCACCGCCGACTGAGCCATTTGAGCGTGATGTAGAATCCGCTCCAAGATTCACGCCAAATTCTTGTGCAATTTCATATTTCATTTGTTCCAGCGCCTTTTCAACGCCTGGGACAAGCAGTTGATTTGAATTACTTTTAGCCAAGGTTTTCACCCCCCTTGGCCATTATGTTTTGTAAAAGCAGCGGATGCATACTCATTTTTGCTTGGTAATCGCCGCCATTATTGTTAAAACAATTCATCGATTGGCGAATCCGCCTGTTTCTCAGCAGGAAACGTCTTGAAAGAGGTTTTTTCAACCGCTTCCTTGACTAACGTTTCAACGTCAAGCGCCTGTTCATAGCGAACGGCCCGTTCGACTTTCGGCTTCGTAACCGGATATTTCGGAAGAAAAATGGTGCAGCAATCTTCATACGGACGAATCGAGATGTCATACGTGTTGATTTTTTTTGCCATTTCCATAATTTCTAATTTATCCATCGAAATCAGCGGACGCAAAACAGGCATCGATGTCACCGCATTGATGGCATGCATGCTTTCAATCGTCTGGCTCGCAACTTGTCCAAGGCTTTCCCCGGTTACAATCGCCAGCGCATTTCGTTTGCGGGCAATGCCTTCAGCAATTCGAAGCATCATCCGCCGCATAATCGTCATGGAATAATAATCGGGAACGCAGCGTTTAATCTCTTGCTGAATCGTTGTAAACGGCACGATATGAAGATGGATATTCCCTCCGTAAGCGGCAAGCGCGGCAGTTAAATCTTCGACCTTTTGCTTCGCGCGCTCACTCGTGTAAGGCGGGCTGTGAAAATGAATCGCTTCAAGCGTCACACCCCGTTTCATCGCGAGATAACCTGCAACAGGGCTGTCGATTCCACCGGACAGCATCAGCATGACTTTCCCAGAACTGCCAACGGGCAAACCGCCCGCTCCTTGAATTTGCAGTGAGCTGAAATAAGTGCCGTCGCTTTTCACTTCAACGCGCAATTCCACATCCGGATGGTGAACATCCACTTTAATATTGCTGCGGTTTTTCAAAATGTGCGCCCCCAAGAAATGATTCAGCTGCTGCGAATCCATAGGAAACGGTTTGTATTTCCTTCGCGCTGACACTTTAAACGTTTTAACTTCATCACCTGCCATCGCCAGCGCCGCTAGCGCGGCCTGCTTCATATCTTCCGGATCGTTTGTGGATTTCACCGCGACACTAAGCGATTGAATTCCGAACACGTTTTTCAATTTATCAACGATCGGCTCATAATCTTCACCGTTTAGCGCAACATGCAATTGATTGTATGAGCGCTTTAATTGTACGTTGGGAAATTCTTTTAACAGGGGGCGAATGTTTCGAATTAATTGCTCTTCAAAACTTCTGCGGTTTTTTCCTTTTAAAGCAATTTCACCATAGCGGATCAAAATGTGATCATAATTCATTATGATCCTCCTATCCATTCTTTTTGTCTGCGCAATTGCTGTATAAACGCTTCGCAGTCTTTTTTCTCCGTTTCAAAAGACATGCTTACCCGCAATGCGGATTGCGCGCGCTCTTCATCTTTTCCAATCGCCCATATGACATGGCTTGCTTCACTTCGCTTCGATGAACAAGCGGATTTTGTTGAAAGCGAAATGCCTTTATCTGCAAGCGCATGGACAAGCACTTCAGGCTTATATCCAGGCAGCGAGAAGTTTACGATGTGCGGAGCTGAACCTTCTTTTGGCGTATTTAAAACAACGCCGTCGATTCGGCCAAGCTCGTCGATCAAAAATGCTTTCAATCGATTCAGCCTGCCGATATTCGTTTTTGCTTTTTCAAAACTTAATCGCAACGCTTTCGCAAGCGAAACAATCCCCGCAGTATTTTCAGTGCCTGAACGATACCCATTTTCTTGTCCGCCGCCGTGCTGCAATGGCGTCAATTCCAGGCCCTCACGCACATATAGCAATCCCGTCCCTTTTAATCCGTGAATTTTGTGGCCGGAAACGGTGCATAAATCGATATGGGCTTCACGCATCGAAAGCGGTACTTTTGTAATTCCCTGCACATGGTCCACATGAAAAATAATTTTTCGCTCTTTTTTTAATAAAGCGCCGATGTCATGAATGGGCTGAATCGTGCCGATTTCGTTATTGACATGTATGATCGAAACTAAAATCGTGTCGTCGCGCAGCGCCCGCTTGACATCTTCGACAGATACATGCCCGTTCTCATCAACGGGCAAATAAGTCACCTGAAATCCCAGCGTTTCAAGAAAACGAAACGCTTCAAGGCTGGACGGATGTTCAATTTCCGTCGTAATCAGATGTTTTCCACGCTGCTTATATTGAAAAGCTGCGCCTTTAATCGCTAAATTATTCCCTTCCGTACCGCCTGAAGTAAAAATGATTTCATGAGGCTTTACATGAAGATAATCTGCAATGAGCTGGCGTGCCCGTTCAATCAATTGTTCAGCTTCAATTCCTTTTTTATGCAGGGAAGAAGGATTGCCATAAAATTTTTCTGTCACTTTTACAAAGGTTTCAATCACTTCTTGATATGGCTTTGTCGTCGCGCTGTTATCTAAATAAATCATGCTAATACCCTCTTATGACACGTTTTCAATGTCTTTATTCAAGCACAATCAACCCTGGATTGCAAAAAAATGCACACAAGCCTGCCTGCAATGTTTTATAAATATTTTTAATCCTCATTTTTGAAAATCCAGCCGCTTCCTTTCACTTCGGCCAAAAATTAGTGCAGCAGGCGCAATTAAAAAAACTCGGTTGCCCGAGTATTTTTATGATTTCACCGAAACCGCCAATTCAAAGTCTTCCAGTTCGACATTCACTTTTTTCAGCGCCTCTGGATCAATCGGCTCAATTGCGCGCGCTGCAATTTCCAACGCTTCAGCATAGTGAAACCTCCGAAAAGCTTCTTCGGCTTCATGCAGCATTTTTGCCAATTCCATGTCGCTGCTTTTGTAGCGGTTTCCGTATTGAATCAATTTTTCGCTTAATAGCGCCGTTTCAATCATCTCTTCAGTATACTTTAAACAAGATTCAACCGCACCCAGCGCCTGTTTCAATGCATAATTAATCGCCGGTATATCAAGAGGGGCTTCATTTAATTTGTCTTCAACTTCTTTTACTTTTTCTTCAGCATCTTCAAGTGAAATGAAAAATTCATCTGGAACTCCTGGCAGATTGTAGCGTTGAATTAACCGCTTCGTTTGGAACAATTGTTTCATTAAAACAGCAATCGTTTCTTTCGCTTCGATTTCATCTTTTCTCAAATTCGCCAGCATCTCGGCGTAATCAGAACTTAGCGTTTGCAGCTCTTTCAGTTTGCCATCAATTTCTTCAAGCATTTTTTGAATGGTTGTATACGATTGATTTTTTTGCTCAATGGTTTCTTCGACGGTTGCAAAACGCGCAATCAGCTGCTCAACCCGTTTCTCCAAGTTCACTTGCGACATTAAGTCTTTATCGTCGATTCGATACCGTTCCAGAACCGTTTGCACTTCTGCTTTCAATTCCGAAATATTCGCTTGAAGAACGTCAAGTTCATGCGACAGCTGTTTTCGCTTTTCGATGACGGCCAGTTTTGCTTCTGCTTCTTTAGCGAGCAAATCATATAATCCTTCAATTTGCTCATTCAATTCATTTACTTTATCTTCAACTGCAGCAAAATCATCCGCTTCAACTTTTTTTAATTCTTCTGAAATGGCTGTTTGAATCGCATCGAGTTCTTTTTGAAACGTTTGGCGTTCCAAAATAAAGCCTTTCACTTCCATTTCATGCATATCTCTTTCGAGCTGGGCAATTTTTTTGGGCAGCTCTGACGTCAGCTTAATCCGAAGCTCGGGAATTTTCTCCAGCTTCATTTTCATTTCATCGACGATTTTCTGTGCTGCAGCCAAAATCTTTTCCGCTTTTGGATAATCGCCATTCGCATTCGCTTCCTCATATTCCTGCAAGCTATCATCCACTTGGGCAAAATGCTTTTCGATCACCGAAGCGGCTTTGCCAAAACTAGGATAATGCGAAAGCAAATATTGTTTCGCTTGGTTATACTCTGCTTGCAATGTCACAATTTTCAATCTGCTTTCTTCTTCACTTCTCACCCACTCATTGACTTCCTGCAAAATGGTTTCAATTTTTTCTTCAATTGTATGTAATTCTTTGTCAACATCTTTCAAAATTTGCTTCGCTTTGCGAAACCGGTATTTATCGGAAGCTTCTTCAGCATCTATGAGCATTTCTTCCAAATCAGGCAATTCAACCGAGAGGATGCGCTCCCACTCGCTGCGCCATTGTTCAAAACGTTTTTCGGTTTCACCCACCATTTGCAAAGATTTCATTTTTGATATTTCGTCAGAAATCGGCCGATTCATCAGTTCAATTTTCCACAGGCCGAGGCGATCAACTTCTCGATAAATGCTCCTGCGCATAACAGCGCCTACAATAATAAAAACCGTCAGCAGCACTGCAATGGTAATAATGACCTTCACTGATAGCACCCCTTCTAAAACGTGCACCCTTCAACACCATTTATCGCGGCCACCGCTTGCAATTTACGCAGCGCAACATTTATTGTTTATGAACAAATCATTCGTCTTTTTCAGCATATCTTGCTATTATGATACCATGTAACTACTCATTTGAGTATTGATTTCCTACAATTTTTGTCAAATTTCTCTTTTGATTTTTGCTGCTTTAAAACCATAGTAAGGCGTGATTGTCATGCTTGTTTACGACGGACATGTACATACTCCGTTCTGTCCTCACGGAACCGGCGACCCTTTTGAAGCCTATATTGAAAAAGCGATTGAGCTGGGCTTGCGCGGAATTACATTTACGGAACACGCTCCGCTTCCCGAGGGCTTTGTTGATCCGACCCCTGACAAGGACAGCGGCATGCCTTTGGAAAAAATGGAATCCTACCTTGAAACGCTGACGCATCTCAAACTGAAATATCAAACGCAAATCGCCATCCATATCGGCCTTGAGGTGGACTATATCGAAGACTTTGAAGATGAAACGCGTTCCTTTCTTTCAAAATGGGGCAGACATTTGGATGACGCCATTTTATCAGTCCACTTTTTGCGATTTCAAGAAGAGTATTTTTGTTTGGATTTCAGTCCAGAAATGTTTTCTGAAATCATTGATAAAGCCGGTTCGCTCGCTGCCGTCTATGAGAAATATTTTCACACCGTCAAACAGTCGATTTTAGCTAATCTAGGCGAATACAAGCCGAAACGAATCGGCCATCTCACACTCGTGCGCAAATTTCAGAAGCAATTCCCGTATGAAAAAATGTATTCTGCTGCCATTTTAGAGCTGTTGGATTTAATCAAATGGAAAGGCTATGAATTGGATTACAACGGGGCTGGATTAACAAAACCATTATGCAAGGAAGCTTATCCGTCTGCATGGATTGTCAACGAAGCTGTAAAACGGGGAATTCCGCTTATCTACGGATCGGATGCACACAGCGCGGCAGGATTGGGGCAAGGCTTTCAGCAGCTTTATTTAAACGATCGGACAACCGTGCCGATTCAGCTTACCGGTTTGTGAAAAACACTTCATCAATTTGATCAAATAAGCAACTTTCCTATTCGCAAACTTGCAAGGGAAAGTTGCTGGTTCATCGTGTTTAACCGACTTCAGCCTTTCTTCGTTTCTGTTCTTGATGCCTAGAAAACCGTTCATCCAGCCAATTGAAGAGATGCATCCCGTATTTTTTTATAAAATAGCGTTCGGATGGCGAGAGATGAAAGATTTCCTCCACGTATTGTGGATTGCTGAAAGGCATCATAATCATCCCTTTCAGCTGGATGATCGTCACATCAATATCGCGCTTCTTAAATTCACCGGAATGAAACCCGTGCTCAAACAATTTTTGCCAATAAAATTTTTCTTTGCGCAAATACACCGCCATAATTTCTCGCGTCAATGTCGAATCAATCGTTGTCTCACGGTGGACAAATCGGGAAAGGCGGCTATTTTCTTGTTGAAAGCAAAGCAAATCCAAAATCGCTTTTCGAATGCAGTTTCGAGCTGACAATGTATCGCTTAAAGCGTAAGCCTGATCCATAATGCGAATGTACGATTCAAAGAATGATTCCATTAAACTTTCCAGCAAACCTTGCTTTCCATTAAAATAATAGGAGATAAGCGATACGTTTACGTTTGCTTTTTTTGCAATTTCCCTGACCGATGTCCCTGCAAACCCTTTTGTATTAAACAATGCGACCGCTGCATTGCAAATGTTTTGTTTCGTTTCTCGCTCGTCCATATTATCCCACCTAATTTTATTCTCCTAGAAGTTCTCTCGCTATTACTTATTTTCTACCTTTTTGCTGTGAAATCCTAGAAGAATCGTACGACAAATTGCAACGGCGCGCTTACTCATCTTGCTGAAGTTTGTCGTTATACGTATAAGGATAGACAACGATGCGGTTTTTTCCAGAGCGTTTCGCTTCATAAAGCGCTTGATCAGCTCGATTAAACAATTTAGCGACCGTATCATTGGGGTATTTGGCGCTCCAGTATGCGACACCGCCTGAAATCGTTACGCGAGGGCTTGTGCTCTGTTTTACGACATTTACGAGCCGCTCAGCCACTTTAACTCCGCTTTCAGCATCAACGGACGGCAAATAGAGCGCAAGCTCTTCGCCTCCCCAGCGCGCAGCGATGTCGCTTTTTCGTTTATTCGCTAAAATGAGATTCGCCACTTGAATGATGACGTCATCTCCCGTCAAATGGCCGTATGTGTCATTCACTTTTTTAAAATCATCAATATCAAATAAGATAAAGGTTCCCATGCCGTCTTTTTTCATTGACTCGTTAATTTTTTCATCTAAATAGTTTCGCGAATACAAACGCGTAAGGTGATCGGTTATCGCCAGTTTTTCCAATTCCTCATGCAGCATTGCATTGATAAATGCAAGCGTGAAATGATAGATGAGCGATTGCAGCAGTTTAAACTGATCGAATGTAAAAAAGTACGGCTCCGAATGCAGAACAATGGCGGCGCCTTTCAGCTCCTGATCATGGATCATCGGCACGGCTAAAAGCGATTGGTAGACAGTTTCTATATTTTCTTTTTTCGTGTCTGTTATCATAAACGCTTCCTTTTGCTTTTTAACTTTTTGGCTGATTTTGAAAACGAGCGGCTCTGATTGCTTCTCTTTAAAATATTCGCTCGACCCGGACAGCGTTTCAATTTCGCCATAGCGATTATAAAAAAAGAATCCTACTTGTTCAGCATGAATCGATGTTTTAATCTGCTTTGCCATGTACTCCACCGTATCTGCCAAACGCAAATTTGAATTTAACGTATGCGATGTTTTATTGAGCAAGTTGAGATCATTAATGCGCTGATTTAATTGTTCTTGAAGCCGGGCTTTTTCAAACGCATTGCCTGAAACATCGGCAAGATTTTTTAAAATTTCATAATCGGCTTCGCTGATTTCTTTCGATTTTGGCAAAGTTAATTGCAGAACGCCGTACATCGCTTGCAAGCCTTTTAACGGGATGTGGAGGATGCTTTCATTATCCTTTTCATCAACTTGAATGATGCCCGTTTGGTATGCACGAAATGCGGCTTCATTTTTAAATTTGATATTCCGCTCAAAATAAACGATCGGCAGACCGCGATATTGCTTGTCTTCGTGCGTCAGCAGAAGCAGCATTTGGGCATGCGGATAAAAATTTGACAATGAACGGATGAGCTCTCGCAATACTTCATTAGAATGCGATATCGATAAAAGTTTTTTCGTTAAAAAAAACAAAAACTGGTAAGATTCTCCATCAATGCCTGCCCTTTTTGACACGTCATCATGATTCATCACGGCGTCCACCTCACTTTAGCAAGCAAGTCGCTGTTCATGCAAAAGGCCTGCATCTATCATACTATACTTTGTCCGCTTAGTGTTTAACGATTTCCATCCTTTTATAATGGGGGCCCCA
>CALKAO010000011.1 GCA_937983115.1 uncultured Caryophanales bacterium
TGCATCAAAATTAAAATGCCCGTAATTGAGTTGAGAAACGCGACTGGAAAGATATATTTTCCAAGCGTTTACTCTTCTTCAAAAATAAACTCCGCTTCCCCATTTTTTAAATCAACCATTAATTCTAGCCCCTCAATAAACCATTCATCTTCTTTTTCAAAGAAAAACGTAATCCCTTCTTGCATTTGACTAATTGCAATGTCTTCAGGCTCTTGTTTGGCAACGCCTAATGAAAAATTGGGATGAAAAGGATTGTTTCCTCCATATTTGACAAAAAAGCGCAAACAATCTCCATCTTTTAAACCCATGTCATCTTTATACCACTGAGCAGCTTCTTTCGTTATCGTGAGTTTCAAATCGCTTCCTCCCCGCGAATTGAGTTTGCATTCAATCCTTCATTCAATCTTCACGCGTTAAGTTTCTTCTTCAAGTATAAACGTTTCCTTAGCGAGCCAACATTCTTTATTTCTTCACATTCAAAAAGATTGAGTCCGTATGAAAATGCCGAATTTTTCCACAATCATCATGGCCTGCCGTTTGAATGAAAATCAATGTCCAAAATCAGCAGTCCCGCTTAAAAAAGTCATTGTTTCGTAAATTCTTTGCCTTATCTGCAGCCTCTTTTGCTATAAAATACGTGGTATACGTTTGCGCTTGCAGCAGAGGAGGTTGACAGTGAAAAAAATTATCGCGCTTCTGTCCATCATTTTTCTCGCCGCTTGCGGCGGAAAAAATGAAGCCATACTGCTTGAAAAACAAAGGGCAAAAAGCGGGGAAATCGTTGAAATTATTGCTGAAAACTGGGCGTTTGACAAAGAAACATACGTCGTCCCTGCCGGTGAAATAACCGTAAATTTAAAAAACAAAGAAGGATTTCATGGGATTGCCATTGAAGGAACTGACATCGCCATCGAAGGGGATGGTTTTTATACAACAACACTTGAAGCCGGGGAATACAAAATTGTATGCAGCATCATATGCGGAACAGGGCATTATGATATGGTTGCAACACTTGTTGTTAAAGAATAAAAGGCTTGATTCTTTGCTGCGAATCAAGTCTTTTATTCTTTTTGGCTTTTCCATTGCTTCAGCCCCTGTCTCTTCCGCAATGCTACTGAATGAAAAACCACTTGTAAAACACAAGTGATTTATTGAATGCCTAATGCAATTTTTGCCATTCGCGACATGCGATCTTTCGTCCACGGCGGCGACCAAACAAGATTCACTTCCGCATCTTGAACTTCAGGCACTTCGGAAAGCGCGGCTTTCACTTCTTGAGAAATCACTCCCGCCAATGGACAGCCCATTGATGTCAGCGTCATTGTTACAATCGCTTTGCCTTCATCATCCAACTCAACATCATAGACTAATCCAAGATTAACAATGTCGATCCCGAGTTCCGGGTCAATGACATTTTCCAAAGCCTTCATAATTTTATCTTTCATCTCAGCATCCATTTCCATTCTCCTTTCACTATTCTTTCCTTATAGTATAGCCAATCTGACTGATGAATGAAAACGAACCGCTTAATAAACGCCCGCCAAGCATAGCAAAAGGAAAATGAAACGGATTGAAGCGCAGAAGAGGTGAGGAAACAAAGGTTATGTCCAACCTCTTGCTTCCATCGCTTCAGCAATTTTCAATAATGAAACCATGAACGCGCCTGTTCGTCTGTCAACAGCATATTGCTCAGACATTTTACGAACCTCTTCATAAGCGATCACCATTTTTTCATAAAGCCGTTCATTGACTTCTTGCTCCGTCCAATAAAAATGCGTCAAATTTTGGACCCATTCAAAATACGAAACCGTAACGCCGCCGGCATTTGCCAAAATATCAGGAATGACTAGCGCGCCTTTTTTCATTAAAATTTCATCCGCCTCAGGCGTGCAAGGGCCATTTGCCGCTTCAGCGATGACTTTTGCACGAATCCGTTCAGCATTTTGCGATGTGATCACGTTCTCAAGCGCTGCTGGAATCAATACATCAACATCCAATTCCAGCAGCTCTTCACTCGTAATCTGGGTTTCCGCTTTGCTGTAATCCTTGATGCAGCCCCCATCGATTTTGCAAGCGATAACTTCAGATACATCAAGGCCGCGCGAATCATAAATGCCGCCTTGCGAATCGCTGATTGCAACAATTTTGCAGCCTAATTCTGAAAGCAGCCGAGCCGCAACACGGCCAGCATTTCCAAATCCTTGGATGGCCACAGTCGCATTTTCAATGGGCACATTCAATTCTTTCAGCGCCTGTTGAATCGTAATGACGCACCCTCTTGCCGTCGCTTCATTGCGGCCTTTCGATCCGCCGATGCTTAATGGCTTTCCGGTGATGACGGCCGGACTGTACTTTCCTTTTAGCCGGCTATACTCATCCATCATCCATCCCATCACTTGTGCATTCGTATATACATCCGGCGCAGGGATGTCTTTATCCGGACCAATAAAGTCAGCGATAGCTTCCATAAATCCACGGCTCATTCGTTCTTTTTCAGCTTGGCTGTAATTTCTCGGGTCTGCAATGACGCCGCCTTTGCCTCCCCCATATGGAAGACCGACAACTCCACACTTGAACGTCATCCACATCGACAAAGCTTTCACTTCGTCCAAAGTCACATCCGGATGAAAACGAATCCCGCCTTTTATTGGTCCAAGCGCATCATTATGCTGGGATCGATAGCCTTCAAACACTTCAATTGAACCGTCATCAAGCCTTACGGGATAATTTACCGTTAGCACCCGTTTCGGCCGCTTTAAAATTTCGACCATGTTTTGCGGAAGCTTCAGCAGCTTTGCCGCTTTGTCAATTTGCTTTTGGACAATTTTGTATGGATTCAATGACTCTTCATTTGAATTGGTCACACGCATGGTTTGCAATCGTATCCCCACCTTAGTTTTTTTATTTTACCACCTCGACAAACTGTGTTTTTCTTGCCTATGCCTTCACTATTTTCGAAAAAAGAAAAAAAGAAAAGACATATGCAAGTTATTTTTCAATTATAACTCAACCAAACCGTGCATCGCAATTTTTTTGAATTTATAAATGCTTTTCAAACCACCGCACGGTTTCCAGCACACCTTGGCGGGAAACTTTGTGCCCACTCGTTTTATCACGAATAAATTTTATTTTTTGAGGATCATGCTTGTAGAATTTTTGCGCTTTTTGAAAAAAATTGTACGTAGGCTCAAATGGCACGACATCATCTATTTCACTATGCCAAAATAATAAAGGTCTGCCTTTCAATCGTTCAGGTTGTTTGCTTAAATCATACGTTTCCAGCTTTTTGTATAAATTTTGCTCTTCCGCTTCCGATAAAGATAAGGATTGAGCAGATTTTTTAAACGCATTGACTTGCGATTTTGCAAAAGATGCGTATGCAGGCGTGCCCATTAGCGATGCAGCCACTTTAATCCAAGAATACTGGGTTAATGCGCCAAGCGCCACAATGCCTCCCATCGATGTCCCCACAACCCCGATGCGCTGGGGATCGATAAATTGTTTTCTCGTCAATTCATCAACAAAATAAGGCAATTCATCAATGGCTGACGTTACAATATCCCAAAACGAAGATTCCAATTCCTGTTCCGCTTCATTTGTGCTTCGTTCGCCATGCAAAGGCGCTTCCGGCAAAATAACGCGAAAGCCCAGCTTCGCTAAATAATACGCATAATGCAAATTATGTTCTTTGGCGCTTGTAAATCCATGAATAAAAAAAACGGCAGGCAGCATTTTCTTTTCAATCTCGCTTTGAACAACTTGCAGATGCGGGATGTTTTGAATCTGTCCGTGATGAATTTGAATCAATTGACTGCTCCTTTTTTTATTTTAATCATACACTTTTTTCATCTAGGAGCAATCAATTCGACGAAAAATCCATCCTGTGAGAGGACGGATTTTAAATTTGGCTATTTTTAAAATACCCTGTAAGAACGAAGATTAAACTTCTGAAAAAGACTTTTCCTGTTTTCTGCATGCACTTCTTTTTTTACCAGCTCATGAAGCAATTTTTTTGCCAAGACATCCTGAATGTTGCTGCATTCGCCGTTTAACGAACACAAGTCCAAATACATGCTTCCTGTTTCCGATGCAACACGCTTCATCTCTTTGCAATAGTTTTGAATCAGGGCGTTCATGCCAGGCTGTTTCTCGCTTTCATGCAAGATCGGGCTGATCAAAATTGTTTCGCTGGGAAGCAAGCGCTTGACCATATAGCGCAAATTCGCAGAAAATTCTTCAATCGGAACGGAATTTGGTGTTCTTGCGTCATGAATGCCGAACATGATTGCAACCAAATCGGGGTTGTAAAGCAGCACGTCGTCTTGAAACCGGGCCATTCCTTCACGCGACGAACGGCCGTAAGCGCTTGAATCAATGACAACCCACGATGTCATTTCTTCGCGAATCAACGACGCCGCGGACGAGTCATTATTAGAGGATTGGAAGCGATCGCCAAAATACACGAATGTTGGCATTTTTATCACCTAATTTAAAAATAAATGCTCTCATTATGTTAGACGTTTAAGATTACAAAAATGTTTCACAATAAAAACAATTCGAGAAAACTATATGACAGAATGAAAACTTCCCGTTTGAATTTTCGACAAATAAGGAAAAGATTTTTATACTTTTTAAAGTTATTCTTCGTTATAATAGAAACATGATGATTTTCATGGCGAGGGGGGGATCAAATGAAAGTTTATATTGTGCCAAATCATGCTGAACCTTCACTCATAAAAAAAATCGCCTCATTGCTCATGCAGCAAATGACGCGGCATAATACACAAGAAGCCTATAACCTTTTATTAAATGGAATTCAACTCGCGCTAAAAGAAGAGTCTCCCGCCCATATTATCGTAACCGAGGAAAATGAGGAAATTCTTGGCGTTGCTTTTTTTAATGTTGGAATCAGTCTGAAAATGGGTGGACGATACGTTTGGCTCAATGATTTATTTGTCCATAAAGAATTTCGCAACAGAGGAATTGCAAAAAAAATGCTGCTTCATTTAATCCGCTGGTCGGAAAAAGAAAACATACGCGGAATCGAATTGGAAACCGGTGTTAATAATTCAGTAACCAAACATTTGTATAACTCGCTCGGCTTTTATGAAATTGTGTCCGATCGATATTGCTTTAACTTCTAATTCATTTGACTTTCTTTTCTATTTAGATATGATACCATTACAATAAGAGTAAAGAATGGGGGTTTTAACTTATGGCCATTTCATTCCGTATTGATCAAACGCCGAATCCAAACGCGCTAAAAATCACGACGACCAAAACGATCTTTGAAGGGACGAAAAGCTATTCATTTAAAAAAGACGACAATCCTGATCATCCCCTCGTTGCCGAACTTCTAAAAATAGACGGCGTAGACAACGTCTTTGGCTATCAAGACTTTGTTACTGTAAATAAAACGTTTGATGCCGATTGGGAAGACATTTTGCCTAAAATTGAAGAAGTTTTTAACAACGCTGACTGATGTTGTCTTATCTCATTCCGAGTAAAGCGATACTCGGATTGTTTTTTAACCCTTTCTGTTTGAATATTAAGAACTTTTGAAAGCGGGATGATTTTATGCAAACTGCTGCGCCTCGCGAGCCAATCAAACCTGCCGGCTCGTTTCAAGAACATATTGTCATTCCTCTTTGGAGTCTGATGGTTTGGATTGTTTTAATGAACACGTCCATGTTTAATGTCGTTCTTCCTGCTGTTATATCAGATTTGACGATTACGCCGACCCACGGTTCTTGGATAGTTACCGGGTATTCGCTTTTTTTAGCCATTTCGACGGTCACCATGAGCCGCTTATCCGATTTTATTCCGATAAAAACGCTATTAATGGTTGGCATGCTGATGTTTGGGTTTGCCTCAATAGCCGGCTTTTTTGCAAATTCATTCATTGTCCTCATTTCTGCCCGACTCATTCAAGCGGCAGGCGCCGGTGTGTCACAAGCTCTTGGCATTGTAATGGCTGCCAGATACATTCCAGTTTCTCGCAGAGGAAGAGCGATGGCTTCCATCTCATTGGCTGCTTCGCTTGCTTTTGGATTAGGGCCGATTGTCGGCGGTTTTATCGCTCATTTGTTCAACTGGAATTTTTTATTTCTTTTAACTTGCCTCGTTCTGCTCATGCTGCCATTTTTCTATAAGTATTTGCCAAAAGAACAATATAAAAAAGGAAAATTTGACTATCTTGGCTGCATTTTAATTTCGCTTTCAGCTTCTTCAGTTTTACTGTTTCTAACTACACTGCACATGCTTTTCCTCGTGATGATGTTTCTTGCTGCATTCCTTTTTATCTTCCATGTCAAACGCGCAAAATTCCCATTTATTCAGCCAGAGCTCTTCGGCAATCAGCCATATGTGAACATTATTTTTATCGGTTTTGCCGCTTTTTCGACTCATTTTGCCGCTCTGTTTTCGATGCCGCTCTTATTGGCCGAGCTGTATGATAAACAATCGTTAGCCATTGGCTTTATTATTTTCCCGGGCGCTTTGCTGTCGGCAGCTTCCGCGCTATTTGTCGGCCGGCTCATTGATAAATTTGGAAATCAAATGACGATGATCGCTGGAAATGCATTTCTTGCGCTATCTTCACTGCTATTTTGCTTCTTTATCAATCAAGGAACCATCGCCATCACGTTGATTTACATCCTCATGAGCATCGGCTTCTTTACATTGACAACCAGTTTATCCAATGAACTGTCGCGAATTCTGCCTGCGGAGCAAATCGGGGCCGGGCTTGGCCTTCATCAGCTGTCCACCCTGTTTGGCGTTGGATTTGGCGTCTCCATTGCCGGTTTATTTATAACAAAACTCGAACACTTCAATGTTTTAAAATATACCTGCACGTTTCTGTTCTTTTTTATTTTCACGCTTCTCTCATGCTTCGCGCTATTCTGCTATTTAAAGCAGGCAAAAGCCAAGGCAGCTTCAAACGGTCAGCGCTGAAATCGCTTCATTCTTCGCTTCACGTTCACTATCAAGCTGCGCATGCCGAAACCGAGAAGCAGCAAAACGATTAAAATAAGCGTTATAGTCGCGCCGGGCGGCGTTCCAAGCATATATGAAGAAACCAACCCTGCATACGTGCTGAAAAGGCCTGCTGCAATTGCAGCAATCAAGGCCGCTTTAAATCCTTTTGCAAGCTTAATGGCAAAAGCGGCCGGCAAAACAAGCAGCGCAGAGACGAGCAAAACGCCAACTGCGGGAATGATGACGGCAATCGCCAATCCTGTCAAAATACTAAAAGACAGCGACAGCAGTTTCACAGGGACGCCGCTCGCAAAAGCAATGTCTTCGTCAAACGTTAATAAATAAAGCTGCCGCCTGAATAAAAACAAATAAAGATAAAAAACGAACGTTACAGCGACCAGCAAATAAACTTGCGCACCGCTTATCGTAACAATTGAGCCAAACAAATATTGTTCAACATTTACCGTCATTCCGCCTTCAGACAGGCTCATTAAAAATAAAGCAAGAGACAGCCCTGCTGCCATTAAAATCGCAATCGACACTTCAGAATAGGAACGATACGCGCTTCGCATATATTCAATGCCGATGGCTCCGAGCACAACGACGAACACGCTCGCCAACTCCGCGTTTGAATGCGCAAAAAAACCGATGGCCACTCCAGCCAAGGAAATGTGCGCAAGCGTATCCGCCATCAGCGCTTGCCTCCTCAGCACAAGAAAAACCCCTAACAGCGGGGCAAGCACTGCGATTAATCCACCGGCCCAAAATGCCCGTCGCATGAATTCAAGGTCAAACATTTCCATCCGCCGTGAACTCCTTCTTCCAGCATAATCAATTTATCAAAGTAATCATCCACTTCTGATGGTTCGTGCGTCACCATCACAACCGTCCGCTCATGTTCTTTAACTTGGTGAGCCATAAATTCATAAAACCCTTTCCGGCTTTCCGCATCCATTCCGGTCGTCGGTTCATCAAGAAAAAGCAAATCCGGAGTTGATGCGAGCATGCGGGCAATGACAATTTTTTGTTTTTGCCCTCCTGAAAGCTCGCCGATTTTTGCGTGGCGGTAATCCCACATGCCAACCATATGAAGGGCATTTTCAACAAGCTTTTCATCTTCTTCCGTCAGCCGCTTCAGCCAGTTTCCTTTCATATATCTCCCCGAACGAACGAGCTCCAGCACCGTGCTCGGAAAGCCAACATTGAATGAAGCGATCTGCTGCGGAACATATCCAATAGCAAGCCTTTTTCCATGCTTATTTTTTTTGCTCAGCATCACCTTGCCTTCCCACGGCTTTAACAAGCCGATCATCAGCTTTAACAACGTAGTTTTTGATGCGCCATTCGGACCGACAATCCCCACGAATTCCCCGCTGTTGATCGTCAATGAAATATCTTGTAAAACCGGTTCGTCAGCGTAGCCAAAAACGATGTTTTCTAATGCAACCAGCCTCATTCAAATGAAAGCTCCTTTCAATGTTTAAAAGTGTGTGCAAAACACGGCACACACTTTTCATTTAAGAGACTTTGACAACGTATTTAAATTCCGTCTCATCATATCCATATAGGTTAAATTTTTTTCCTGCTCTTCTTTCGTCAATCCTTCCAGCGTGCTAAGAACTTCAACGTCTGCGTCAAGTTCATTTGCCAGCGTTTGCGCAGTTTTTGGATTCGAAAGCGTTTCATAAAAAATCGTCGATATCTCGTTTTCTTTCGCAAACTCTTTCAATTCCCTCAGCTGGGCAGCGCTCGGTTCAAGCGAAGGCGACAATCCTGCAATCGGAACTTCAACGAGATCATATTCTTTTGCCAAATACCCAAACGCAGCATGCTGGGTAATAAACGTTCTTTTTTTCACATCGCGAAACGCAATCGCATATTCTTCATCCAACTGCTGCAGCTGTTCAATCAGCTCATCGCGTTGGGCTGCATAAAATTTTTCATTTTCGGGATCGCGCTTCATAAATGCTTCGGCAATATTTTCAACTTGTTTTTGGGCCAATACAGGACTCAGCCAAACATGCGGATCATATTTTTGTCCATCATTTCCATGCGCTTCATTGCGTTCGGATAAAGCAATGCCTTCACTCGCATGAATAAAGCGCACGTCATGGTTTTGCAGGCTTTTTTTTAAATGTGCGACCCATGTTTCAAAATGTTCGCTGCTATATATAAACAAATCAGCTTCTTGCACGGCTTTTATATCTTTTGGGGCTGGATCCCAATCATGCGGAGAGATATTTGCAGGAACAAGAAGCTCAACATCCGCTTTATCTTGAGCAATTTGCCTGGCGAACTCGTACATTGCATAAAAAGAGGCCACAGCCGTTATTTTGTCATCTTTTTCAGATTTGTGATCCATTTGGGCACATCCCGCTAAAACAGCCATTGCTCCGAGCACGGCAATCACAATAATTTTTCGTAAATCCCCCATCAATTTCTCCCCAAATCGTAATGATTACGATTTAAACTTTAAAGAACATCTTTTTGAATGTCAAGCTATAAAATGCGCATTTGAATATACAGCTCTACAATGAAATAAAAGGCAATCGCAAATGACCAGTTTTGTTGAACACTGTTTTTAAATGGACTTGCGCCATTCACACTGCTTAAAAATAACACTGGCAAAACAAGCGGAGAAATCAATACGCTTAAAGCGCTCCCCAATGTCATTGCCAAAACAACCACTTCCGGAGGATAAGGCAAATGGATGCTTTTCACAATGCCTGCAATCAAAACCATTACCGTAAGCGGACCAAGCCCGAAAAAACCAAACAACAAAACAATGAGCGGCAATACCCAGAGAAAATTCAATCCCGGAATCATTTCTGTCCAATGGTATAATCCATTCATAATCCATACGGATAGGCCAGATGAGGTTAATGATTTAATAAAAATGCTGGCTGCAATAAGCAGTGAAATTTCACGCGCTCGCGGTGGAACCTCATGCTTTACATAATTTTTCCCTTCCTTCAAAAACGTTCCCAACTTTTTTTTCAAAACAAAATAGGTGACAGACCACACAACCACAACGAGCGGAATAACCGTAAGCAAACCCACATCAAAAAGTGTATTTACAATTAACGTAAATGCGAGCAAAGAAACAAATAAAAACAGAAACTCGATAGGATTGCGATGCGCCTTTTCTTTTTTTGCAGCAGCGCGATCCATGTCTGAAAACGCACTTCGAATATCTTTTGACAATGAGAATTGATGCTTTTTTTCATAGCGATGCATCAACCAAACCGAAATTGCGCTTCCAACCAATGCTGCGGCAAACCCTTGAATTAACGATTGGGCGAGTGAAGCTTCCATCGTTTCAACACTGTATACAAAACTGGGAATGCTGATGACCCAAATGGTTGTAAAAGCAAATCCTCTTAAAGAAACCGTAGATTTGAATCGCTGCCAAGCTTCACTTTTCTGCTTCGAAAAAAAAGATTGCACGATATGATAAACAACTGCAATTGAGCCAAAATTTAGAAAAAAAGCAATGATTTGCGTCAGCCATAACAATATAAAATAAAAAAACTTGCTGTGTTTCAACTGATTTTTCAATAAAATGATCGTATCCCGCACATAGTTTTCCTGTTTCAGAACCCATCCGACAATCGGAATAATAAGAAATATCGAAATCAGCGCGCGCATCGTCTGCACACCTTCCCAAATAACAAAAGACAGTACTGTTTCTTCATGAAAAATAGAAATGATCAATGCAAGCACAATTAAAAAGATGGGCAGAATCTTTTCTTTGTTCCGAAGGTAGCATAAACCAAAAACCAGTGCAGACAAACCGCTAAACGAAAGGGCATGCAATAAAAAAGACGCGCCAAACAGCAGATGCAAAAAATGAAAGAATACGTAAGCAATTGCTGAAATCGTAAAACCCATGCCAAAGAAAGTCTTGTATTTCAACATGAATAACACTCCACCAATCTCTCTCTTTCTATTTCTATAATCCAATCATAGCATAATTAGGCAGCGCAACGCCGGTAGGCATCATTTAAGCCAAATCATTTCTATGAACGGATCTTAGAAATAACCGGCATTCCACTTTACTAGATTTCAGCGAAACCGAATATTTTTTAAAAAAGAAAAAAACAGCTCCGCTCAACTTGGGGACAAACTAAAAAGGCCCCCACATCGTTATGAGAGCCTTCCGATTTAATGATATTGATACCAAACAAACCAATCAGAATCTTTCTTTTTCGCAACAAACAATTGGCCTTCCGACAAACTTGCGCTCACATCCGCCAAAAGAGGAAAATAGAGACGAACGAGCCAAGATTTTTCAGCAGCCTCGCCTCCGCAGGCACGTTTGGCGATTTCAAAATAAACTTCTTCCTCCCGTTTGCCTATCGTCATCGGAAAAGGCGTAGCCGAAATGACTTTCCAGTCTGAAAATTGCTCGCCTTCATAAAAATTTGGAACCATTGATTCAAGAGCCTTCAATAGCTCCCCTCTGTCATCAATGCTCGTTTCAGCCAACGATTTCGGATTCGGACACTCTTTGGCCTCCACGGACAACCCAAAGCTTAACAATAAAAACAAGGCAATCAGAAATACAGAAAAGTGCTTTTTCACAATTATCATCACCTCTGTATTAATTTGCCTTATCAAACGCTGGCTTATTCTGATGCGGCCCACTTTTTTTCTTCACGATCTTCTGGCGTCGCGCGATAAACGAACAACGAAAGAATAAAAGCGATAACGGCTGATGCAAACGCCACGTAATAGACAAATTCCACCCCGGCAACTAACGCCTGTTTCATTGCCAAATCATCATGGGGATTTGGCGCTGCTTGCAAATATTGATTTTGCCTCATATTCATTAAACTGATAAAAACGGAAACCCCGATCGCCCCTCCAACAGGCTGAAGCGTTGACATCACTGCTGTGCCATGCGGATATAATCTCTTTGGCAGCTCATTCAAGCCATTCGTTTCAGCAGGCATCATCATTGCTGAAACCGACAGCATCAACAAAATATAGCAAACGGCAATCAGCCAGATCGGCATATCCAAGTCAAGGCGCGTCAAAATAAACAGTGTTGCTCCAAGCACAACTGAGCCGGGAATTAATAATTTGCGAGGCCCGTATTTATCAAACAATCGGCCCATGATGGGCGACATCAAGCCATTAAGCAGACTTCCAGGCAGCAGCACCAACCCAGCTGCCGCGGCTGAAAGCATTAACGCGCCTTGCATAAACATCGGCAAAATGATTTCAGATGAAAACATCCCCATCATAACTATTAAAAATAATACGACCGCATGCGAAAACATCGGATAGCGAAACACGTTTAAATCCATTAATGGCTCATCGAGTCGCAGCTGGCGCACAACAAATAGAATTAAAGACGCAGCCCCAATCAATATCGGCAAATAGACAATCGGGCTTGCAAAATCAGCCTCTTCTGATCCAACTGAACTAAATCCAAAAACGACTCCGCCAAAACCAATCGTAGAAAGCAAAATGGATAAGACATCAACTTTCGGCTTCGTTACTTCTGAAACATTAATCAAATATTTATAAGCGAACACAATCGAAAACACGGCAAACGGAATGACGGAAATAAATAAATATCTCCAACCTAAATGTTGGACGATAATGCCCGATAAAGTAGGGCCAATCGCAGGGGCAAACATAAAAACCAGCCCCATCAGCCCCATAACCGAACCGCGCCGTTCAGGCGGAAACAGCAATAAAAACGTGTTAAAAATGATTGGGATTAATAATCCCGAACCCACGGCTTGCAATAAACGCCCAATCAATAAAACAGAAAATACCGGCGCCAATGCGCAAATCGCCGTCCCAATGGAAAAAACAAACATCGTGCCGATAAACATTTGCCTCGTTGTAAACCATTGCAGCAACGGCGCTGACATCGGAATGACGATCCCCATAACGAGCATAAAACCCGTAACCATCCACTGCACCGTTGTTACTGGTACATGAAAATAATCCATTAATCGAATGAGGGCAATATTTAATAAAGTTTCATTTAAAATGGCAAAAAAAGCACCGATAATGAGCGACAGCATTATCGGCATCACACGGACGTTTGGATCTTCAGCTAAAAACTCAACGTGCTGTTTTTCTGAATTTCTCTCCATAGGAAGGCTCCTAACATGTTCATCGCTCAAAATTTAAAACACAAAACCGCATGTGCAATCACGCGTTTTAGGTTCACTTAACTTTACATCTATAAGCAGACGCGTTTCGCGCAATAAAGCAAACTTCTAATCATTTTTGCTGCGAATTCACATTATCAAATCTGACTTTATCATTTTATCATGAGCAGCATACAGATGAAACCTCTTTAAGCCTCATTCTTATTTCATTCCATTTCTTGCCTTATTCTCTTTCCGCATGCCGCTTTGCTTTTCACTTGCAATCATTGTTTATTTCCACCACTCCAGCCTGTTAAACGATCATATTGTCCTTTTGCCTACAAACAGTCCAAACGTTTCGTTTATGCATTAGCGAGCAACAATGTTAACAAAATTTAAACACGTTGATTCAACGTTCATGCCATCGAACCAGTATAATAAAAACAGGATAAACTGCTCAAGGAGGGAAGCCTATGCAAACGCTCTATCAAATCATGGTCGTGATCCATGTCGTATCCGCTATTTTAGGGATGGGTCCAGGATTTTTTCTCACTGCTATCGTATCAAATGCAAAAACAATGGGAGAGCTGCAGCACGGATTTCAAATCCGCCGCCGTTTGCATGGATTTGTGATGGCAGGCGGCCTGTTATTGCTCGCTTCGGGCCTTATCATGGGGATCATCCGCCCTAGCTTGTTTACAGAAACCTGGTACGCTGCCAGCCTGCTTTTATTTATCATTGCGCTCGCATTCGGCGCTTTCGTTCTCAAGCCGCTGTCACAGCCGATTTATTCCTTATTGGCTGAACACAAAGGGGATGAGATCCCGCCGGAATATAATCAACATGCTCAAAAACTATTTTTCTATGAGCGCATCACAAACTTCATTTTTATAATAATTATATTGCTAATGATTACGAAACCGAATATCACATAACTTCACGAACGCAGCGCCATGATCTCTTTCATGCGCGCTGCATGCATGGGAAGCATGTTGTCAGGCAAATTGTCAAGAGAAAAAAACCGGACCTCTAAAACTTCATCTGTTTCTTGCTTTACCTGGCCTCCAACCACGCTGCATTGAAAACAAGACGTAATAAATTGAATGGCTCGTCCATCCGGATAAACAAACGTTTGCATTTCAGGATCGGAATAAACCCCAATCAGCTTTTCCGCTTCAACGATCAATCCTGTTTCCTCGCGGACTTCACGAACAACCGCTTGTTCGACGGATTCCCCAATTTCAACGCGCCCCGTTGGCAGACTCCAACGTTTGTTGTCTTTTCTTTTTACAAACAGAACATGGCCCTCATGATTAAAAATAACAGCTGTCGCAGCAGCCTTGATTTCCTCAGGCCAAACGCGTGCTGTCTTCGGCCATGGCTTAAATTGCAAGTTGGGTTCAAACAAAAATTTTAAATTTGAAAGAATCCGATCGGGATTGCGGAAATCTGATTTAACGGGATACGGATCCGTATTTTTATTCGAAATTAAAATCGCAGAAATGCCAAATTGATGAGCGCCTAATATGTCTGTCAGCGGATTATCGCCAATCATTACGATCCGTTCTTTTGGAATGGAAGGGCATGTTTGGCATGCGGCCTGAAACATCGCGCTGTGCGGTTTGCCGATAATTGCTGGATTCACTCCAGTCGCTGCTTTTAGCATTTCAACGAGAGAGCCTGTCGCCAGTGCGGGACCGTCCGGAGTTGGATATGTCAAGTCAGGGCTCGCCGCGATGAACATTGCGCCATTTGCAATAAGCTGCGCCGCTTTTTGAATGTGATGAAGCGTCAAATGAGAGTCCCAACCGAGAACAACAGCATCCGGACGTTCGGATGAATGGACGTCAATGCCGGCGCGCAGACATTCCTGTTGCAAATGCCCATCGCTTAAAACATAAGCCGACGAGATCCCTTGTTCTTTCATATAGGCTGCAGCAGCATAACTGGAAGTAATCATTTCATCGATCGAGACGTCAACGCCGAGTTTATGCAAACGCGCGCATGCACTCTCGCGAGTCGCACACGGATCATTGGTTAAAAAGCGAATGCGCTTTTTTTCATTCCTCAAACGCCGAATGGATTCGACGGCGCCAGGAAGCGGTTCTGCGCCAATATAAACAACGCCATCTAAATCAAACAAAAACAAATCAAATTGAGATGCTATCAATGCATTTCCCCTTTCTTTTGTATTACAGACTAGTATAGCAGACGGATGCACGCGATGCAGAAAACGGCGGCGCCATGAAACAGCGCCGCCAGTCCCACAAGCGATTTAGCAAAACGAAACGCAAACACATTCAAAAAAGGAGCGCAGCTAGCGTTGAACCTCTAATCATGGCATTCCGCTCCTGCAAAGCAATCTCAAGGATGTTTCGGAATTTCTTCCAGCAAAAAACGGTTCAGAAGGTAGAACTAATTTGTAATAAATGCATCAAAGCCATGTTTTTTTAATTCTTTTACAAGTTTTTCTGCATTTTCCCGCGACTCAAAAGCTCCAGCCTGAACTTTATACAATTTTTTATTCGTCGACGGCTCCGGGGCGGGTTCAGGAATTTCAGATTTTCTTTTCAACTTGAATATGGACTCTACCCCATTCGCATGGCCTCGCGCAATTTTCTCCAAAAAGCTGGCATTTTTTAATTGATTTGCATCGGAGCGTGTATCAATAAATCCATTTTCTGTTAAAATAGCCGGCATTTTTGTTTCACGCAAGACGTGGAAATTTGCTCGTTTCATTCCGCGGTTTCTCATGCCAATCTTTCGAATTATCGCATGGTGCATCGTTTTCTGCCATGAAACAGTCGCTGAACTGACGCCGCCGCTGAAAATGTAGCTTTCAAACCCTGTTCCGCCGCCGGCATTGACATGGATGCTGATATAATAATCTGCCTCCCATGAATTGGCAGCGTTTGTACGTTCAGAAAGGCTGACCGTTTGGTCGCCAGTCCGGCTTAATTTTGTCTCAACGCCTTCGTACTCATTTTCCAAAATGGATTCAAGTTTTTTGGCAATTTGCAAATTTATCGTTTTTTCCATGATTCCATTTCCAACTGCACCTGGGTCATTTCCGCCATGCCCAGGATCAATAAAAACTTTTATCATCTTTCATCACCTCTAATTGTTAGTAAATGATGAAAGAAAGCAGGATGGATAGGCGATTAGGAATTCATATAAAATTCAGCGCAGCAGCCTGCTCGTGTTAATCGCTTCGGCGATCGGCAGTTTTTTTGTAAAACCACTTGAAAACGTTGATAAATCAAGGTTTTTGTCGAAAAAAATAGTTGCCCAGGAAATATTTTTTAAATGGAAGGAATATTTCCAATTTTCCATTTCCCAATCATCCAATCTGCAGCGATTGAAACCGTCTTCTGAACAATCATGGGATGAATTCAAATGATATAATGAAGCTGTCCCATAACAAAATGGAAGTTGTGACAAACCATGGTTAATTTGATTTATCTGATTATCCTAATCATTTTCATCGACACTTTTGCGCAGCTGCCTATCATTAGTCCGTTCGCAAAACAATTAGGCGCTTCGCCGCTTCTTATTGGTTTTGCCGTCGGGATGTACTCATTTACAAATATTGCTGGAAACGTTTTGGCAGGCATTTGGATCGATAAAAACGGTGCAAAAAGAGTGCTCTGCATCGGTCTTGTCTTAACTGGAGCTGTATTAATACTTCATATGTTTATCCAGACTCCCGTTCAACTGGTCGCCGCCCGTTTCATTCATGGAATTGCCGCCGGATTTGCGGTTCCCGCAGCATTTGCCTATTTATCCAGACAGTCAAAACAGACGCGCAAAGGGAAATCCATGGCGCTGTCGGGAGCTGTTGTCGGAACAGCTGCCGTTATCGGGCCGGCGTTTGGAGGAATGATCACTGAGGCAGCTGGCATTCAATGGGTTTTTCTTATGACAGGCATTTTAATGCTCATAGCAGCCTTGCTCGCTTTCTTTTACTTGCCGCGGACAAAAGCAGCCGTTTCACGAAGATTGGACAGTAAAAAATCGGAAAGAACCATGCTAGCCCTGTTAAAAGATATTCCGCTTTTTTATGCATATTTAGGTTCGTTGGCGCTGATGTTTGCCCAAGGCGTGCTCGCTTATATGCTTCCGTTAAAAATAGAAGCGCTAAATTTTGGAAATGAAGTGAGCGGCACCTTGATGAGCACGTTTGCATTCACGGCGATTCTCATTTTTGTTCTTCCAACGAATAACCTCTATGATCGCTATGCCTATGAAAACACGCTGATCGCCGGGCTGCTCATATTAGGGCTCGGAATGTTTCTATTAAGCTTAACGTCGCAGCTCCTCCTGCTTTACGGAATTATGGTTGTCTATGGCATCGGTTTTGCTTTCATTTTTCCGTCCATTAACGCATTAATCATTCAACACACCAACCTCTTTGATCGAGGGAAAGCATTTGGCCTGTTTTACGCTTTCTTTTCGCTCGGCGCCGTCATTGGCTCAGTCAGCACCGGCGCGCTTGCCATCAAAGCAAATGGCGCTTTCCTGCTGGGTTCAGCTGTCATCTATATCAGCTGCCTCATTTTAATCATTCTCATTGCAAAACAGAAAAAAACAAATCCCTCAATTCATTAGCCGAGCGCAGCCGCCTTCCTGCGCCCCTTTAAATCAGCAGTGATTGAACATCCCGGAAACTGCCGTTTTAATGCTCTTAAGCAGAATCCTTGCTGCAAACGATCTTGTCATACACGCCGGCGCTTTCTTATGTTTAATATACGAAATAAAAAAAGATCGCATGTTCGTCATATGTGTTCATTGAGCTTGCCTGCATTTTATAAATCATTGATAAGGCGGCGCGATGCGCGGTTTTATCCTCAATAAACGCAATGCCATACGAATCGTCACTGAAAAAAAGTGAGCGGGAAAGCCATTTTTCCCACTCACTGTTTTTAACGAGAAAGAAAGTCGATGGCAAACGGGATTTTATCATAGATTTCATTTGCCGTTTCATCGAATAAAAATAGAAAATATTCTTTTTCTTGGCCGTTATTCATTGATTTAAACACAAATTTTTCTCGATACGTCCGTTCGCTCGGATCCGATGATTCGCTGTCGGCGATAATGACATTTTCATTGGAAACGCGTTCGCCGTTTTCATCCGCAAAATAAAGAGAAAAAGTGCGCGGCAATCGTTTGTTTTCAACTTTTTCGATTTGGAAAAACTCCAAATACATCACTTGATTTGTAATTTTTCGCAACGGACTCGTCAATTTAATATTTACAAAACGGATGTCATTTTTCGAAAACTTCCGCCGGTCATTTTTAAATATGATGACCGGAATGACGATTTCCTGCAGCATTGAACCGCCATGCACATAGTTTGCTCCCGCCCCTTGAATCGCAAAGCGAGCCGCCCCGTTTGGAATCGTCACATAAAGCGGCGTTTGTTGATTGAGAAGTTCATGGACATGATAAAGAAGCGTCCCTTCCGTTTTTACAGCTTGATTCGACAAAATGTATCGCCGTTTCACGCGAAGGGCTTCATCGGCATTTTTCGGAAGTTTGTCCCATTCTTCCAAGGCTTGCCGTTCATATAGAAAACCATGGTCTGCCGTTATAAAAATATTCGAAGCGCTGACATTGTTTACAAGTTGATTCACAAGGCGGCGGATCTGCCGAATCGCATCTTCGGCCGCTTCAAACACCCCGGCTTCCGTCGCCGCATGATCTCCGCGTGCATCAATCGTATTGTGATAAATATATATTAATTTTTTGCCGGCTAACGCTTCTCTCATTTGGCTGCGATTTTTCGCCATCAATTCTTCAAACGCAAAAGCAGCCGAATCTTTCACATGTTTCTTTAAAATCTCCATTCGATTTTCTAAGCCTTGAGCGCGAATATTGTCGACAACGACATGGCCATCTTGATATTCCAGCGTATGGTGGGGAAGCAAACTCGCCATGCCCAATTCCGTATAAGAAGGAACCATCCCTTGCATCGCTTGCAATTCAGCCGATGCTTTCCGTTCATTGTTCAATACATCCATCAGCTCTTTGGCTGCCTCATACCTCAGCGCATCGGAAACGATCACAAACACCCGTTCGCCTGCGGCTATAATCGGCTGAATGTACGTTTTATAAAATTGATTTTGCTGCACGATTCCATCGAGCATCCACTTAGGCGTCAGTTCTTTTTCTTGCCGGTCGGTCCATTTGACTGACAACTGCTTCAAAAACCAGTTGGAATATACGTTATCCACTTTTTCCCGCAGCGGAAACAGCCGCTCTTTTCGTTCAGTGCGGTCAAATGCAGTGTAAAATTTGCGATAAAACAAATCAGCGCGATAATAATCAGAAGCGTACGTTTGAAAGAAATCATAAGCAGATTGTTCCAATAAATAACCGTCCTTTTCCTGAACGAACTGCAGCAGCCATCGCGCGTTTTCGATCGCTTCATATTCGGCTTGGTACTCTTCATACCAATGCAGGCGGCGCCTCTCCATCAACATTTCTTTATAATATGCAAATTGATTGACGTCATGAACGAGCTGATCTTGCAAATAAGCAATGACTTTTTCATCAAATTGACGAAAGACGTCCGCTTGCACGATTGAATCGATTTGAAGCTGCTGAACCAGCGATTCAATGTTTATCTCCGAAGCCAACCGATCGGCAAGCTGGTTGAACACATCCCGATCGGCCGCATGATTCATCCATTGATTCATGAAAACAATCACATTCATTGGCTGGCTTGATATGTAAGGCTGCCAAGACTCCGGCAATTGCTCTTTGCCAACTTGATCAGCCAAATACGTCGCGATAAAAAACAAGAATAATGAAGGAAGCGTCCGCTCTTCAAGAGAATATCCGTAATAGCGTTCCATCAATTTCCAAAACGCCATGGCATCGCCAAACTTTTCAACTTCTTCCCATAGAAGATTTTTTTCTTTCACTTCCTCTTTTAACAATGAACGCACACACTCATCCAACGATAAAAAAGGGCTTTTGACCAATGCCGCCAATACGGCCAAATCAACTTTTTCTTCGGAATCAATCGACGCAGAAAAAGATAAAAATGCATCTTTTCGGGTTTGCCGTCGAAAAAAAACCGCATATTTTTCAAACACAGGCCGCAGCCGATCGTCTTCTAACCCTGCTTCCCGCATGATCATCGTCACTTTATCATTCGTATACTCCATGCCATTTTTATAATGCAAATACAGCCAATCTTCGCGCGGAGCCGGCCTCGGCATCTTTGCATAAATTAAGAAATGAGAATGTGGATCGGCCGTTTCAAGTTCATATTTTGTTGCAAACAAATTGTTCTCTGTTAATTTCCAAATTCGCACGTTATCGAGGTGAAGCTCTTCAATTTCGTTTATAAAATCGCCATTCGCATCATACCAAAACACAACATGCCGGCGGCGGTTATGCGTCAATTCTTTGGAAAACAGCGCCTGCAAATCTTTCTCAATTTTTGATGCTTTCATGTTTATCGCTCCTAAGAAAACTTACATTCTTCTATCAGAATATCACAATCATACATGAAGCAGTAATTCACCCCTATAAGAGATT
>CALKAO010000012.1 GCA_937983115.1 uncultured Caryophanales bacterium
AAAAACTCCAGCTGCCAGCTGTTATAATTAGGTTACATATTTTTCCTCTACAAGTCAACAAAAATAAAGAAAAGTCTAAAAACTCACATTTTTTTAAAAAAGATAGAACTGCTTGATGATCCTATTTTATGAGAAAAAGGAAAATTGATTTCGTTGGCTTCGTTTTTATGTTTAAGTTTTTTCAGAAAAACTAACGCAGATTCATTTTCGCTTAGGCCAATCATTTGATGAAATAGCTCAAACGCGAAAAATGAGCCTGCGCGTTATCCATTGCGATTTGTTAGGCTATTGTTTTTGTTGGTTTTGAGGGTTCACGATACTCGGACGAACTGAAGAATATGGCTGTGCGGTTCGGACGAGAATATGCAGAAATGCTTTTGGATGAAAAGGAATAAATGGCCATAAATATGGTGTATTTATATTGTTTATACTGACTAAATATAAAATAACGATTGTGATTCCCAGAATGAAACCAGGCAGTTTAAAGGCAAGCACAAGAAGCAGCAGCATAATGCGGACGAGTTTGTTGGCTACACTTAATTCATAGCTGGGGGTCGCATAATTTCCGATCGCAACAATTGCGACGTACAAAATGACTTCAGATACAAACAGACCGACTTGAATGGCGATTTCGCCAATTAACACCGCAGCGATTAATCCCATCGCTGTGGCTAATGGTGTCGGGGTATGGATGGACGCCATGCGCAGCAGATCGATTCCGAGTTCAGCGATCAGCAGCTGCAAAATGATCGGAATGTTTGATTTTTCATTGGGGCCGATAAAGTCGATCGCTTTTGGCAGCAAGTCCGGTTCAATGATATACAAGTACCATAGCGGCAAAAGCAAAATCGATGCGAGTATTCCTCCCATTCGGATCCAGCGCAAATAAGCGCCGACGGTTGGCGTTTCCCGATACTCCTCTGCATGCTGCAAATGATGGAAATAAGTGGTCGGCAAAATGATCACGCTAGGCGAAGTATCAACGATGATGAGGACATGGCCTTCAAACAAATGCACGGCTGCGACGTCAGGACGTTCTGTATATCGAGCGAGCGGAAATGGATTCCAGCTTTGCTGCGTAATGTATTCAACAATGGCGCGATCGGCCATTGGAATGCCATCCGTAGCAATGTTGTCCAGCTCTTTTTTAATGTATTTAATGAGTTCAGGGTCGGCAACATCTTTTAAATAAGTGATGCACACATCCGTTTTTGATCGTTCGCCGATTTGAACGATTTCATTTCTTAGCTTTTCATCGCGAATTCTTCTGCGGATTAGCGCCGTATTTTCAATAATGTTTTCGGTAAACCCGTCACGAGCCCCGCGGATGACCTTTTCAGTATCCGGTTCTTCCGGCTGCCTTCCGGGATACTTGCGAACGTCAACAATGAAGCATTCCGTTTCTTCTTCAACAAAAATGATGATGAGTCCGCTGAGCAATTGATCGATGGCTTCATCAAGCTTCTTCGTCGTTTTGATTTGTTGATGCGGAAGTTTATTTCGAAGATAGTCTTCTACCGACTGTTTATCTTCCAATGTTTGCGTTGCGGCAGAAAACAGTTCAACGATAATTTCTGTATCGCTTAAGCCATTTACAAAATAAAGAATTACTTTTTTTTCAAAAAACGCAAAGGTTCTTGAATCCACATCATAGCTTATGCCGACGCCGATTTTATCATCAACGTAGCGCCTATTTTCTTGAAGGTGGCGACTGACTTCTTTCATTGACATGCACTCCTCATGCATAATAGATGATCCACTGAAATAATGAACCGAATACTTTGCCAAAAGCAATGGCCATCAGAAGCAAAATCACTTTGTCATGAAAGCCGATTCGTTTTGATAATATGGGAATGACATTCAATACTTCAAATAACGCTGCGGCCAGCAAGCCAATAAACATTCCGGTGAATAATCCAATGATCGTGACAAAAAGCATCGGCAGCTGAAAGATATCGCCGCTCAGGCTGAGCCAGCCAAACAGTACCGCTCCAAAAATGACCGCCCATTCATAAAAACGGAGCATTTTGCGCGTTTTCGTCAAATGAACAAGCCTCGGGATAACACCTAAAATTGTCAAAAAAGCGACAAGTCCGCTTCCAACGGCCAAGCCGCTCGCGAGACCGACGAATACAATGAAAATGATGGTCAATCCCATTAGCCGTCTCTCTCTTTTTTGCTTTCATGAACAATTAAATATTGATCGAGATCTTGTTCATAATTAAACATTTCGATGTCGAGAGGGCTTGGTTCTTCATTAAATTTTTTCTTAAATAAATGATTAAAAAATAAAATCATTCCAATGCCCAATCCAATTGAATACGGGATTTGGAGAAGCAGCGGCGATTCCATCTTATTTCCTGTCACCATAAAATAAATGTGCTGATGGACTTCGCGCATGCTGACATCTTCATGAAAGTACATGATTGCAAGCCCGCTTCCGAAAAAAAGCAAGAGCCAAACAAATAGAAAAAGGATGTAAGAACGGTCTTTTTTTTGTCCTTTCACCCGAACAACCGTTTGTGTCAGACCAATGGATTCGACGCTGATTTTTGGATTGTATTGATAAATGGCATCAATGACATCCAATAGATCTATAATGATCACATTATTATCGGCTTCTTTAACTTCATGGATCATTAATTTTCCAATCTTTTCACAAAGGCTGCGATCACCAGCGAGAAAAGCGGTGTCCTGAATTGATATATTATCGGACAATTGAACATCAAGTTGGGGTTTCATTTTTACATAAATGGTGTAGCCATCCATAAATATCAATCCTTTCACTGTCTCTTATTATGAGAACATCAAAGGAAAAATATGCCGAAAAAGAGAATGGAAAAATCGGGAATGGCTTAAAAAAATCAGATGAGATCATTCTCCCATCTGATTCCGTATTTCCAATAAAATTTTTTTCTCCAGCCTTGACACTTGCACTTGTGAAATGCCCAGCCGTTCCGCAACTTCAGATTGCGTCTGGTCTTTATAGTAGCGCAAATATACGATGAGCTGTTCGCGTTCGTCTAAATGATCAATTGCTTCTCGCAATGCGATTTTATCGAACCATTTACCGTCTGTTGTATTGTCGACAATTTGGTCAAGCAGCGTTATCGGATCCCCGTCATTTTCGTACACTGTTTCATGAATGGAAGCGGGAGAACGCGACGCTTCTTGCGCTAGCGTGACCTCCTCAGGCGAAATATCCAAATAATTTGCAATTTCATGCACTGTCGGCGTGCGCCCTTTTTCTTTCGACAGTTCATCGCGTGCCCGACGGATTTTGTTCCCTGTCTCTTTTAAAGAGCGGCTGACTTTGACCGTACCGTCATCGCGAATAAACCGTTGAATTTCACCGATGATCATTGGCACAGCATAAGTGGAAAATTTAACGTCATACGATAAATCAAATTTATCGACGGATTTCAAAAGCCCGATTGAGCCGATTTGAAAGAGATCGTCAGGTTCATAGCCGCGGTTTAAAAATCGCTGCACAACGGACCAGACGAGACGCATATTTTTTTGCACAATGATGTCGCGAGCAGAAGTGTCGCCAGCTTGGCTTTTTTTTATAAGTTCTTTGATTTCGCTGTCAGACAAGTACGAGTCTTGAAAATCTTTTTTCACATCGACATCCATAAGTCGTACTCCTTAATTAAATAACGCTTTGTTTTTTGATAAATATTTTGTAAGCCTGACTGTTGTTCCTTTGTTTTCCTCCGAATCAATTTCAACAACATCCATAAAGTTTTCCATAATTGTAAATCCCATTCCTGAACGTTCGAGCTCGGGTTTTGTTGTGAATAATGGCTGTCTGGCTTCTGAAAGATTTTTTATTCCGATGCCTTCATCTTTGATTACAATGTGGACGGTATCATCATTTTCAAGCGTGACTTCAATAAACACTTCGCCATCTGGATTGTTGTCGTAGCCATGGATAATTGCATTGGTAACGGCTTCAGATACGACCGTTTTTATTTCGGTCATTTCATCCATTGTTGGATCCAACTGTGTGATAAATGCTGCGACAGTCACTCTTGCAAACGATTCGTTTTGGCTCAGCGCTGAAAACTGCAGTTTCATTTTGTTCATCGTTTACGCCACCCCCAACGTTTGTAGTGCATGTTTTTCGTTATCTTCTAAACGAATCACTTTAAATAAACCGCTCATATCAAATAAGCGTTTTACTTGTGGGGAAATGGAGCAAACGATCATTTCACCTTGTTTTTCTTTGATCTGTTTATATCGCCCTAAAATAACGCCGATTCCGGAACTATCCATAAATGACAGTTCTTTCAAGTTTAAAACAATATGCCGTATGTCGCGTTCCAGCAGTGCGGATTCAATTTTGTTTTTCAGCGTTTCGGCGGTATGGTGATCCAGTTCGCCTTCCAAGCGAACAAGCAATACTGACTGTTTCGTTTCCATATCGATGTTCAGACTCACTTTTCGATTCCTCCTTGTGCAATCGTCTAGTGAGTCTTTCGATTTTTTAAATAAAATTCCTTCTCTGTGACAAAACTAGTGAAAATGCGATTCATTTCGGCATTAATTTTTTGTTTGAAAAACGATTATTTCATTGTCAATTGCTGCAGTGTGCGTTTAAAAAGTTTCCACCAGGAAGCTCTGTCAATTTCTTCAGCTGAAACCAATGCCGTTTCGGATAACACTTCTCCGTTTTTCTCCAGAATCAATGTTCCGATTGGTTCACCCTTTTTAACAGGCGCTTTCAATTGTTTTTTGAGTATGATTTTTTCTGTGACATTTTCCAGATTTTCACCTTTGCCATGAAGAATGGAAACGACATCATCGGTAACCGCTTTTGTTTTTATTTTTGCGCCTTTGCTGATTTCAATTTCTTTCACCGCGTCGCCGCGATCATATCTTTTTTCAATTTCATATTGGCTAAAGGCATAATCAAACATTTTTGTAATATCCCGATTGCGTTCTTTTGGGTTTTCCGCTCCCATCACTACTGAAATGAGCCGCATGCTGTCTTTTTTTGCAGTCGCCGTTAAACAATATTTCGCTTCATTTGTATAGCCCGTTTTTAATCCGTCAACTCCATCGTAAAATTTCACTAATCGATTCGTATTGACAAGCCAAAACTTTTTGTCTGTATTTTCTCTTAAATAGTCTTCATAAATTTTTGTGTAGTTCGTAATCTTTTCGTGTTTTAACAATTCTTTAGCCATAATCGCCATGTCATATGCTGACGAGTAGTGGTCTTTTGCGGGAAGACCGGTTGAATTGGAAAAATGAGTATTTTTTAACCCCAGTTCTTTAGCTTTTTGATTCATTCGTTTGACGAATTCATCCTCTGTGCCTGCTATATGTTCGGCTAACGCAACGGAAGCGTCATTGGCTGAAGCAATCGCAACAGCTTTTAAAAGCTCCTCGACGGTCATTGCTTCGCCTTCTTCTAGAAAGATTTGCGATCCCCCCATGGAAGCAGCTCTTTCACTGGCTCGAACTTTTTCAGTTAAGGTGATTGATTCTTTATCCAGTTCCTCCATGATTAGAATCATTGTCATAATTTTTGTCATGCTTGCAGGCGGAAGCGGTTTGTCGCTATTTTTGTTAAACAGAATTTTTCCAGTGTCCCGTTCCATTAAAATGGCTGAAGGCGATTCAATATGCAAATCAATGTTTTCTGCAAAAGTTATTGGCGGAAAACCAAATGCTGTCAAAGTGAAAATAATGAGAGCAAAAATTATTTTTTTCAAAAAAACCCCTCCATTTTAAGCGACTTATACGTTCATTATTTCCAATATTTTTCAGTTTATTCATTTTTTGGAAAATAGGAAAACCGGCTTTTTCAGCCGGCTGAATGGTTTGTGGCTATTTTTTGGCAGTAAATGAATAAGCAATGTTTGCATATTTCGCAATGGTTTCATCAAATGTAACTAAATCTGCTGAGTTCAGCTGTTTTAAAGAGGTTTTTCCCATAGCGCGCATTGCTGTTTTCATTTCTTCAATGCATGATTGCAAATAATTGTATCCGAATTCGGTTCCTTGCTCGACGCTGAATTCATCTTGCTTTGAACCGGTGCTCCAAATCATTTGCGAGGGCGGCTCCCAAGGCAGCGTTTTTAATAATTGTTGATGATTGATCGCAAAGATTATGGATGAACCAATATATATCGCATCAGCGCCAAGAGCGAGCGCTTTTAAAAAGTCGCCTGGGACAAACAGCCCTCCCGCGACGATTAAACTAATTTGTTCGTTCAGCTTCTTTTTTCTTAAATAAGCAGCAGCTCTGACGATGGCATGGAGTGTAGGAATTCCAAAATCGTCTTGCAAAATCGGCGGAGCGCCATGGGTTCCGGCCTGTCCCCCGTCAATGGCAATAAAATCAGCGCCGATTTCAATTAAGCGCTCAATGTCTTGTTCGATGTTTCCGCCTGCAGCGATTTTGAATCCGATTGGAACGCCATTCGTCGTTTCTCGAAGGGAAGTCACGATTTCTTTTAAGTCTTCAAGCGTTTGATTTTCAAAAAAATGTTCATGGATAACCGCATCTTGATCTTTTTCCAGCTTCATGATTTTTTTGGCTTCGTCTGGAATTTCTGAAGCGCGAATTCGATCGCCTAAGCCTGCCAATCCGCCTTGTCCAAGTTTGATTTCAATCATATCTGCGTCGCGAATAAAAGATTCATCTTTGCCCCATTCGGTTTTGGAAAACTGCAGGATGTATTTATACGCCGCTTTTTTTTCTTCGGATAAAAGTCCGCCTTCGCCTAAATTGACGGCTGTTTTTACTTTGGCAGCAGCTTGAGCGATTGCGATTTTTGCTTCTTTGCTCAACGCCAAGCCGTAAGCCATCGCACCGATCATAATGGGAATTTCAATCTGCAATGGTTTTTTCGCTTTTGGGCTGATCGTTGTTGATAAATCAATGCTTTCATTTTTATCAATTGGAAACGGCGTTGTCTGTGCAGGAAGAAAGGTAATGCTGTCCAAGTCCGGCCATTGTTTTGAAGAGCCAACGGAACGGAATAGCAGCTGGCCATGTTCCGCCCGCAGTTGGTTTTCTAAAAATTTGACTGCTCCAATCCGGATGATATTGGGTACGATTGCAAACAGATTTTCTTCGTAGTCGTCACTAAACAAAATTTTCATCATGGAGACAAATATCCGTTTCAAAAGCCATCTCCAGCTGATAAGGATGAGTAATGAAGTTAAGAGAAACGGTGCAAAAGCGATTAGAATCGTCGTGAACACATTTATTCCACCTTTTCAGTTTGAATGCGATCTGCTTTTTTGCGCTTCATCCATGAAAGGATCAGCAATAGAAATGGAATTGGGTAGAGCACGATTAAATACGTATAGAAATTTACCGTTGCTTCGAGGCGGTAATGCTCTTTTGCTATGAATAAGGTTCCAAAAAAAACAATTAAAACGAAGAGGCCCCCTGCGATTCGCTTTAACCATTTTGAATCGATCGGCTCGACGCCAAGTTCATAAACAAAGCGAAAGAAAAGACTGCAGCGGATATATGTTCCCAAAGTCATTAATATCATGGCATACGTATCAAACCGGTCGATAAAGCCAAGTTCAATGATCCTTACGATTTCAGTAGCTGGGTATAAAAAGTTGTCTGCCTGTTCGAGTCCAAAAATCATAATTACGCCAGTGGTTGTCGAATTCATGGTTAAAGAAACGATGAAGATCGCGATGCTCCAAACCAGGAATGTACGTTTTGTTTTAATGTTTTGAATCGGAGAAAATAGAATGATGAATAATTCAACCCAAATGCTAATCAGCACGAGCGCTCCCCAGAAGACGGGACTCCAGCCATATTCTAAAATTGGCGTTAGTTCGCCCCAATCTTTTTTGGTCGAATCCATGAGGGTCACCGTATGCCCCGTTATCATCCCAATGAAGGTAAGGACTCCAGCGGTTAGCGCAATGCGTTTAATTCCTTTTACAGCTGCATAAATAAAAAAGATCATAAACCATAGAATGAGGGCCACATGCGGAGTTTCGGGCAAATACATGATGTGAACGTGATCAATTAACGCTGCAAACGATAACACGGTTAAAAATAAAAAATAAATGACAAAAAGTGCGGTGAATGCTTTTCCCATCCATTTTCCTAAAACTTTGGCGGCGATTTCTTTTCCGGAAAGTCTTGGGTAGGCTAATCTTAATTTATAAATGGCAAAAGCAAAAAATAGGGCTGCTGGAAGTGAGAGCAAAACTGAAATCCATGTATCTCTTCCAGCGACATCAATCATAAGAGGAAGAATGACAACATGTCCCATAATTGGGATGGTCATGACGCAAATAAATAAGATTTCCCATCTCGTTAACATGCTATCACTCCTTCTCTCTGATTATTTAAAAAATGGAAATGGCAGATTGGTTGGTTTTTTGTCTGTTTGCTTTATGCTTTTATCGATCAACCCTTGATGATAAATATTTATTTGCACACGGATTGAAATGTCCGCATCTGCAAATACGTCATCCCATTCATTTTCGATTTTTCGAAACGCTTTTGGGTAATTGCGATACGTTTTTATGCCAATTTCAGTAATATCCGTTTTTAGATCATGCTGCAGTTTATTCAATGTATCCCGTATATCTTTTTTTATCTTTTTGGCTATTTTTTCTTCAATTTGTTTTAGAAAGTCTCTTGTTGGCTCAAAGGGAGTGATGTTATCGGCAAACGTTCCTTCGATCCTGACATCGATGCCGACATCCAAGTCTTTACCTTGCAAATGGGGTTTAATTTTTGTCTTTGTTTTTGAAATTTCCAGCGCGACCCGTTCTTCATCGTTATCGAGTTTGACGGTTATGCTTCCGCCTTTTACTTGATTTAACAGCCAAGTCAATCCAATCGATTCGTCTTTCGTTAATCTGCCCACCATTTTTTCATTTTTAATGACGGCGGTTCCATCCAATTCGGTAATCATTTGTCCGTGTTCTTCAGCGACTTTTATCATAGGAATGTAGACGTTTTTTATTGGCCCTTCCGCTCTGCGAAAAAGTTCATAGATTGTCATCGGCGTATATTCTGAGATAAACTTTGTCTGTTCAAGAGCGGAGACCATTTCAACGGCAGAAAGTTCTTCGTAAAGCGTCGGCGTGCTTAAGATGTCCCTTGGATCATCTTCTGAAATAAAGACGTAGCTATTGATTCGATTCATTTGATCGCGGCGGATTTGATCCAGCAGTCGCAATGAATTTTCTTTCGCCAATTCCTCTCCAACGATCCAAACGCGGGTATGCCCGAAATAGAGGCGTCTTTTTGCTTTGCGAATTAATTCGCGCGCTCCATTCAATAATGAGTCTGATTCAATGTCTAGGATGATGTTTTCTCCACCTTTTTGTTCTACGGTTCTTGATTGTCCGAATTGGGATCCCGGTTTGACAATTTCGACATTAAATCGATATTGATCGCCTGCTTTATCCATTCCAACGCCATGCACGAGCGCTTCATCATCAATTTCTTGATTGCTCCAACAAGCGGTTAAAAGGAAAATCATTGAAAGAAATGCGAAAGGTTTGCGCATGATTGTCATTTCCCATCACCTGTATTCGGAAGCGACTTTACTTTTAATGGGCGTTTGTTCGGCACGCTTTTTGGCCGATGATTAACCGATCGAGTCGGAAACCGCACAATTGTGTCTTTCCAATCACGAAAATAAAAGGGCGCGATGGGCGACATGTATGGGACTCCGAGCGAAGTCAATGAAACCATGTGCGTCAACAAGCCCAATAACGCAACAAAAAGTCCATACGAGCCAAAAATGCTCGTCACAATAAACAATCCGACTCGAATCAATGCACATGCATCTGCAATGGGCGTTATGACAAAGACGGCAATATACGATAATGAAACGATCACAACCGTCGGCGCTCCAACGATGCCGGCAGAGACGGAGACATCTCCAAGAATCAATGGTCCTACGATGCTTACTGCTGTTCCAATCTGCTGCGGCAGGCGCACCCCTGCTTCCCGGACGACTTCGAACATTAAAATGATTAAAAGAACTTCCATTGCGAGAGGAAATGGAACCGTCTCGCGCGCTTGAATGATGGGCACAATCATAGATGATGGAATGAGCGCTTTATTAAAATTAAGGGCAGCGATATACATCGATGGCAAAATGATCGTGATGATAAAAGCAAAAATCCGTATGATTCGCGTAAAAGAACTGTAATAAGGACGCGAACTGTAGTCTTCAATATTTTTAAAACTTTCAGCAAAAAAATAGGGCGCATATAAGCTCACGGGATTCCCGTCGACTAAAATAATGATTCTTCCTTCCATCATGAGTGCAGCAGCATTGTCGGGCCGTTCTGTATTTCCAATCGTGGAAAAAATTGAAAATGGATGATCTTCAATCAATTGTTCTATGTCGCCAGAACTTTCAATTTCATCGATTTTAATTTGCCTCAGGCGGGATTTCAGTCTTTCGACGACATCTTGTTTGGCAATATCTTTGACATAGCAGAGCACGACTTTCGTTTTTGTAAACTCGCCGATTTCAAACGTTTCAAATCGCAAGGAGGGATGGGGAATTCGCCGGCGAAGCAATGATAAGTTTACATTGATTGATTCAATAAATCCTTCTCGCGAACCGCTGACCACTTTCTCCGCTTCCGGCTCTTCAATGGACCGCGTTTCAAACCCTTCAATGTGAATGAGCAGCGCAGTATGGTATCCATCGACTAATAACAGCGCATGTGATTTTAATAGAAGATCAATCGCTTTGGAAATGTTGGTTTCAGTGATTATTTTTTTTGTTGACAAGCTCATTTGAATTTGTTCCAAATTGTCGTCCGGCTTTTTTTCAAATGTTTTTGCAACTAATGGCTTCAGCACATTGTTGCGTTTTGCGCCTTCATCGATGATTCCGTCAATGCAGACGAGCATCGCCAGAAGATGATTGCTTTTTTCCAATTTGATTTTAAATTTTGTATATGTAACGTCTTGGCTGGTCCCAAGTATTTTTTTTAGCTGTTTTTCGTTTTCTTTTAGATCGGTTGAAAATGCAGATTCAGGCTGGGGCAAAGCAGCTTGTTCTTTTTCTAGCTTTTTATTTGTCCCTTTCATTCTTCTCAGCAATCGTTCAAAATTTGACTTGCGTTTCAATTGAGCGAATCTCCCTTGTTGGATAGTTAAAATTAGTTTTTGATTTTTTTCAAAAAATATGTGCAAAAAAGCTGGCCCGAAACTATGGGTCCAGCTTGTTAATCGAATATGATGCTGTAAATGAGCTGTTTTGGCTTTTGCTTTTGTGAAGCGATGGCATAGGATGATTTGACTTGAGTGATGATGTTTTCATGAATGCTGCCGCTGCTGTGAAGGATCGCCAGCGGCTCGCCTTCTGCAACCGAATCTCCGATTTTTTTTCTTAGTTCGATGCCGGCAGCGGGGTCGATCACCGATTCTTTAGTAGCCCGGCCGGCTCCAAGCAGCATCGCCGCCGTGCCGATTTTTTGCGCTGAAATTTGTTGAACATACCCGCTTCGATCGGCAAAAACCGGTATTTGATTTCGCGCTTTTGGCAGCTGATCAGGGTTATCAACGACGGCTGCATCGCCGCCTTGCGACGCGATAAATGTTCTAAATGTGTCCAGCGCTTTGCCAGAATACAGGGTTTCGCGCGCCATTTCTTCCGCATGTTGGATTGAAGAAGCTTGATTGGCCAAATAGAGCATGTAGCTCGCAAGAACGATGGATAATTCCTGTAAATCTTTTGGGCCGTTTCCTTTCAATGTTGCGATCGCTTCTTTAACTTCTAAAGCATTTCCGATCATGCGCCCGAGAGGTTCATCCATGTTTGAAATGACGGCCATTGTTTTTATTTGATGGTTTAATCCGATGTTTACCATGAGGGAGGCTAATTTCTCGGCATCAGCTGCATTTTTCATAAATGCGCCGGACCCGACTTTTACATCAAGGACGATGCAATCAGCGCCTGCAGCGATTTTTTTGCTCATGATGGAACTTGCAATCAGTGGAATCGAGTCAACCGTAGCGGTAACATCCCGCAGCTGATACAATTTTTTATCTGCAGGGGTGAGATCGGCTGTCTGCCCGATAATTGCGAGCTTTTGTTTATTTACAAGCGAAACAAATTCTGTTTTTGATAAATCGGTATTGAATCCTGGAATCGCGTTGAGTTTGTCCACGGTTCCGCCGGTATGCCCGAGTCCCGGTCCGGACATTTTTGCAACCGGCACTCCGAGAGCTGCAGCCAAAGGCGCGGCAACGAGTGTCGTTGTATCGCCGACACCTCCTGTGCTGTGCTTATCCACTTTGATTCCTTTAATTTCAGAAAGATCGAGCTGTTCTCCTGATGTGACGAGGGCGCTAGTCAAATCAGCAAGTTCTTTTTCCGACATTCCGTTGAAATAAACAGCCATTGCCCATGCCGATATTTGATAATCCGGAATTCGGCCTTGCATAAACCCTTTGATTATGAATTGAATTTCTTCTTTGGAATGTTCGGCGCCATCTCGTTTCTTTTGAATTAAATCAACCATTCTAAACAAATGAGCATCCCCCTGATTTCGTTTATTTCAGTGTTTGTATGATTTCTTTCATCAGCTTTTTAAAAACAGGCTTTGTTTTGTTTGCCGCTTCAATCACTTGTTCATGGGTTAATGGTTCAAGCTCTTCGGCAATGGCCATATCGGTAATGCATGAAATGCCAATCACATTCATCTGCATATGGTTTGCGACAATCACTTCGGGAACGGTTGACATGCCAACCGCATCAGCGCCTATGGTGCGAAGCATTTTTAATTCGGCTTTCGTCATGTAAGAAGGGCCGCTTATCCCTGCGTAAACCCCCTTTTGAATAGGGATGTTTATTTTTTTTGCCGTTTGCAGCACGTGTGTCTGCAAATCAGGCATGTAGGCTTGGCTCATATCCGGGAAGCGCGGGCCAAAAGCTTCTACGTTTGGTCCAATTAATGGGTTGTCTCCTGTCAGATTGATATGATCCGTTATCAGCATTAAGTCTCCAGGCTGAAATGATGGGTTTAAACCGCCGCACGCATTGGTTATGATAATGGTTCTGACTCCCAATTGATGGAACACACGAATTGGAAAAGTCACATCTTGCATGGAATAGCCTTCGTAATAGTGGAATCTTCCCTGCATTGCGACAAGATCGTGAGGCTGCAATTTTCCGATGACCAGCTTTCCGGTGTGCCCTTCAACCGTTGCTTTTGGGAAATGGGGAATATCGGAATAATCGAGCGACCGTTCCTGGTTTATGTCATTGACGAAATCACCTAATCCTGATCCGAGAATCAGGCCGATTTTAGGCGCAAGAGACGTTTTTTCTTTTATGTATTCTGCAGCTTCCTGCACGCGGTGAAGCTGTTCGCTCATAATCATCACCTTTCCATCAAGCATCTTTTAATCCAAATTACATGTGAATCAATTCTTTTAGCAATTCTTTCATCAACGCTGCAAAGTATCGTTCAGTCCGTGCTGCCGTTGCAATGACGTCCTTATGGCTCAAAGGTTCATTTAAAATGCCGGCAGCCATATTTGATATGCAAGAAATGCCAACGACTTCGAGACCCATTTCATAGGCAAATTCCGCTTCAGGCGCTGTTGACATGCCAACTGCATCTGCGCCGAGTTTCTCAAGCATCAAAATTTCGGCTGGCGTTTCATAGGAAGGACCCGGTACAGCTGCATAGACGCCTTTTTTCAAGTCGATGTTTGCCCGTTCAGCAGCTTTTTCAGTTTTTCTCATCAGGTCTTTAGAGTAAATGGGCTGCGGTTGAAAAAAAGGGGCTTCAATTGGCCGGCGCCGTTTTCGTTTGTCGTTGATGAGCTGCAGATGATCGGCAATCAACATGAAGTCTCCCGGTGAAAACGAACGGTTGATTCCGCCGGCAGCATTTGTCAGCACAATTTGTTTGACGCCTAAAAGCTTCAATACATGAATCGGAAAAACAACCTCTTGCAAGGAATAGCCTTCATAAAAATGGAAACGGCCTTGAAGCATGAGGATTGTTTCATTTAAAAAACGCCCGATTACCAGCCGGCCTTTATGGCCGGCAACGGTTGAAACTGGAAATTGAGGAATTGCAGCATATTTCAAGCATGAAGCTTCATTCAGTTCATTGACGAATCCGCCTAAACCGGATCCGAGAACAATTCCAACCGAAGGTGCAGATTGCAAAAAAGATTGAATGTATTTGGATGCTTCAGCTGCATGGTTGTCCACTGGAATACTCCTTTTATATTTCTTGCAGAAAACTGTGTCCGTGTTTCGGAACTGGCACATGAAAGTTTTGGGCGATTGTCGCTCCGACATCAGCAAATGTTTGCCGAATGCCTAACGAACAGCCGCACGCGATGCGATGGTGATAGACGAGCAGCGGCACGTATTCCCGTGTATGATCCGTTCCGTGAAACGTCGGATCGTTTCCGTGGTCAGCGGTAATGATCAGCAAATCATCATCCCGCAATTTTTTCAGTATTTCAGGAAGGCGCCGATCAAACGCTTCCAATGCGTTTGCGTATCCTTTCGGATCGCGCCGATGGCCGTAACGCGAGTCAAAGTCCACTAAATTTATAAAAGCAAGCCCTGTGAATTCATCATCTAAATTCACTAACAATTTTTCGATGCCATCATCATTGGATGTCGTATGCATATGAGCAGTAATCCCTTCTCCATCAAAAATATCATAAATTTTTCCAATTGCAATCACATCATAGTTTGCATCTTTCAGTTCATCCATCACCGTTCGTTCAAATGGCTTTAATGAAAAGTCACGCCGGTTTGCAGTCCGTTTAAAATGGCCGATTGAACCGATGAAAGGCCTGGCAATCACTCTGCCAATCAAGCAATCGCGCTCTTTTGTCAGTTCTCTAGCAGCTTTACAAATGCGGTACAATTCATCAAGCGGAACAATTTCTTCATGCGCCGCAATTTGCAGGACGGAATCCGCTGATGTGTACACAATAAGAGCGCCTGTCCGCATATGCTCGCCGCCGAGTTCATGAATAATTTCTGTGCCTGAAGCCGCCTTGTTGCCAATCACTTTACGTCCAGACGCTGATTCAAGCTTTTCAATTAAAGCGCTGTCAAATCCGTTAGGAAAGGTTTGAAATTTTTCTTCAACGATGACCCCCATTAATTCCCAATGCCCGGTTAACGTATCTTTGCTGTTTGATGCCTCTGCCATTTTTCCATAGTGCGCGCGCGGCCGTTTTTCTCTGTGAATGCCTTTTATCCGTTTAATATTGCTCAAGCCAAGTTTGCCCATGTTCGGCAGATGAAGCCCATTTACATGCTCCGCAATATGGCCAAGTGTATCTGCGCCTGAATCGCCAAATCGCTCCGCGTCTGGAGCTTCTCCTATTCCCACTGAATCAAGTACAATTAAAACCACTCTTTGAAAGCCGCTTTCGATCACAGAAGCACCACCTACACCATTTTTTGATTTAAGCGCGAGGATGATATTGCTTGTAAATGTCTTTTAAGCGTTTGTTGGTGACGTGTGTATAAATTTGCGTCGTTGATATATCGGCATGCCCTAACATTTCTTGAACAGAACGGAGGTCGGCGCCATTTTCCAAGAGATGTGTTGCAAATGAATGCCGCAGTGTATGCGGCGTCAAATCTTTTTTAATGTTTGCTTCTTTCGCCAGCTGTTTCATAATTTTCCAAAAGCCCTGTCTTGTCAGTCTGCCGCCGAGCCGGTTTAAAAATAAGGCTTGTTCTTGTTTATTTTTTGCGATTTTGGGGCGCCCTTCTTCGAGATATCGATTGATCGCTAGCGCTGCCAGCGAACCGATTGGAATTAACCGCTCTTTATTCCCTTTTCCTATCGTTTTTAAAAAGCCGCTCGATAAATGAAGATCATTCAAATTTAATTGGGTCAATTCGGAGACTCGAATTCCGGTTGCGTACAATAACTCTAACATCGCTTTGTTGCGAATTCCAAAAGGGCTGCTTTCATCAGGCTGCGCCAACAATCGTTCGACTTCAGACTGTGAAAGCACTCTCGGAAGCCTTCTTTTTCGTTTTGGCGATTCAAGATGTACGGTCACATCGCGGTCGATCCGTTCATCGCGATATAAAAAGTGATGGAAAGCTTTAATCGAAGATACGGTGCGGGCAATCGAAGTTACCGCTTTATTTTGCTTTTGCATATGCGCTAAATAGGCTATGATGTGCGAGCGTTTAACTTGTTGAATCGATTGAAGCGAATGTTCAGCGTTTAAATAGTTTAAGTAGGCGTTCAAATCTTGTTTGTAAGCCGTTATCGTATTATTTGCCAGTTTTTTTTCGATCATTAAATAATGAACAAAATCTTGAACAAGATCGTCCATTTCAGTCCCCTTCTTATTCTGCCAATTTAAAAAAGAGTTTGACGCGGTCTATTACAGTTGAGGGCGTTTCATGGATTTCGTTTGGCGAATTGACTTTTATCGCTTTTCCTTCAGGCTGATGGTAGCGGTTATAGTTTTGATATTCTTCATTTATCCAGACTAATCCAAAATAAAAAAAGAGCATGCACAATGTAAAGACAATAAAAATTTTTATAGTATGCAGTAAAATTCGCAAGTATTTCATATCTTTTCACTCCAGTCCAAGAAAGCCTGCTAGTAAAAAGATATGGCAAAAAAGCGGAAAAATATACCTGTATACCATAACAATACCTTACTGGATTCTTTCATTCAAATGAAATTTTCATCAAGCAAAGTGCTTCAACCGTGTTGAATGCGGCATTCAAATTGATGAAATTGATTTGTACATGCATGATTTGTGCGCACAAAGGCATCATCATGTTTTTCATGACATTGAAATCCGTGAATGCATGGAGCAAAAAAACTGGTTTGCAAATAAACCAGTTTTCCATTTGATTTATAAGCCGAGTTCTTTCGCAATAATCGTTTTCATAATTTCTGTTGATCCGGCAAAAATGGTGTCAACCCGGACATTGCGATAATGTTTTGAGATCGGGTATTCATCCATATAGCCGTAGCCGCCAAAGAGCTGCAAAGAATGATACGCGACGCGATTTGCCATTTCGGAAGTCCACCATTTCGCCATGGAAACTTTTGAAACAGATATTTGCCTTCCTTTAATGTGATCGTCAATTAAACGTTCAATAAATGTGCGCGCAATTTCAATTTCTGTCGCCATTTCAGCAAGTTTAAAACTGTTTGCTTGAAAAGAGCCGATTTTTTTTCCGAATGCGGTTCGTTCTTTTGCATAGGCGAGGCCTTCGTTAAACATTTTTTCTGCTGCCAGCAAAGAGCCTAAAGCAGCGACAATTCGTTCTTGCTGCAAGTTTTGCATAAGATAGTAAAAGCCTTTTCCTTCTTCGCCGAGCAGGTTTTTTTGCGGAACACGGCAATCTTCAAAAAACAATTCTACCGTTCCGTCGAGGTGGCGGCCCATTTTTTTCAGCGGCGGCGATTTTTCAAAACCAGGCGTTCCATCTTCAACGACAATTAAACTGATGTTCCGGTGCCGTTTCTCGTCGTTGCCTGTTTTGCAAGCAACAATGATTAAATCAGCGTTTAATCCGTTCGTAATAAATACTTTTTGCCCGTTGATAATGTAGTCTTCCCCATCTTTTACAGCGGTTGTTTGAATGGCTGCCAAATCTGAGCCCGTCCCTGGCTCCGTCATAGCGATGGCAGTTAAAATATCCCCCGATGCACAGCCGGGCAGCCATTTTTGTTTTTGCTCCTCATTTCCGATTAAATGGATATATGGCACGACAACGTCCGAATGCAGTCCAAACGGAATGCCGACATCTGCACGCGCCATTTCTTCAATTGCGATAACTGAATATTCAAAACCTAAACCTGAACCTCCGTACTTTTCCGGTATCCATGGACAGAGAAATCCTTGTGATCCATATTTTTTCCAAATGGAACGCGGCACGTTCATTTCTTTTTCCCAATCTTCGTAATAAGGTTTGACTTCTTTATCATAAAATCTTCTTAATGACTGCCGAAACATTTGATGTTGTTCGGTTTCGATCATGCCCACGAGATTCCTCCCATTTAACTGTTTTGCCTATTGTTTTTGTTTGGCGGTTTCACGTTCGCGCAAGACGCGTTTTAATACTTTTCCTGCCGCACTGACAGGGATTTCATCGATAAACTCCAATTCTCGAATTTTTTTATACGGCGTCACTTGTTTATTTACGAAATTCATCAGCTCTTCTTCAGAAATCGTTTTATTTTGTTTCAGTGTTACAAAAGCTTTCGGAATTTCACCGGTTTCGGGGTCAGGCTTGCCGATGACCGCGGCATTTGCAACTGCAGGATGTGTAAACAGCAGTTCCTCAAGTTCGCGAGGATAGACGTTGTACCCTTTATAGATGAGCATATCTTTTTTCCGATCAACGATCGAAAGGAAACCGTCTTCATCCATAATGCCGATATCCCCTGTTCGAAGCCATCCATTTTGAAGAACGGCTGCGGTTTCTTCAGGTTTGTTGTAATAGCCTGACATGACTTGCGGGCCTCTGATGCAGATTTCACCTTCAGCGCCTGGAGGCAATGGTTCGTCGCTGCCGTCAAGTGGACAAATTTTTACTTCTGTGTCAAAGACAGGAATGCCGACTGTCCCAACTTTTCTCGTACCGGATTTAAAGCTTGGATTTGCGACTGCTCCCATCGTTACTTCTGTTAATCCATAAGCTTCATTGATTATCGCATTTGGAAATCTTTTTTGCAGGACATTGATTAATTCGACAGGCAAAGGCGCAGCGCCTGAATTGATTTTCTTCACAGATGACAAATCTCTTTTCATGAAATCTGGATGGCGAACTAAAGCAACGAATATGGGAGGAGCTCCGCCGATATTGGTCACTTGATATTTTTCAGCATCCTGCAAATATAAACCGGGATCAAAGCGTTGGTGAAGGATGAGGGTTGCGCCGCCGAGAAACGGATTGTTTAAATATCCAACGGTTCCCATAGCATGAAACCACGGCGTTAGGTTTACGAGACTGTCTTCTCCGGTTTTGGAAAGGAATTCCTCAACGCCGCCAGTCAATTTTTCATCAACGGGTTCGACAATAAGCCCATCATCCGTTGCTCTAGGCAAATGGGCATTCCCCCAGCAATTAAATTGAATCGTATTGGTTACAACATTGTAGTGAGGCAGCATCACTCCTTTTGATGGGCCTGTCGTTCCGCCTGTATATGCCAAATGCGCCAGGTCTTTTTTCGGGTCAATGTCAACATTTAATTCTTTCGCTTCGCCTTTCATAACGAATTCGCGGAAACTGATCCAATGGTTTACAAATTTTGACGTGTCAACAGCTTGATCTTCAAGAACTTCTTTATCTCCGGTGACAATTGCGAGCCGAAGCGAAGTGTTTTTGTAAACGGCTTGGATGACAGGTGCAGCTAAATCCCATGTGACGACAGCTTTTGCTCCGCAGTCGTTTAATTGATAGGCGAGATCTTTGGGCGGGAGAAGTGGATTTGCTGGAGAAAATGTCGCCCCGCATAATAAAATGCCGTAATAAGCGACGACATACTGAGGGCAATTCGGCATATGAATGGCAATGACATCCCCTTTGCCAAATCCGTTGTTATGCAAGGAATTTGCAAATCGCAATGCATCTTCATACAGTTCCCTGTATGAAAACCGCTTTTCTTTATAGATGATTGCGGTGTGTTCGCCAAATCGATTTGCACTCCCTCTAATGATTTCTCCTACAGGCAATACAGGATAATCAATGGATGTCGGCATGCCTTTTGGCCAAAATTTATGCCATTTTTCTTTCATTAGGCTCCCCCTTTCACATTGAGTGAATATTATTTAAGCTCCATGGTAGCGCATTCAATTCTGATAGTCAACAAGATTATGAATTATCAGACTACGGTTAAAATTAAAAAACCTTCCTGCTGATCAGAAAGGTTGCGCTAATTTTGATCATTTTGGCAGCGATGGCAAATGCCGTGAAACGTTAAGCGATGATCTTTAATTTTAAAGTTCCAGTCGCGTTCGACAATTTCTTCAACATCTCCCAACAGATCTTCTTGAATTTCATCGACTGCGCCACATTCAATGCAAACGAGGTGATGATGAAAATGATCGGCGCCTTCGGTTCGAAGATCATATCTGGAAACGCCGTCGCCAAAATTTATTTTATCGACCACTTTCAATTCAGTAAGCAAGTCCAGCGTTCGATATACAGTTGCCAATCCAATTTCCGGCGCTTTTTCTTTTACAAGAAGATAAATGTCTTCTGCGCTTAAGTGATCTTCTTCATGTTCTAAGAGAACGCGTACGGTCGCCTCGCGCTGAGGTGTTAGTTTATAGCTCTTTGAATGCAATTGTTTTTTTATTCGATCGATTCTCGCTTCCATCACAGCCCACTCCTTCGACCGATTCAATAACCATTATAAGCTACGTATAAAAATCATGTCAATTTATAATTATTCTAATTAATGAAATAGAATAAGTGTTAAAAAATAATTATTCTATAGAGGCTCGGAAATTAAATGATTAAATTCTGTGTCTGTTGGGGGATGAAA
>CALKAO010000013.1 GCA_937983115.1 uncultured Caryophanales bacterium
TCATCTGGGCATTTCTCATTTATGCAATTGCAACAAACAACCGCCGCCTGCAATCCATCGATAGAGGAATGTCCGCATAATCAACATCGCAAAAGAAAGACGCAAAGCTGTGTTTTGCAGCCGAGCGTCTTTTTTTATGGGATTTATTCATTGGAAAGCTTCAGCACTTCAAGCAATTTAAAGAATAAGCTTAATAAAATTGCAATGATGGTTGCGAGCCCCATTCCTTTTAATTGTACGGTTCCGATGTTTACCGCTGCGCCGCTGATTCCGATGACGAGCACGACGCACGTGAGGATTAAATTTTGGGCTTTGCTGTAGTCGATATTCGATTCAACAAGCATGCGAATGCCGCTGGCGGCGATAATCCCGAACAAAAGAAGTGAAATGCCGCCCATCACAGGCGTTGGAATTGAAGAAATCAGCGCTGCAAGTTTTCCGAAGAACGAAAGCAGCATGGCAATGACTGCGGCAATTCCAATGACCCATGTGGAATAGACGCGCGTAATTGCAAGAACGCCAATGTTTTCGCCATATGTTGTATTTGGCGTTGAACCGGCAAAGCTAGAAATCATTGTGGAAAGGCCGTTTCCTAATAATGAGCGATCCAATCCGGGTTTTTTCATTAAATCTTTTTTAACGATATTGCCGGTGACGACGAGGTGTCCGATATGTTCAGGAATGAGCACAAGCGCTGCCGGCAAAATAATTAAAATATCAGACCAATTAAATTGAATGCCGTAAAACGTTGGCATTGAAAACCATGCAGCTTCTTGCACATGATCCAATTCAAGAATTCCAAAAAAAGAAGCAATGACGTATCCGGAAATGATGCCAAGCAAAATGGGAATAATTTTTAAGAAACCGCGCAATGTGACCCAAAAAATGATCGTCAGCAGCAATGTGAGCAGCGATACGGTTGCAGCTTTCGGATCCATCGCCCACTCCTGGGCATCCGCAGGCTTGATTAAACCCGCCATTTCTGCGGCGACAGGCACCAGTTCAAGGCCAATGACGGCAACAATTGCTCCCATCGCAGCGGGCGGAAACAACACATCGATCCAGCCGGTGCCTGCAACTTTTACAATGAGCGCTACAGCGACGAGTACGAGTCCTACAGCCAGAAAACCGCCGAGTGCATAGCTGTACCCTTCCACGCCGTTATATTTATCGAGGACAGCAAAGACAGGTGAAATGAAAGCGAAGCTCGATCCCAAGTAGGCTGGAATTTGTCCTTTTGTAATCAGCAAGTACAACAGAGTGCCGAATCCGTTCATAAGCAAAATCATTGCTGGATCGACGCCGAATAAAATGGGCACTAAAACTGTAGATCCAAACATTGCAAATAAATGCTGCAAGCTTAATGGCAAGCTTTGCAAAAATGGCAGCCGCTCATCGACTTGAATTTCCCTCTGTTTCAAAAAATTCTCCCTCCAACCCTTTGATTTTTTGCAAATAAAAACACCTTGTCCATACGAGGACAAGGCGGCATGCAAATTTATGCGCAAATGAAGCGATGTTACTTTGCGCTGCCTGAACCCTTTTAAGCCTCACTGGACTTAATTAAAGGTGCGTGCTGATTTAATTGTTGATGCTATTATGCCAATCTCCGGCTGAAAAGTCAACATTTATTTAAAAGCAGCCGTACATAATTTTTTGCAGCGATGGAAAAGAATAGAAATAAGATGACAAGTGTGAGGTTGCTTATGAATACTACATTAACGGGTCATTTATTGTACAACGTTGATAAATTAAAAAATATTTTCCATTATCCGCAAAGCAAAGCTTTGTATATTCGCAGCGTGTACCTTTCTTTTCTAAAGCGTGAAGCGGTTGTTTTTTTTGTGGAAGGGGCTGCAGAAATAAAAACCATTGAATCTCGAATTTTGACTCCTTTTCTCAGCGAGCCCGTTCAAACGATGGATGATGACGATATCATCGATTTTTTAATTGAAGAAATCTTAACTTCGAGCATTTGCAAAAAAATTACGACATTTGACGCGGCTGTGAATGAATTGATCAACGGAAATACAGTGATTTTTATTGAAGATGAACGTGCAGCAATTTCCGTTGTCACTGATGCGTTTAAAGACCGCCAAATTACAGAGCCGTCTACTGAATTTGTTATTAAAGGGCCAAAAGAATCGTTCAATGAGTCAATGTCAACCAATTGTTCGCTGATTCGGAAACGAATTAAAGATCCAAATTTGATCAGTGAATTGCTGACAGTTGGAGATCGCGAACCCCAGCAAGTGACCGTGATGTATATTAAAGACGTTGCTGATGACGGCTTAGTGAAGCAAGTAAAGCAAAGAGTCAATCAAATTGAGATTGACGTCGTGATCGATTTGACGATTTTGGAGCATTTGATTGAAAAGCGTCCGTATTCGCTCATTCCGTCAACACTAACGACCGAACGGCCCGATCGAACTGTTTCTTTTTTGCGGGAAGGCCATGTCGTTTTGTTAATGGAAGGTTCGCCGCTGGCTTTAATTGTTCCGATTACTTTTTGGTCGTTGATTCATACAGCCGAAGATCAATATTTGCGATGGGCATCTGGGAATTTTACGCGTGTGATTCGCTTGATTGCGCTTGTCATTACGCTGCTGGTTCCATCTGTTTATTTGGCTGTGACGACTTTTCATCCGGAAATGTTTCCAACCGATTTAATGCTGGCGATTGCGGCTTCACGCGAACGCATCCCTATTCCCGCCTTTTGGGAATTGTTATTTATGGAAATTACACTTGAAATTTTGCGGGAAGCCGGCATTCGCATCCCAACGGTGATTGGACCGACCATTGGAATCGTCGGTACGATTATTTTAGGCCAAGCGGCGGTTGAAGCAAACATTGTCAGCCCGATTCTTGTCATCGTCGTCTCGATTACAGGCTTGGCATCGTTTGCGATTCCTGATATCGGCTTTAATATTGCAGTTCGAATCACACGGTTTATTTTTTTAATCTCGGCAGCAGCAATGGGCTTTTTGGGCTTGTCTTTGGCGTTTATCGTTTTTTTAGCCTACGCAGCTTCTTATTCTTCGTTTGGAGTGCCGTTCTTTGCACCGTTGGCGCCTTCTCTTCCATCATCAAACGATCTGTATACGCGGCCGCCAGTCCAAAAACAATCGCTGCGTCCCTTTCATCTTTTCCCGAAAGATAAGCAAAGGATGAAAAATCGGAAGGAACGAAACAAATGATTAAGTTAAACGATGGGAAAATCGGGGCAAAGGAATTTTTTGCGATGATCATTTTTATGATTGGGATAAAGTTTAAAGACGGGACACCAGAACTTTTGTATGAAGCGGGGAAAAATGCTGCTTGGATGATGCCGCTTTTTTCACTGGTGTTTTTGCTCGTTCCTTTTCTCATGCTGCTGTCGCTTTTAAAAAAACATCAAACGGGTTTTCTTGAATTGATTTTTAAATTAACAGGAAATCATGTTGGATCGATTTTAATCTTATTGCTTTTTGTTCTGTTTTTCGGCAGTGTGACTGTCAATTATCGGAGCCATGCTGAAATTATCAGCACGCTGTTTTTCACAAAAACGCCTGTCGCAATATTAGTGTTTGTGATTGTTGCTGCCAGTTTGTATATTGCTTATCTTGGCTTGGAAACGATTGGACGAATAAGCTGGCTTATTTTGCCGACGTTTTTTGCATTAATGATTGTGCTTATCGCATTTACGTGGCGGCAAATCAATTGGGGATTTTTTTTTCCAATTGAAGGCCCCGGACTCGCGGCAGTGTTGCGAGAAAGCGTGAAGCATAGCGCAATTATTAGCGAAGTGATTTTGCTGTCGGCATTGTACCCATTTTTGCAGAAGGAGAGAGATTTTCGAAGCAGCTTTTCGATTGGGATCGTTTTTTCATGCATTCAACTTGCAGTGTTTCTAGTTTTGCTTGTATTGGTTTTTGATTTTCCGGGTGTTGCGAACATTAATTTTCCGTATCAGCAATTGACAAGGTTTGTTACGATCGGTCCAATTATTTCACATGCGGAAGGGCTTTTTTTAGGATTTTGGTCGATAGTGACGGCGATTCATTTTGCGATTTATTTAATTCTTTTGGTTTTTTTGTTTGCGCGTTTGCTGCGCTTGAAAGAAAATGCGCGATTGTTGATTCCGCTGGCAGGGATTATTTTTTTCCTCTCTCTGTTTCCTGAAAATGTCTTTCAGCTGACGGAATATAGAAAGGCATACATCGCGTTCAAATCGTGGTTTGCTTTTTGCCTCGTGATTTTGTTATGGGTGCTTGACAAGTGGAAAGGATGGAAGCGGCAATGAAAAGGCTTGTTTATGCATTCACCGTCTCTTCGCTATTTTTGCTGTCAGGCTGTTGGGATAAAGCAGAATTGGAAGAGCAGGCCTACGTTGTTGTGATGGGGTTGGATCAACATGAAGAAGATGAAAATGCCGTAAAAGTGACGTTTCAAATTGCGAATCCGCAAGTGGGCTCTTCTGCGCGTGGAGATGAAGCAGACGAGCCGCCGAGTGACATCGTAACTCTCGTTGCCAGCGACGTCGCCATTGCAAAAGAGCAGGTGCACGCCATTGTCACGCGCAAGATAAGTTTTCGGCATTTAGCTACGCTCATTGTCAGCGAGAAATTAGCGCGCTCTGACCAGCACCATCAACTGATTGCATCGTTAATCATTGATCCAGAAGTGCGGCATGCGATGAGTTTCATTGTCAGCAAAGAAGAGGCCAAAGATTTTATTCATGCAAACAAACCGCGATTGGAAACGCGTCCGCATAAATATTTTCAATTTATGCGCGAACGCTGGCGAGAAATCGGCTATGTGCCCGATTCGAACTTAAACCGGTATTTTCAGAGGCTTGGCGGGGAGTTGTTTTTAGCTGCATATGCCACAGCAGAAAAAAACAACGCCCAACAGCCGAGAAAAGGATATTTGGCGGGAGAGCTGCCGCAAGAAGGCGGCGATCCGGTTCAAATCATCGGTTCAGCCGTATTTCGCTATGGGAAAATGATCGGGACGCTTAATGGACGTGAAACGAGAACGGCATTGTTCTTAAGAGAACAGTCGTTTGTGCGAAATGCAATGGAAACGTTTACTGATCCGTTAAATGAAAAATTTGAAATATCGGCTCGAATTATTGAAGCGTATGATCCCGACATCAAACTGAATCTTAAAAAAAACCCGATTGAAATTGATGTAACGATACCGGTTCGCTTGCAAATGGTTTCTGATTTAAGTTTAACCGACTATTCAACGAATCTAAAAAATCAAACGCGTTTAAAAAAATCAATTCAAAAACAATTGGAGAAAAGAACGATGGAGATGATAAAAAAGACGCAAGAAGAGTATCAATCTGAACCGTTTTTATGGTATTTAAATGCACGGCGCCACTTTCGCACCCTGAAAGAATACGAAGCATTCAATTGGAGTGAAAAGTATAAAAACGCAAAAGTTTCTGTTCAATACGAGGTGGAAATTGCCAATTTTGGAGAGCAGACCAAGCCGGCAAAATTGCGAAAGCCGAAAGGCGGGCATGAATCGTGAAAATCTTTTATTTGGCTTTAGCGGGCTATTTGATGTATGACACGTTTAAATATGGACGCCAAGTGTGGGAAGATGGAAATAAACTGGCGGGTTTTGTGCTGGTTCTGCTTTCTTTTTCATTCCCGGTGCTCTTCGTTTTATTAATCAATGTTCCGACATAAAAATGGCGCTTGCTTTTGACAAAATGGGTCAGGCATAATGGAGTGGAAGCAAATGCTGCGGAGAGGAATGTGCACCGATGGAATTGAAATATTCAGGGAAAACGAAAGATGTATATGCACTGAAAAATGGGAATTTACTGCTGAAATTTAAAGATGACATGACCGGTCGAGACGGTGTCTTCGATCCAGGAGCGAATGCGGTTGGGCTGTCGATGAAAGGTGCAGGCCGCGCCGGCCTTCGATTGACGAAATATTTTTTTGAGCTTCTGAATGAACGCGGCATTCCAACGCATTATGTCAATGCTGATGTAGACAATGCAGCGATGATTGTGCAGCCGGCCGATATGTTTGGAGAAGGGATTGAAGTGATTTGCCGTTACCGGGCGGTCGGCAGTTTTTTGCGCCGCTATGGAAAATATGTGAAAGCAGGTCAAGCGCTGGATGCATTTGTTGAAGTGACGTTGAAAGACGATGAGCGGGGGGACCCCCCAATCAGTGAGGACGCCCTTGCCATGCTTGGCATTCTTTCACATGAAGAGTATGCGGAAATTAAAACGTTAACCGTTCAGATCGCAGACATCGTCAAACATGAACTTGCAAAAAAAGGCCTAGAACTGTATGACATTAAATTTGAATTCGGCCGAGTCGGCGCCGGCAAACAAATTGCACTCATCGATGAAATTTCAGGCGGAAACATGCGGGTTTATAAAAATGGAAAACCGGTTTCCCCCATTGAACTTGCAGCGCTGTTGCTAGACGAATCATCGGACAGGAGGGCAGCCTATTGAGGAGGCCCTCTTTTTTACTTGATTTGATTTTTGATTGATACGATGGCTTTATATGGAAAAGCGCCTGGCTTGTTGTGAACGTTTTTTTAATAATGTAAAAAATTGATTGCTATTTTTTTTGGAATCATGTAATTTTAAAAGATATAAGAAATTGACAGGTGCCTCTTTGAATGGGTTTCTGGATAGCGGAGTAAATGCTAAAAAAGAGGAGAGAAAAAAATGGAAAAAAAGTCTGTACGAATTGAATCCGATCTCATTGGCTCAAAAGAAGTCCCTGCTGACGCCTATTATGGGATTCAAACATTGAGAGCTGTTGAAAACTTTCCGATTACCGGACACAAGTTGAATGAAGAGCTGATTCGCGCTTTTGCGATTGTGAAAAAGGCAGCGGCGATCGCAAATTTTGAAATCGGACAGCTTGACGAAAAGCGCAGCAAAGCGATCGTGAAAGCAGCTGAAGAAATTATCAATGGCCGATGGCATGATCAGTTTATCGTTGATCCGATTCAGGGCGGAGCTGGAACGTCAATCAATATGAATGCGAACGAAGTGATTGCGAACCGTGCATTGGAGCTGCTTGGCGCTGAAAAAGGCGACTATCAAACGCTAAGCCCGAACACGCATGTCAATATGGCGCAATCGACAAATGACGCGTTTCCGACTGCCATTCATATTTCCACGCTGACGCTGATTGAACGCTTGCTCAAAGCGATGGAAGAGCTGAAACAGACATTCGAGAAGAAAGCGAAAGAATTTGATGGTATTATTAAAATGGGCAGAACGCATTTGCAAGATGCGGTTCCCATCCGATTAGGCCAGGAATTTGAAGCGTATGCGCGCGTGTTGGCTCGAGACATCAAAAGAGTGGCGCAAACCCGTGAAAACTTGTATGAAGTGAATATGGGCGCAACTGCAGTTGGAACAGGATTAAACGCTGAACCCAAATACATTGAGCGAGTTGTTGAATTGCTGCGCGATTTAAGCGGACATCCGCTGAAAAACGCTGAACATCTCGTCGATGCCACGCAAAATACGGACGCGTATACCGAGGTGTCGGCAGCCTTAAAAATTTGCATGGTGAACATGTCGAAAGCTGCAAACGATCTTCGTTTGATGGCGTCTGGACCGCGAACGGGCTTTGGTGAAATTCAATTGCCTGCCCGCCAGCCCGGCTCATCCATCATGCCTGGAAAAGTGAATCCGGTGATGGCTGAAGTCGTCAATCAAGTCGCCTTTCAAGTGATTGGCAATGATCAAACAATCAGCCTTGCTTCCGAAGCCGGTCAATTTGAACTGAATGTGATGGAACCGGTCCTTGTATATAATCTTCATCAATCCATTAGCATCATGACAAATGTGTTTCGCTCGTTCAGCAAATATTGCATTGAGGGAATTGCTGCAAACGAAGAAGCATGCAAGAATTACGTTGAAAAAAGCATTGGCATCGTTACGGCGTTAAATCCGCATATCGGCTATGAAGCGGCAACGAAAGTTGCAAAAGAAGCGCTGGAATCTGGACGCTCCGTTCGCGAGCTTTGCATTGAATACAAGCTTCTTACGGCGGAGCAGCTGAATGAGATTCTTGATCCTTTTGAAATGACGCATCCAGGAATTGCCGGTTCTTCATTGCTGACAAAATAGTCGAGAATGGCTGAAAAGAAGTTAGAAAAATTTTGACGCCCTCAATCATGCAGTTTCATGAAACCGCGGCTGTTTTGGCTTGGGAAATGGCTGTTTTAGCTTATTTCAAGTTTTGGCAATCAAGCGTGCTGCCCCTTTTGATTGACTAATTGATTAATGACGGAGGTAACGAACGTGAAGAAAAAAGGACTTATTGTTTTCATTTCTCTTTTTGTTTTAACATTGTTCCTTGCTGCTTGCGGAGGGAACAACAACGAAAAAAGTCAAGAAGGATCTGAAGCAGGCAATGAAGAGAAAGAAAAAGTTTCAGTCGAAATCGGCATGTTGAAGCTGACGAGTTCAGCGCCGTTGTTTATTGCCATTGAAAAAGGCTTTTTTGAGGAAGAAGGCATTGATGCAAAAGAAGTGTGGTTTGAAGCAGCGCAGCCAATTGCAGTTGCTACGGCGTCCGGAGATGTTGACGTCGGTGCGACAGGCATTACAGCCAGCTTGTACAACATGGTTGCCGGCGGCGAAGAATTGCTGATCGTTGCAGATAAGGGCAGAGAACAAGAAGGGTATTCATCGACTGCGATTCTCGTTCCAAACGATTCTGATGTTGAGACCATTGAGCAGCTGGCGGGCAAGCGCATTGGAATTACGCAGACGGGGTCAACGTATCATTATATGGCGGGCCGCGTGCTTGAAGAAAATGGGCTGTCCGTTCAGGATGTTGAACTCGTTCCGCTAAACAGCATTCCCGGCTTAATGGAGTCGTTGGAAAGCAAGCAAGTTGACGCTGTGCTTTTAAATGAGCCGAACATTTCAGTTGCGGTGGAAGAAGGCTATGGAAAAGTGATTGCGCAAATCGGCGATGAAATCGACTATCAAACATCAGGCATTTTCTTCTCGAAAGCTTTTGCTGACAATGAAGACGCTGCAAAACGCTTCTTAAAAGCATACATTCGCGCAACAAATTACTATTATGATGCAGTGCTTGTAAAAGAAGGCGATGAAATTGCGCCGGGCGAAAATTATGATGAAGTGATCGAGATTATTGCGAAGTATACCGATCAGGATCCCGAGTTGATTAAAAAAGGCCTTCCTTACATGGATCGCGATGGAAAACTGTTGGCCTCTGACATTCAGACGCAAATCGATTGGTATGCGAAAGAAAATCTAATTGACGAGGCGATTGATGCAAGTGAAATCGTAAACACGGAGCTGCTTGAAGAAGCGCTTAACGAACTAGGGAAGTGATGGCATCATGAAGGTTGTCATCGAGGACGTGAGCAAAACGTTCATTGATTCAAAAAAAAAGGAAGTAAAAGCTTTAGAAAATATTAATTTCACGATTTCTGATGAAGAATTCATCGTTCTCGTTGGCCCGAGCGGATGCGGAAAATCCACGCTGCTGAACATCGTCGGGGGGCTCCTGTCCCCTACGACGGGCTCGGTTTATTTCGAAGGCGAAGGATTGGAAGAAAGAACGCCAACTTTGGGCATTGTGTTTCAGGAAATCGCTCTGTTTCCATGGCGGACCGTTTATGAAAATGTGGTGTACGGGCTGCAAGAACGCAAGCTGAGCAAAGCGGAACAAAAAGAAAAAGGCCAATATTACATCGATATGGTCGGTTTAACCGGCTTTGAAAATGCCTATCCCAAACAGCTTTCGGGCGGGATGAAGCAGCGCGCCGGCATTGCGAGGGCGCTGGCGATTGAACCTCATTTGCTGTTAATGGATGAGCCGTTTTCAGCGTTGGATGCACAAACGCGCACGATTATGCAGGAAGAGCTGCTGACGATTTGGAATCGAACGAAATTAAGCACGCTTTATGTTACGCACAACATTCAAGAAGCCGTCTATTTGGCGGATCGCGTCATCGTCTTATCGCGCCATCCCGGCAAAATAAAAAGCATTATCGACATTGATTTGCCGAAAAACGGAAGAAACAACGAAGAGCATCGCGAAAAATTTGAACAATATGCGGATGAGATTTGGCAGCTGATTCGCCACGATGCTGAAGAAGCGTTGAAGGAGGGATAAGCGGTGGCGCAGCAGCAAAAGAGAATGATTACGAACCGTGTTGCCTTCCTGGAACAAAAAGTCCCGGCTTATGCATCGGTTCTTGGCATCGTTGGATTGCTGGCGGTATGGGAAATCATAGCGCGAATGGGGTGGGTTTCGCCGTTATTTTTGCCTGCTCCGACCACGATCGTCACCGATGGATGGGCCATGCTTGTGAATGGCGAAATTATTGACAATTTATTCGCCAGTTTATATCGGATTGTGCTCGGCTATGTCCTTGGCGCGTCTTTTGGCATTATCATCGGCTTGCTGCTTGGCTTTTCACGCTGGGCGGATGCGATTGGAACTCCGGTTGTTTACTCGATTTACCCTATTCCTAAAATTGCTTTATTGCCGCTGTTTATTTTATGGCTTGGAATCGGCGAATTGTCAAAAGTGACGATTATCGCGCTTGGCGTCTTTTTTCCGGTCGTGATCAATACGTATTCAGGTGTGAAAAATGTTGATGAAATGCTGATAAAAGCAGCGGTGACATTTGGCTCCAATCATTTGAATGTGATTCGAAAAGTGATTTTGCCCGGTTCTTTGCCGATGATTTTTGCAGGGCTCAAGCTTGCAGCAGGAACGTCGCTTCTTTTGCTTGTGGCAGCGGAAATGATCGCCGCGCAGCAAGGGATCGGCTCGATGGTTCTTCATTATGGAAACTTAATGATTACATCGAAATTAATGGTTGGCGTGTTAATTTTATCATTGCTTGGATTAACGTTTAACCGCACGCTGCAATGGCTTGAGAAAAAATTGCTGCCATGGAATTAGAAAACTTCCATTCTCTAGCGGAAAACTAAGAGAATGGAAGTTTTTTGCCTATTTTTCAAGCCACTCATTGACACGGTCTTCGTTGTTATCGACCCATTCTTTTGCAAGTTCAGCTGGGGTTTTTCCGTCTTGTTCCATTTTTAAAAGCCATTCTTCAATTTCATCAAGCGTAAATGCCATATTTGAATACAGCGTGTACGCTTCAGGCGCTTTTTCTTGCAAATCAAAGACCGCACCGACTTGAACGTCATCTGAGCCCCAAATGTTTTTTGGATCTTCGATCATTTTGATGTCAAGCAATTTAAACATCGTATGCGGACGCCATGCATTGAAGACGATCGGTTCATTTGCTTCAATTTTCCGCGACGCTTCTGCAATCATGGCTGGAGTGCTGCTATTGGTGACTTCATAATCCAAGCCATATTCTTCGATTAGTCTTCTCGTCGTATGATCCATGCCACTCCCGGCTTCGACTGCATACATCATGCCGTCAAATTCATCTTTATACGTTTGCAAGTCTTCTGTTGTGTTGATATGCTCCATAAATTGCGGAACGGCGAGCCCGACTGGCGCACCTGAATAAAGCGTTCCAATGAGATCAAATTCGCCTTCATACTTTTCCAAATAGGCTTTTTGCAAATTCGGCGACCAGATGTCGATGTATACGTCAATGCCGCCTCCAGCCAATGCTTCAAATAAAATGCCAACTTCCCCTTCTTGAATTTTTGCGTCATAGCCTTCCCGCTCCAAGATTTCTTTTGAAAGGTACGCCGGAACGGTTGCGTAATCGTACGGGTCTAAGCCGATTATAATTTCTTTTTCGCTTTCATTGGCTGGTTCATTTTCATTTTCGGCGCCGCACCCAATGGTCAAGAGAAGCAAAGCGGTGATGCTGAATGCAAATAAAAATTTGATTTTCATGAATATTTCCTTTCTTTATTCTTCATTTTCATAAGCTTATTTAACCGAAAATCCAACTCCTTTCCAGCTTATTTATGTATCGTAACATAGATGCGCCTTGTTGAAAACGCCACAAAAGTTTCAATAGGGACTAATTTTTTCTCAAAATTCCATAAGATGAAGCTTATTTGACAGTTTTTACCGCCGCTGATAATCTGAAAATAACAGGCAAAAAAAGAAGAGAAGCGATGAAGAGCGCTTTATTACGGCGCTAAGCCGTTCGAGGCCTGCCAAGCAATCTGCCTTTGAATAAGCTGAAAGGTGTTATTTTTTAAAAAAGAGGATGGGCAAATAAACGGATGAAGAGTAGCCTGTATATACAGAAAATTGAAAAATCTGAACGCGGATTGTTCAAGAAGTGATAGCATTGATTCATTTTCCATATGGCATCTAAAGGTTTCGGCGGGCGCCGCGGCGACGGAATCTCCTGAAATTTTCACAGTAAAGGGCGGCTGAAGCAGTGGAAGCTTTGTTTTATGTGTATTTATTTCTATTCGGTTTAGTTTGCGGTTCATTTTTTAACGTTGTTGGAATGCGGACGGCTGAAAATCGCTCGATCATCACGCCAGGTTCGCACTGTCCAAAATGCCGGCACCCCATTGCGGCAAAGGAATTAATTCCAGTTGTTTCATATATTTTGCAAAAAGGCCGATGTAAACATTGCCAACATTCGATCTCTTTGAAATACCCATTTTTTGAGCTTGCGACAGCATGTCTTTTTGCGGTTTCGCCATTGGCGGCGGGATGGTCAAAGGAGCTGCTTGCTGCTTTTTTATTAATCTCTCTCGTAGTCATCGTGACGGTTTCTGATTTGCATAAAATGCTGATTCCGAACCGCGTTTTACTGTTTTTTGGAATGGCCATTTTCATCACTCGCCTTTTCGCGCCAATGGAGCCGTGGTGGGACCCATATGCCGGTTCGCTGCTCGGTTTCGGCTTGCTGTATGTGATTGCTGCCGCCAGCAAAGGCGGAATGGGAGGCGGCGACATTAAGCTTTTTGCTGTGCTCGGATTGTTTGTAGGAGTCAAAGGCATTGTGCTTACTTTATTTTTTGCGGCGTTTTTCGGCATGCTGTTTGGACTTGCTCTTATGGCTATGCGGAAGTTTAAGCGGAAACAGCCGATTCCATTTGCTCCGTTTATTGGGCTTGCTGTGTTGGTAAGTTATGCGTTTGGTGAACAATGGTGGGATTTTTATTTTCGTTTGTTTTAGAGGCTATCTCACGACTTTTTATTGGGTGTGTGTCATAGTTTGTTGCATCAATGAGAGGATTGAATGCTTTTTGATTCATTGGAGCACATTCCTGCTGGTTATTTTTTAATCTTTTCCTGATTTACAATGGGCGATGAATCATTTATAATGGGCAAAAAGTACGGGAAAAGTGATAAATGATTTTATATTTAAAATTTTTAGAAGCAGAGATAAAACATTTAATAACTTTACATATTTTGCGTTAGTTAATGAACAAGGCATTTTTTTAAGGATGAATGAAGGGTGAACCAAAATAAAGGTTTATGATGAATGAGTTCAATCATTTTTGATACATAACATTTAATTTTGCGCAAATCTGTGCTTGAACATATGCAAATCTGGAAATCGCACAGTATTTTTGTATGCAATCCAAGCTGCAAGGGCTTGTTGTTAAATTGGAAAATAAAAGATGATTCATCACTTTCGACGATGTGTTGTTATATTTAAGGGGAAACGTATGAAAACAAAAAATAATTTGTGGTTCATCAAACACTTTATCTTTGTTGTGACTGCTGTGATTGTATGCGTCGTTCTAATCTGGAAACTTTTTGGTCAAACGGCACATGTTGCAAATGCTGAAAAAGGTGTATTGGATTTGCGTGATGCATCCATTGAGCAGATGGAGCCAATCCAATTGATAGGAGAATGGAAATTTTATTGGAAAAAATGGGTCTCCCAAGCAAATCGTGAACAAATTGAACATGAATCTTCATTATTTGTGTTTGTGCCAGATACATGGACGAAATATTCATTGCATGAAAATGCTTTGCCTCAACATGGCTATGCGACTTATCAATTGTCGATTTTGGTTAATGAGCAGGATGTTGGCAAAATTGTCTCTCTTTACATACCCAGTGTAGCAACAGCATACCGTTTATGGGCTGATGATAAATTGATCGCTTCAAATGGGGAAGTGGCGGCTTCTCGAGAGCACATGGTTCCAAAAAATTATGCGAAAGTTGCTACATTTCAAATAAAACAGCCAATCGTTGAGCTGTTTTTACAAGTATCGAATTACCATCAAAGAAAAGCGGGCTTATGGGAGCCGATTGCCTTTGGAACGGCTGAGCAAATCAACAAGCTTCGCGATCGCAATGTTTTGTTTCAATCGTTTGTGATTGGCTGTATTTTTATGATCGGAATTTATCAATTGATGTTGTTTATTCATCGGCCGAAAGAACGCGTTTCATTATATATCGCGACCGCTTGTTTTTGCATTTCGCTTCGAACTTCTCTTCTTAAAGATGCGCTGCTTGTTCATCTCCTTCCAATCTTGAATTGGGAGTGGACGGTTTCGGTGGAATATTTATGCGGATTGATTGCGCTGCTCTTTTTTCTTTATTATGTCGATCAAGAGTTTGCTTTACAGCTGCCCAAACGGTTAAAACAATGGCTTGTCATCCTGTTATTGTTCTATTGTTTGTTTATCATTTTTTTTCCGGCGCGCGTTTATACGAATACATTTACTTTTTTACAGATTTTTGTTTCTTTCATTGTTTTTCTAATCGTTGCTTCAACGATTAAAGGCTATCGCCAACAGCGCGTAGGAAGCAGCTTGAATCTGTTTGCACTCATTCTATTAAGTGCGGCGATCATTAACGATCTGCTGCATTATCGACAATGGATTTTTACCGATGAATTTATATCTCTTGGGTTATTGTTTTACATCCTCACGCAATCGATTCATGTAGCACGCAAATTTTCCCATTCATTTGGTCAAACGGAAAGATTATCGAAGGAGTTGCAACAATTAAATGAATCGCTGGAGAAAAAGATCGCTGCTCGTACGGAGCAGTTAGAAACGATGTATCGCAGGCTGCAAAAAATCGAAGATTCGCGCCGGAAGTTGTTGTCGAGTGTATCTCATGAGTTGAAAACTCCGCTTACGTTTATCCAAGGCTATATCAAAGCGATGATGGATGGTGTTGTATCGAGATCCAAGCACAGGAGAATGGTACTATAAACGCAAGAATCTTTGTCGAGCAGTGTCAATGAAAATTGCCATGTTTATCAGAAACAATGATTAAGCCGTATCGGTGATTTACAATACGTCCATTGAAAGGGATGGGTTCCTATGAAAATTTTATTAAAACATGTAAATGAAGTTGAGCCAAGCGAAGTTTTGGCAGAAGATATTTACATCGACGAGCTGTTATTAGTTAAAAAAGGAACGAAATTATCCAAATCATTATTGCAGTCTTTAAAACGGCGGAAGATTGATCATGTAAAAACATATTTTGGATTGCCAAACGAAGAGTTTGCACACCGGCCTGTGCAAGAGATCAGACTTGCAGATATCGCCATCAACAATCAACGACAGGCGGTTCGAGACGAACAAAAAGCGAAAAAATCATTTGTCCAAACGCTATCTCTAATTGGACATGAGCATCGTTTAGGAAAATTATTAAATCGCAATGAAGATGTACAATTTTTAACGGATTTATTTATAAACATTCATAAAAAACATTCATTTATCGATCTCTTATATTCCTTAAGAAATTGGGATCATTATACTTTTTATCACTCATTTGATGTCTTTATTATCGGAACGATATTGGCGAAAAAACATGGCATTCAAAATATAGAAACGGCTGCGCTCGGCTATTTGCTTCACGATGTTGGAAAATTGACCATTTCGCCGCAATTGTTGAATAAACAGCGAAAGTTGACTCTATCAGAATTTGAGCAGGTTAAAATGCACACGATCGAAGGCGAAGCAACATTGCGTTCCTTAGGGCAGCATCAAATTGCTCATTTTGCACGCTCTCATCACGAACGCATCGATGGTTCCGGCTACCCTGACTGCTTATCTGGAAATGAAATGCCGAAAGAATTAAAAATTCTCCAACTTGTTGATGTGTATTCGGCATTAACGCTTCATCGCTCATATAAAAAGGAAATGCCAGCTCACGAAGCCATTCAAATATTATTTCGCGATAAAAATTTATTTGATTCTGAACTAATGGTAAGCTTAATTGACTCGTTGAAAATTTACCCCGTTGCTTCAACCGTTTTATTGACGAATAATCAACGAGCAAAAATAAAAAATGTGCACCAGCATTTGCCGACAATTCCGGATGTAACGCTGTTAAATCATGAGGAAAAATTTCAGTTGCCGCTTGATTATTCCATTACTGTTGCAAAAATGCTTAAATATGAATCGAAATCGTTTCAAAACAGTTTTCACAATTTTATAAATTTCATCATATCCGGTAGCAAGCAGCAAATGTTAGAGGAGTTTTATTATTTAATCGATGGATTGCGTTTAGAAGAAGTGTATCTCAAAGTGATTATGCCTGCATATTGGAATTTGGTGAAATTGCATCATTTAAATGTCGTTGCTTTTTCAAAGTTTCACCCTGCAATAGAAGCGATGATTGATCTGCTTGATGACGTTGAAACTGAAATTATGAAATCACACGAGTACAAACAAAAAGTATTGTTTATTATGAACGAAACGCAAGATTCTCGATTGCAAGTGAAAGTTTTATTCCATTTGCTGCAAATTGAATGTATTTTTCCATTGCTCGTAAGTCCAGGCATTTCGAATGAGGATTTAAAAAGATTTTTAATCAAAAATGAAATTAACGAAATTTGTTTGGTTGATTTAGAAGCCGAGCAGATCCAAGCATATGCAAATTTACAAGCAGAAGGATTTCATGTTTATAAAAAAACTGGCGCAGATTTGAATGCTTTGCTGATGGCCTTAAATGCAGATAGACAGCCGCCTCGTATTTTTGAACGGCTTTTTGGCCGTTCTGAATTAGAATTAATCAACAGTTGATGCAGCGATAAAACATCAAACGAAAACAGCATGCAGACTGCATGCTAAGGATTGCCGGAATCGCGCTTGGACGCAACCCAAGAATGCTGAAAGAACAGCATTCTTGGGTTTTATTTTTTGAATTTACAGGATGGAAAACGAGGATTCGGACATCTATTTGTCTTTTGCAAAAATATGCTTTGCCGGCAGGAAAGAGGTTATGTTTTCATGCGATTTGGGCCATCCTAATGAACGATGCTGCAGTTTAGAAAAGGAGTGGAATGAAGATGGAAAGCCCTTCGTTAACATTTGTGATTTTTGCGCTGATTGCAGCGGCTGTCAGCGCTTATGGAGTGTATGCGTTTGTTTACAGCATTTACATACGATATCGCTACATGATGCTCGGGAAAGATGCCGGCGAGTTTAAAGATTGGAAAGAGCGTTTGCGTGTCACCTTTCGCCAAGTGTTTGGCCACTCAAAAATTTTAAAAGATCGTAAAAGCGGAATTATGCATCTGTTTATTTTTTATGGGTTTTTCGTTGTGCAATTAGGGGCTGTAGAGTTGATTATCAAAGGATTTTACCCTGATTTTAAGTGGCCGTTTGGCGCGTTTTACCCTTTATATACGCTGTCGCAGGAACTTACTGTGACAGCGGTGATTATCGCCATTTTATATGCGGCTTACAGGCGATTTGTCGAACGGATCCCGCGTTTGAATCGCAACTTAAAAGCGACGCTTGTCATTTATTTTATAGCTGGATTGATGTTGAGCGTGCTGTTAAGTTTGGCGTTTGAGGCGCTTTGGATTGGACTTGAGCCCAATTGGATTCGCCCGTTCAGTTCGCTGTTTCAAATCATTTTTGGCTTTGTAGGCTCAGAAGCGGCGTATTGGCTTTTTTATTTTTTCTGGTGGGTTCATTTGCTGATTTTATTGGCGTTCATGGTTTATGTCCCGCAGTCCAAACATGCGCATCTTTTATTTGCGCCGTTTAATATTTTATTTTCGCGCATGGGGCCTCCGAGCAAAATGATGCCGATCGATTTTACGGATGAAACGGCAGAAGAGTTTGGCGTCGGCCGCGTGGAAGAATTTGCACGCGGGGAACTGCTGGATTTATATGCGTGTGTGGAATGCGGCCGCTGCACGAATATGTGCCCAGCATCAAATACGGGGAAAATGCTTTCGCCGATGCACATCATGACGAAAATTCGCGATCATTTAAACGAAAAAGGCGAAGCGATGACTTCTAAATCTCCCTGGACGACAGGGCGAATTTTCGGCTATCCGAAAGGATGGATTCACAAGATGGAAGAAGTGCCGTTTGCTGAAGGCGCTCCTGAAGGTTTTCAGCCTGATCCCGATTTGCATACGGACATTCGCCCCACGCTTCATCGCCAGACCGAATCGTTTCGATTGCAGGAAGGGGACATTATGGATGTCCAGTTAATCGGCGATGTTGTGACAGAGCAGGAAATATGGGCGTGCACGACGTGCCGCAACTGTGAAGATCAATGTCCTGTTGGCAATGAACATTTGTCGCTGATTTACGGAATGCGCCGCCATCTCGTGCTGACGCAAGGGAGCATGCCGGTGGAAGCGCAGCGCATGATGAGCAATTACGAACGGCAAAGCAATCCGTGGGGAATCAGCCGAAAAGATCGTGTGAAGTGGCGTGAAGAAAGGCCGGATTTAGACATTCCGACGGTGAAAGAAGTCGATGAATTCGAATACTTGTTTTGGGTGGGTTCCATGGCATCTTACGATGATCGCACAAAAAAAATCGCCTTTGATTTTGTAAAAATTATGAATGCGGCAGGCGTAACGTTTGCCATCCTTGGCAATCAGGAGCGCAGCACAGGGGATACGATTCGGCGTTTAGGCAACGAATATCTGTTTCAAGAATTGGCAGAAAGAAATATCAAGCAAATTCAGAAATATGGAGTGAAAAAAATTGTGACCATCGATCCGCACATTTATAACGTATTGAAAAATGAGTATCCGGATTTTGGCTTAGATGATGTTGAAGTGATGCACCATACGCAGCTGATTGAAAAGCTGATACGCGAAAATCGGATTTCGCTTGCGAATGAACTCGAAGAACGGGTGGTTTATCATGATTCGTGCTATTTAGGCCGATACAACGGCATCTATGATCTTCCACGCAATATTTTAAAAGCGATTCCCGGCGTGACGCTGCTTGAAATGGATCGCAACAAAGAGGATGGCATGTGCTGCGGGGCAGGCGGAGCGCGCATGTGGATGGAAGAAGACGAAGGGCTGCGAGTCAACGAAGTGCGAGCGAAGCAGGCGATGAATCATGATCCGACAATTATCGGGTCAAATTGCCCTTACTGCTTGACAATGATGAGCGATGGCGTGAAAGCTTTGGACAAAGAGGACGTGCAAACGTACGATTTAGCGGAGCTTGTTGCAAAAGCGATGGGTTGATGCCAAGGAAAATACCTACATTATAAGGGATGTCGAAATGAAAGGTAAAGCGTATAATTTCTTTAATGAACCAAAGTTGTTCACCTATTGCTTCGTTCCACGTATCGACTCCTCCTAAAAAGAAATGTGGAACCGGTACACACATACAAAATGAGTATGTGTGTCTTTTTTTAATTACAGTGAGGCGAAAGCGCCTCTTACTTGACCTGAAACAAAAAAGCTGCCGCAAATGACAGCTTTAATGAACAAATAAAATGAATAAAAAGTAAATGGCCATTGCGATTAACCCAAGGGGAACGCCTAGCCGCGCCCATTCTTTGCTTGTGATGTTAAGTTTGCCGGCTGCGATAATGTTGGGAATGTTGCCAGGAATAAGCATCCCGCCGCTAATGAGCAAGCCGAGCAAGATGGCTCTTAACGTAGGTTCATCCATGGCTGGGCTGATTTCAGCTGCAGCAAGCGTTGCATTGTCAAGAATGGCCGAAATCATATTAATCCAATAAAGGATGTAAGGGCTTAAACCGAGCAGGTAGCGTTCAATGAACGGTTCAAATCCCGCGCCTAAAAGCGTTAATCCCATGACGAACAGATAGACTTTAAACGAGCGTATAAAAATTTCCCCGTACGTTTCAGAGGTTAAATCGCTGGATAAGCTTTCTGCGCTCGTTTTTGGCTTGATTAAAACAGCAGCCAGAATTCCAAATGCTACGACAATTGGAATGACGTCAGCGCCAATTAAGCTTAACAAGTAAAAGAAATCTTCATTTAATTTGCTCGTTGCGATCGTTGACAGCGGTTCGCCAATTGGCGTTAATGCAGCGCCTAGACCGATGGAATAACAAGCGAGAATGATTAATCTCAATTCCGACTGGCGGTCAAGATGCAGGACAGAAACGATTGCGACAAGCACAAGCGCAGCGATGATAGTGGTGATGATGCTGGAAATTAAACCGAGCACAATGACGATAATGGCGAGAAACAACCGGTATGGAATGATGCGGCTGAAACTGCTGATGCCTTTTTCAATCGGGGATTGAAACCATTTGAAAAGCAGCCCAGCTGCAAGGACAGCAATGGTAATAAGGATGGGATCGCGCAATGCTTTCAGCCATAAATCAGCAGTTAAAACGCCGCTGATCAGCGCTGCGATAATCCCCATGACAAAAAGGAAGGCTTCCAGGTTTTTTTCAACTAGTTTAACAGTAAAAGGCAGTAGCAAAACGAGAATGAGTATGATGGTTAATCCGATAATCATAAGCTGCTCCTTCTCTTTTTTTAATTTTATATGATTGAATTGATTTCATAATGGCTCTTTTTAAAAAAGTGTAGATTTTACCTAGGTAAG
>CALKAO010000014.1 GCA_937983115.1 uncultured Caryophanales bacterium
CTGTTGGCGGCATTATTTGATGACAAAGCGCATCGCATGCTAAAATTCAAATCAACATGCAATAAGATTGTAGCAAAAACGATGCTTCAGGGAAAAATTTGCAGTAAAAATATCGGCGATTTGAAGGCGTGATGCCAACAAACGCTTCGATAAAAACAAAAGGTTGAACAATCACAAATGAAACAAAGGGTGAACAGCATGCGGGAAGCCATCCCAGCTCATTTTGGCGATAAACGCTATTATTCATTAAATCGCTATTTGCGAAACAAATTTCAAACCAAAGTGTTTAAAGTGCCTCTCGACGGCGGATTTGACTGTCCAAACCGCGATGGAAAAGCCGCATATGGCGGCTGCACATTTTGCAGCGCGAGCGGTTCAGGCGACTTTGCCGGCGATCGAAAAGATGATCTCGAAACGCAATTTATGAAAATTAAAAATCGCATGCATAAAAAATGGCCTGAAGGAAAATATATCGGCTATTTTCAAGCCTTTACAAATACGTATGCGCCAGTAGAAGAATTGCGAGAAAAATACGAAATCATTTTAAAACAGGATGGAGTGGTGGGCCTTTCGATTGCAACGAGGCCGGATTGTTTGCCGGATGATGTTGTCGAGTATTTGGCAGAGCTCAATGAACGCACCTACTTGATCGTTGAACTGGGATTGCAGACGATTCATGAAAAAACAGCTGAGCTCATTAATCGCGCCCATGACTACAGCTGTTATGTCGAAGGCGTAAACAAACTGCGCAAGCATAACATTGAAGTCGTTTCACACATTATCAATGGGCTTCCGCAAGAAACGCCTGAAATGATGCTGGAAACGGCAAAAGCAGTCGCAAACCTGGACGTTCAAGGCATAAAAATCCACCTCTTGCATCTCTTGCACAAAACGCCGATGGTTAAACAGTATGAAAAAGGATTGCTTGAATTGATGGATTTTGACACATACGTAAATCTAGTCGCCGACCAGCTTGAAATCCTGCCGCCGGATATGGTCATCCACCGTCTGACTGGCGACGGCCCCATCGATCTGCTCATCGGCCCGATGTGGAGCGCAAAAAAATGGAAAGTTTTAAACCGCATTGAAGCTGAATTGAAACGAAGAAACAGCTGGCAAGGAAAATATTACAAAAAAGCGGTGGCTGCTCAATGACATTGCCGCGCATTTTGCCGTTTTCAAAAACGCTCCTCCAATCCGCGCTTAACCATGGCGATATTGCAATTGATGCAACGGTTGGCAATGGCTATGACACCGTTTTTCTAGCAAAGCAAGTGGGAGAATTTGGACGGGTGTATGGATTTGATATTCAACCGGAAGCCATCGCAAACACGCGTGAAAGATTATTGAATGAACAGCTCCTGAATCGTGTCGTTTTATTTCAACGCAGCCACGCTGATTTGCTGAAAACGCTGCCTCCTAGCGTTCACGGGCAAATAAAAGCGGCAGTCTTTAATCTCGGCTATTTGCCCGGCGGAGACAAACGCATTGTGACCAAAGCCGAATCAACGATCGCAGCCGTTGAGCAGCTGCTGGCAGTTATGCAAGCTGGCGGGCTGATTGTCATCGTCATTTACCATGGCCATGAAGAAGGCAAAACAGAGCGCGATGCGCTCCTGGCCTTTGCCAAACAATTGGACCAAAACACCGCCAGCGTGCTTCAATATCAATTTATCAATCAAAAAAACAAACCGCCTTTTATCATCGCAATTGAAAAAAAATAAATTCTTTTTCTGATTGAAGACAATGCGCCGATCAAATGCGCAGCGGCCGCCGCCAACAGCCTCATCCTATGCTTTACCTTCCTTTCAAGCGGCGGTAAATCAGACCGTTGACATAAAAAAAGCTTGTCCAGCGCCCGCCTAGCTTGCGCAAATATTTTGCGATTTTTGCAACGTCTTTTTGCTCATTCACTTTTTTATCAGCCAAATAAATGCCAAGCATGCCGTCTTTAATCATTTGGTGAAACTTCGCATTCGGCAGACGCCGGACGCTTTTTTCCGCCTGCTTGACAAAATATGCAAACCGCTCTTTCAAATGCTGATCGTCATCGTAATAAAAACAAAAATTCAAATCTCCGCCTTCGCGATCTTCTTGTTGATCAATAAAATAATCAAGCAAAATATGCAAGCCTTGAACCCACGGAAAATAGTTATCTGCCACTTGCGCGAACAACTGCTCTGAACAATGATCGCGCAATGCATAGGACACAAGGCAAAAAACGCCGAGCGTTGAACCGGCGCAAGCAGAAAATTCAAACCAGCTCATCGTTGGCAGCTTATCTTTATGCTGGTCAAACCATGCTGCCAGCCGAGGCACCCTTTCTTCCGCGTTTACATGTTTATAGACTTGCAAATCGCAATAATAAGCGGCCAGCTCATGCGTATACCGCTCAATTTCATCTCGGTATGGAAGCGTTTCAATCACCGACTGGCACGTTTCAACAAGCTGCTGCAAATAGCCGCCATCGTCTTGCTCTTTCCGATATTGATAATAATTAATCGGCGGCCTGCCCGGCGCAAGCGCATGAAACATCGCTTCGTGCAGCGAACGAAAATCATTTGGATCCAGCGAGGTGCTCCGGTCGCATAAGTTGTCTAAATAATCGCTTATCGTTTGATAAGCGACGATAAACCGAATGGCATCATCCATTTTTTCCTGCGCCAGCAATGCCAATATAGCGCCGCCTTCACAGTGAAACGTTTTCGATTCCATGCTTGCGAGCGCCTGGGTTCGCAATTCGCGATCTGGAATCGCTTCCGCCTTCGCTTTCCATCGTTTCAATTCCTCGTGAACTTTCGGCAGCACCTGTCTGTAAACTTTCACCATTAGCGCAATAGCTGAAGACGGAACTCCCAATGATGACATACCCCTTTCGACATCTGCCATTCAATCGGCGGCAAGTTTTTTTCGAAGAAAATCCAAGGCAAAAGCAAACACTTGCTCCCGTTCCGGCTCATTAAAAACTTCATGATAAAGCCGATCCCACTCTTTGTAGATCTTCTCATGAATGGGCAATCGATCAAACCATGCTTTCACATCATGCTTATTTACAATTTTATCATCCCCGCCTTGCAAAACGAGGAGTGGGATATCGGGAAAGCGCTCGATATGGCGATGAGCCATCGCCATAGCTTTACGGAGTTCGCGGTACCAGCGAATGGACACTTTGCGATTATATAAAGGATCCCGAAAGTCCCTTGCTTTTATTTCTTCATTTCGCGTCCCAATTCCCGGTTCCACATTGGAATAAACACGCATTTTCGGCGCAAAAAGATTCAAAACTTTTGAAATCTCTTCCAATAGTTTTGGCGGCTCATTCACTAAGCCCAAACAAGGAGATGACAAGATGACCGCTTTAATTGGCAAGTTTCTTTCCATTAATGTGCGTATGGCAATCAGCCCGCCCATGCTGTGGCCAAGCAAAAAAACAGGCAATTTCAATGTCTCCGCCTTCTCAATCCAAGAAGAAACGGCATTGATATAATCGTCAAACGATTTGATATATCCCCGCAGCCCTTCAGTTTTGCCTTGGCCGGGCAAATCACCGAGCACAACGTGAAAACCGTTCTCATTCCATTTGTTCGTCAGCCACTCATAGCGCCCAGCATGTTCTCCGGCTCCATGAACAATAACAATCACCGCCTGAGCTTCGCCTTTTGCCAATTTTGTATACATAAGCCACCTCTCGAAAAAAATCATTCATTAGGAAAATCAATGAAATTTTGATAAAATTTTGTGCAACAACGATATAGAAAGCAGGGAACGACACGATGATTTATCCTTATCATAACGCAAAACCGAAAATTCACGAAACCGTTTTCATTGCAGATTACTGTACCATCACCGGTGATGTCACCATCGATGAAATGTCAAGCATTTGGTTCAATACGACCATTCGCGGTGATGTCGCTCCAACCCGAATTGGAAAACGCGTCAACATTCAAGACAATTCCGTCTTGCATCAGAGCCCGAACAACCCGCTGATCATTGAAGATGGCGTCACCGTCGGCCATCAAGTCATTTTGCACAGCTGCATTATTAGAAAAAATGCGTTAATCGGTATGGGTGCAATCATTCTCGATCGCGCTGAAATAGGCGAAGGCGCCTTTATTGGCGCAGGAAGCCTTGTTCCGCAAGGCAAAAAAATTCCGCCAAACACACTCGCTTTCGGAAATCCCGCCAAGGTGATTCGCGAAATCAATGAACACGATTTAAAAGAAATGGAGCGAGTGCGCCGCGAATATGTCGAAAAAGGCCAATATTATAAGTCTTTACAAGTAAAAAAAGAATAAACCTATCGCTGTGCGTCTTTTAATGGCCGCACACACTGAGCAGCAATAATAAAAGGACTTTCGGTTGTTCATGCCAACGACCGCAAAGTCCTTTTTCATCACTCGGCGAACTCTCCGTATTTGCGATTAAAGTAGACGAGCGGTTCGCGTTCATTCACTTCTCCGCCTGTCACTTTCCCAAAAAATAAAATGTGATCGCCCGCTTCATGTTCTTCATACACATCGCAAGTAATTGCTGCAACAGCTTCTTTTATGACCGGCAATCCATTGATTCGATTAAAATTTACGTGATGCTTATCTTTTTTTTGCCCTGCGAAAATCAATGAATAATCTTGTTGATCGTGGTTTAATATACTGACAGCATATTTTTTTGCTTTTTTCAGCATGCTTAGCATGCTTGCTTTTTTATCTATCGAAACAACGACAAGCTTCGGATCAAGCGACACAGACATAAACGCATTCACCGTCATTCCGTAAGCTTTGCCATCTAATTCTGTCGTCACGACAGTAATCCCTGTCGCAAACTTGCTCATCGCGTTGCGAAACATGATGCTATCCAATCGGATCCCTCCCACATAATCCACTACATCACCATTATGGCTTTTTTTGCTTCTAAACACAAATGATTGAATTTGATCGACAATCCGGTCATTTCACATTTCTCTGCTAATAAAAAATTTTTTTAGGTATTTTCCACAATGCGACAACATTTTCAAAAAATCAGACTTATAATCATAGTAAAGAAGAGACAAGTCCGCTAAAGGCTAGTCGAATTGTCCTTAGAAACATATTCGCTAGGGGGATGTTATGTGCACAAAAACAAAAAAAATTGATCACGAATGGATTGCATTAATGCAAACGGCAAAAAAAATGAATTTGACGCCGGAAGAAATCCGCCGTTTCATCCATCAAGCATCATCGAACGCTATGCCCCAAAAAAAGAAAGACCACCTCTAAGGCGGCCAAATCATTACTGAAGAGGACTTAACTTTTCCTCACGTTTATAGTCCTCATTTTCTTTTCATTTCATCTCTCATTTTCTTTTCGTATTTCAGTTGGTATTTCGCCATCTTTTGTAAAAATGCTTATCAACAGCATTCCCCAATTTTTTATCAGCTAAAAACCTTCAGCGCCCCGCAAATTTTTCAGCCGCAATGTCCATAAAAACGCTGCACAATCGCATGAAAGCTGCCAGCCATCGTTTCCCTTTTTAAACATAAAGACTCAAAGATTTTAAATCGAAACAAAATTTACAGACTTTCTACATAAATGTATAATTAAAAGCAAGCATTCCTAACTTTGGGAAGAATGAGAAGGGAGATATTCATGATTGGCGAAAAAGTGAAAAAGTTTCGCACGGAGAAAGGGCTGTCATTAAGCGAACTGGCGGAGCGTGCTGGCGTTGCGAAATCTTACTTAAGTTCCATTGAACGCAATATCCAGTCAAATCCCTCGATTCAATTTCTTGAAAAGATAGCTGCTGTTTTGGATATATCGGTTGAATCACTGCTCCATGAGAACAGTGACGAAAATTCGGACAGCGAAGAGTTGGATGAAGAATGGACAAATTTAATTCAAGAAGCCATTGAAGCAGGAATAAGCAAGGAGCAATTCAAAGAATTTTTAGAATTCAATCGCTGGAAATTAAATCAACAAAAAAACAGCCAATAAAATGGCTGAAAAATGCCACAGCCGTCATCAACCAACTGTGGCCGGCACTTCATAGCTTTTACTCAATGTCAATCATTTTGCGATGGTTTTGCCTTAAATTGTATTTTGGAATGGTAATGATAACGATGCCATTTTCATATTTTGCTTTGATATTTCTTGGCGAAGAAACAAAAGCGATTGGAATAAACCGCTCATTGCGAAAAAATGATCGCTCTTTGCGGTAATACTTTTCTTTTTCATTCGTTTCTTCAACCTGTGAACGATCTTCAATTGATATTTTTAATCCATCTGACAGCCATTCAAGTTGAATTTGCTCTTTTTTTACACCTGGGACATCTGCTTCAATGACGACATCATTTTTCGTCTCGTAAATATCTACTTTAATATGCCGATCAAAGATGCCGAGCGGATCTTCAAACCATTGATCAAAAATTGAAAACAAATCGGCAAATGGTTTTCCGTGAAATGGGCTTGGCAATTTGTTGTCATTTGAAGCCATTTGCTTTCCTCCTCCACAGAACTAATCATTGATAGCTTATGCGAGGAAGCGAAGCTCGTTCAAAAAATAGGCGTGAGAAGGTTCTTAGAGCCCATGCCTTTTTTTTCTGAAATAAGCCCATATCCCGATAAGCGCAATCCATACCCCTATCAAGAGAATATTGGCCGGATGGACGATGCTTGTTTTCGGAAGCTTCTTTCCAAACCATTCCACATTTCCATCGCCAGGACCGCTTTGCCAAGGAGGAACATGATCCGCAGATATAACGATTTGAAACTTAACTGCCAAACCTTGAAATTCATTTCCAGACTCATAGGGAAATTCAACCTGAAAAATGAGTTCATCACTGTCTGTAATCGCAAGCTGTCTCTTTCTAAACCCCGCAAAATCACTTAATGAACCAGCATATAAAACCGTTTTTTCATCGATAACTTTCAGATTGAACTGATTAAATAATTTTTTTGAACCCGATAGATACGCTGTTTTCATCATGTAGCGGACATCAACATTCCCGTCGTTTTCAATGATCAGCGTCCTTTCAAAAACATCCCCGGGTTTTATGTTGCTTGCATCGAACAACATTTTGGTTGGAGATGTAGATAACTTCACTTTTTCGGATTCCACTGCCCCTATTGCACCAAGCGGCATAAACAACAAGATTGCAGAAATTGCAATGCAAAAATATGTGATGTACTTCCATTTCATTTGGCTCACCTCATATCACGAAAGAGAAAGGCGGGAACTGCCCGCCCTTGTTTCATTAGTTTGAATTTGATCTTTTGTTTATTTCAAGATAGCCGTTATCTTTCGTTTGCTCAGGTGTTAAGCCATCCCACTGTGTCGCTTCGAGTGTGAAGTGAACTTTGATGGAGTCGCCTTGGTATTTGTTTTGGACATATTCGCCTTTAGCTTTGCCATGTTTCACTTTCGTTTTATCATCTTTCATCGCGATCGTCATGCAAACAATTTCATGATCTTCAGGAATAATTGGCAGCCCAGTCCATTGTTCGTCTTCATTGTAAGGAGCAAGATTTAATCTTTCGCCTTTAACTAAATCTTTTAGCGTTACGTTATCTTCTGGTTTAATCAATTCAAATCCTTCTCTCGGCTGTGCATTCAAGTTTTCAATTCCAGTGATCAAAATTTGGACGTGAAATTGATCGAGAAATTCGTAGGCATTGTTATCGTGCTGTCCATGCTTTGTAACAAATTCATTTTTTCCGTTTTTAAAGCCAGAATATGACGTTTCCATAAGCACTTCTTTAATGGCCAATGTGCCTTTGTTTTCCAGTTTGAAACATCTTTCCATCGTATCTCCCGGCTTTAAGTTCTGCAATTCAAACGTCGTCGCTCCGCCATCTACGCTGACAACGTCTAAATCCAGTGTGCCAGCAGCAAACGAGTTGTTTAATGTTTCTACATCGTTAAACGCTGCCCATGTCCCCCCTCCAATCAGTGCTAATCCTAGTGCTGCTGATGCAACGCCAAGACTTAATTTTTTCTTTACTGACATTTGAAAAATCCTCCTTTTATTTTTCGCCCGCTTAAGGCATTTTTATATTTTGAACCCCCATGAGATGAAATCATGAGGTGTTTCAACGAAATTTATATGCTTTCCGCATTTTCCGGCTTCTGTTTTGAATGGTTTTCGATCGCTTTTATTGCACTCCAGATTTGAACGCCTGCATAGAGCAAAAGCAATAAGCCTGGAACAATAAGCAATACCGCTGTCCCTTTTTGCGATTTGGCAAACTCAATAAAGTAGCCAACATACGGAAGAGTAAAACCTGAATACTCCGCAACCACATTTTGCGCCATCACCGGCTCGCTATCGACGTGTGCGTTATTGTCGCCTTTCGTTATGTACTGCGCCTGTTCACCGCTGCCGATCACTTCAACAATGCGATGGGTCACAAGCTGCTGTTCCGGTTGAACAAACGTTATCACGTCGCCTTTTTTAAAATTCGTTTTATCGGTGACAGATTTTACTGCAATGATAGAGCCTGTCTTAATTTCCGGCTCCATCGAGCCCGACAGCACCGTTTTCAGCTGGTAGCCAAATAGGCTCGGCTCACCTCCGCTCGATTTTGCGGCGATGACAAGAAAGATCATCATGATCAGGAGCACAAAGAGTAAAAAGGTCACGATGTTGCTAATCCATTTCAACGTTGTTTTCATATAAATGACCATCCTCCTTCGCGCGAACCTTTTCTTCATCTGCTGCTTCCTCTTCATTTTGCTTATCATTTTCAGCACGGTTATCCTCAATGGGTTTAGGCGGATTCGGCTGCTGTGAAATGTCTTGCTTTTGTGTCATGCTTTCATCATGATCATCAAGCGATTTCTCATTGTTAATTTTGTTTATATTCCCAATATTTTTTCTATAATTGGAAATGCATTCCTGATTTACGTTTATCGCCTCACTCCATAGCTCTCCAATCCCGGGATGCCCTGGACGCTGATAAGCTTTAAACATGTAATTTCCAGCCAATTCCGGCTGATAGACAATTTCGTAAATTTCTCCCGGGCCTAAAGCAGGAACTTGGCCGCCGGCTACAATTGTGCCTCGTTTCGGATTGCCTTTGTCAATCCAATACACTTCATAGGCAACCGGACCTCGCATGGCGCGGGAATCTGAACCATTTTGAATAATTGCTGCAATCGTTCCTTCCCGACAATTGCTGCTTTGTTCTTTGAATTCTAATGAACTTTTATCCCATTCTCCTTCCTCGCCATCGTCGCCATCGTCATCATCATCTGGCATTTCAAACTCGCCTGAATATTCAAGCGACAGCGTCAGCCTTTCAACATCATTTAATGCAGCGTTTGTTGGCGTAATAAAATGGATGATTCCGTAAAGGCTGAGAAAATAAATGGCTAACAAATGCACAAAAATAAGACTCCCGACAACCCTGCGCTGTTTATATTTCCTTAAGCGGCTTTGTCGCATATGCGCACCTCGCTGTTCGTTAATTGTCATCATTCGTTCTTTTTAACTAACTTTATTGGATTATATAACGAACGGATCAAATTAAAAAGCGCAATTTTCGGGCGTTTTGTTCTAAATAAAGAACATTTTTGGCGATTATCTTCCATTTCCTCATTATTTCACACAAATTCATTTTATTTTTGTTCATTAAAATGAACGATCCTGATGGCATCATCAGGATCGTTCATTTGCATGTATTTTCTTTTGAAATACGTGAATTTTATCCGTTCTTTCCCAAGGCAAATCTAAATCCGTTCGACCAAAATGCCCATATGCTGCCGTCTGTTTGTAAATCGGCCGGCGCAAATCTAGCATTTCAATAATCCCAGCCGGCCTTAAATCAAAATGTTCACGAACGAGTTGAACGAGCTCTTTTTCATCGATTTTACCTGTTCCAAACGTATCAATCGAAATCGAAACCGGGCTGGCGACCCCGATCGCATAAGCAAGCTGAACTTCGCATTTATCAGCTAAGCCGGAAGCGACAATGTTTTTAGCAACATAACGCGCCGCATATGCCGCTGATCGATCGACTTTCGTCGGATCTTTGCCTGAAAATGCCCCGCCGCCATGGCGCGCATAGCCTCCATACGTGTCAACGATAATTTTTCTCCCCGTCAACCCTGAATCGCCTTGCGGGCCTCCAATGACAAAACGGCCAGTAGGATTGATGAACATTTTTGTTTTTTCATCCATTAAATGCGCAGGCACAACATCATGAATTACATGATCAACGATGTCCTTTTTAATTTGCTCCAGCGCAACATCTTCATGATGCTGAGTCGAAACAACAATCGTATCTACACGAACCGGCTGATTCTCTTCATCGTACTCAACGGTTACTTGTGTTTTTCCATCCGGCCGCAAATAATCGACAATTCCTTTTTTTCGCACGTCGCTTAACCGCCGTGCTAAACGATGAGCAAGAGAAATCGGCAAAGGCATAAGTTCCTCGGTTTCGTTGCACGCAAAGCCGAACATCATTCCTTGATCGCCGGCGCCGATCGCTTCAATCTCTTCTTCAGACATGCTGCCCTCTCGCGCCTCCAGTGCAACATCAACACCATGAGCAATGTCAGGCGATTGTTCATCAATGGATGTCAAGATGGCGCAGGTTTGGGCATCAAACCCGTATTTCGCCCGTGTATACCCGATGTCTGCGATCGTTTCGCGAACAATTTTTGGAATATCTACATAAGTCGATGTAGTAATTTCCCCTGTAATCAAAACAAGTCCTGTATTTACGACGGCTTCGCATGCCACCCTTGCATCTGGATCATGTTTTAATATTTCATCAAGAATAGCATCAGAAATTTGATCGCAAATTTTATCTGGATGTCCTTCCGTTACCGATTCCGATGTAAATAACCGACGCTTGCCCATTGAATAAGGTACCCCCAATTCTAGTCATCACGCTATTAGACTTAGCTTTCGTCGTAAATTCATTAATTAATCGCCTTGCATCAAACACAAAATAAAAAAGACCTTTCCTAACTGTGAGGAAAAGGTCAACTGCTTTTTATGCCTTTCACCTCTTATCTATCAGGTTAGCACCTTTACACAAAAACGTGCAGGTTGCCGGGCTTCACAGGGCCTGTCCCTCCGCCATCTCTGGATAAGAGCATCCGTGGATTAATGGTAACGCAGATCATAATGAAAGTCAAATGGATAATTGTGCATATTAAAAAAGAAGCGAATCATTTTCAGTTTTTGCGATTTCACGAATTGTTCAAATTTCAGTCACAAAAAATCACAAAAATCTTCGATTTAGTATAGACTAATTCAAGATATATGTTATACTAATTCACAAGTTGATCTGCATGATGAATCATGTGATTTTAAAAGAAGACTAATAAAAAAGGATGGTTATGCAAAAATGAACACCACTGACACAACTTCGCTGCTTGATGAAATTATTAAAAACGAAAAAACACATAAAGATTTATCAACGCCGCAGCTTGTTGAAAAAGCGCTGGATCGCAAGGAAGGCAGACTGACATCAACAGGAGCCATTCAAGTGGCAACTGGAAAATATACCGGGCGTTCGCCTAAAGATAAATTTATCGTTCAAGATCCATCCGTTATGGATAAAATTGATTGGGGCAGCGTAAACCAGCCAATCAGTCCTAAAACTTTTGAAAAACTTTATGAAAAAGTGTTAAAGCATTTGCAAAAAAAAGAAGAGCTTTTCCTGTTTAGAGGATTTGCCGGCGCTGATGAAACTTACCGCATGCCTATTGCTGTCATCAATGAATACGCTTGGCACAATTTATTTGCAAGGCAATTATTCATTCGTCCTACTCAGGAAGAATTGGCTGATCACAAAGCTGAATTTACAGTAATATCTGCACCTAGCTTTAAAGCGAATCCGGAAGTCGATGGCACGAGATCCGAAACATTCATCATCATTTCGTTTGAAAAGCGCATTGTGCTTATCGGTGGAACGGAATATGCAGGAGAAATTAAAAAATCCATCTTTTCCGTCATGAACTATTTGCTGCCTGAACAAAACATTTTATCCATGCATTGCTCCGCAAACGTTGGCAAAGAAGGAGACGTTGCGTTATTCTTCGGTCTTTCCGGAACTGGAAAAACAACGTTGTCAGCCGATCCAAATCGCCGGCTTATCGGAGATGACGAACACGGCTGGTCGAATAATGGCGTCTTTAATATTGAAGGAGGCTGCTATGCAAAAACCGTAAACCTTTCGGAAGAAAAAGAGCCTCAAATTTTCAATGCAATTACCTTCGGAACCGTGTTAGAAAACGTCATTATTGATGAAGATACGAGAATTGCAGACTATGACGATATTTCGTTGACTGAAAATACGAGAGCAGCATATCCCATTGATAAAATTCCAAACATCGTAAAACCAAGCATTGCGGGACATCCAAGCACCATTATCTTTTTGACAGCGGATGCGTTCGGCGTGCTCCCTCCAATCAGCAAGCTGACAAAAGAACAAGCGATGTATCACTTCTTATCCGGATACACAAGCAAACTTGCCGGAACAGAGCGGGGCATTACCGAACCGGAAGCAACGTTTTCAACTTGCTTTGGTTCGCCTTTCTTGCCGCTTCCTGCCTACCGCTACGCAGAAATGCTCGGACAAAAAATTGATCAGCACGATGTCAATGTTTTCCTTGTGAACACTGGCTGGAGCGGTGGGGGCTACGGAACGGGAGAACGCATGAAGCTTGCTTACACAAGAGCAATGGTTCAAGCTGCGCTTGAAGGCGAACTTGATTCGGTTGAAACAACCGTTGATCCGATCTTCGGGCTGCACATTCCAACACATTGCCCAGGCGTTCCGGATCACGTGCTTCAACCGAAGAAAACATGGGATGACCCAGATGCCTACGATAAAAAAGCGAAAGAATTGGCGCAAAAATTCAAAGAGAACTTTAAAAAATTCGAGCATGTTTCCGAAGAAATTAAAAATGCCGGACCATTGGTATAAAAACGAAAAAACTCATCCTTACGGAACTAGGATGAGTTTTTTTATTTGCTGGAGGCTATTTGTCAAAACGTCATCTTTCATAATAAAGCTAAAACGATCATCCGATTTTATATTTTGAGGCAACGTTTTTAAAAAAACCGGGCCTTTCGTTTCAAAATAATTATCTTTCTTTTGCATCGCTTGAATTTGAGCAAAGTAAATATTTTTTATAACCGTTTCAGCTTTGCCTATCACTTTATATTGGCCGATATAAACGATTGATTGGACAATGCCGCCGGTTTCTTCGTTCACTTCCCGTATGGCTGCTTCAACAGGGCTTTCGCCTTTTTCAACTTTCCCGCCGGGAAATTCCAGCCCTCTGCCCATATGTTCTGTTAAAAGCCATTGGCCTTTATAACGGCAAATGCTCCAAACATGTTTCGGATTTTTCGAAAATGGATGATTCGCAAAGCTTAATTGAACTTGATTCCCGTAATAATCAAAAAACGTAAACATCATTGCAAGACCTCTCGATTTTTGTATTCCTTTTATTTTACGTGAGGTCATAAGTAAAAGTCCATTGTAAAGAACTATTCCGCCTCTTGCGTTTGTTCATTTTTATTCATAATCGCCAAAATCCCAGCAAGAATAAGCAAAAAGCCGGGAATGACATAATACAGCGACATCGAAATAATGCCTCCAACAGCAGAAATAAGCATGAGAAAACATGCCGCAATTTCCCTTTGCTTTTTAATTAAAAAACAGCCAAATAAAGCAAGAAGCGAAAAAAAACCCGCAGAAATGCCCATTGCATGACTATAGAGCCTCATATCAATAATGCTTCCAATTGGAGTCATGGCAATCAAAATAATCGCAAGCCCCCCAAGACTTCCAATAAGGCCAAGATAAAATGCTCTTTTTAAATGCAAGGCGTTCCCTCATTTCATCTTCTAAAAATCAATTTTCGCGACACTTACCTTCTATTATAAGAAGCAGCATGCTTTCTGTGAAAAGGCATTTAATCATCTTCCGATGAATCTTGATTGGCATTGGCTTGATGATTCAATGCATACGGCTTTTCTTGAAGCTCATAATAGGCTTTGACAAGATCTTGGCCGATGCGATGCGTAATGGCGTTTCCAGCATTTTTGCGAATGTTTGGAACAACGATTGAAAAGGCGATTTCCGGGTCATCGTACGGTGCATAGCCGACAAAAAGCAAATTTTCCATGCCGCTCCCTTTGCGCCCAACTTCTGCGGTTCCCGTTTTGCCGGCGACTTTCAAGCCGCGATAATACCCGCTGGCTGTTCCCGACCCATTTACCACGCGATAAAAACCTTGCTTCACCCGTTGAATATGTTCCGGTTTGGCGTTAATGCGGTTCATAACCTCCGGTTCGATGCGTTTAATTAATTTCCCAGGCTCGCTGCTTCCGGGATTTGCTTCCCGTATTTCTTTGACTAGATGAAGTTTCATCCGGTCGCCGTCATTGGCTATCGTTGCGACATATTGCGCAAGCTGAAGCGGTGTAAACGTATCGTACTGTCCAATTCCATAGTCCATTACCAGCCCGATTTCACTCAACGCCGTGCCTCGATAGCCTGTTGCTTCATATGGAAGATCAATGCCTGTTTCCACGCCTAAACCAAATTGGTGAAAAGTTTTGCGAAACTTTTCAATTCCTTCGCGATAAGCTTCCTCTCCCCTTTTATCGCCTGTCCAGCAGCGGCAATCAAAACCATAGCCAGCCAGCCTCATGCCAACATAAAACATATATACGTTTGATGATTTTTCCAATGCTGAAATGTCGTTGACCGCCCCCATATTGCGGTACGAACCTTTTTCCGTCCCATCAGGAAAGCGCAAGCGCCTGTCAATAATAACTTCGCCTGGCGACATCACATCATGCATAAAGCCGGCGAGGACCGTGGCGCCTTTTACCGAAGAACCCGGTTGAAACGATTGCAAATACGTGCTTGATGCGTCATCAATCATTCGCCCCCCGCTTTGCTGTTTGCCCGCTAGAGCCAAAACTTCGCCTGTTTTCGGATTCACGACAACAACGTACGCGCGCGATGCAGCACCGGTGTTTCGTACATGCTTTTCCACAATGTCTTCAACTTCTTTTTGAAAATCCATATCGATTGTTAATGTCAATTCTTTTCCGCTTTGTCCGTCAATAACTTCAGGATCATCGACTACATCTCCCGAGCGTTTCGTCACATATTTTTTCTTTTCTTTCACGCCGCTGAGCACTTCTTCATACTGCTGTTCAAGTCCGCTCGTCCCGACTTCATCATTTAAGTCATAGCCGCGCACCGTGTAGTAATCCGTGGTTTCTTTTGGAATTTTCCCAATTTCGCCAAGGATCCCCCGCAAGGTATCCTTATACGGATAAACACGCTCCGCGTCAGGCTGCACATCAATGCCTTCCAGCTCGGACAAATGTTCATTAATTATGGCAAACTCTTCTTTTGTTACATTTTCTTTAATTACTTGTTCTGACAGCGAGTAGCCCGTATTCATTTCACGCCAGATCGCAGCGACTTCCATTTCATCGTCGCTTAACGCCGCCAGATCGTCTTTCGTAATTTTGTCCAGCAGCAATTCATACAATCCGTCTTCTCCGACTTTTTTCCATTCCGCATCGGTAATCTTTTCTTCGAGCAACTCTTTTTGCCCCCGCGATAAGATGTAATAATCTTTCAAATCGCGTTCGGTAAGAGCATCGGTTTCTTTGTCAATAAATTTGGCCAGCTGCTGGGCAATTTCAAGCGAACGTTCACCGGTCATGCCTGGCTGCCTCGTATAAACCAAATTAAAAATCGGCTGGTTATCGACAATAATATTTCCCTTTTTATCTTTCATAATGCCTCTCGGCGTATTCGTTTTGGCGACAACATTTTCTGTCGCTTCCGCATACCGCTGAAACTTTTCCCCCTCGACAATTTGAATGATGCCCAAGCGAAGAATCAATGCTGCAAACAGCAGAAATACAAATAAAAATAATAGATTGACCCGTATGGGAAGCTGATTTTTTTTCTTTTTTCTTTTATGGCTGTGATCCAATTCGCATCACCTTCTTTGACCGTTTGCCCTCGTTATATTTTAGCATAAGTATGAAAAAGATACTCGCTTGATCCATTCTTTTTAACAATTTGCTTCATCGCATTTCCGCTTTTGTCCCTTTCATTGCTTGGGTTTTTACATATGATTTAGTGTAGGCAATTATCAATGAAGGAGGGGGTATGATGCAGCACCCGGAGCATCTTCCTGTTGATGAAAATGAATGGAATAATTACGAAGAAAATGAACAAAGAAGTTTTTTAGGCGGATTTGCCGGCGGATTGGCTGGCGGACTGCTGGGTGATGTTTTGTTTGGCGGCTATCCCGGTTCTGGAGGATATCCAGGGTATAGTGGATATGGGGGATATCCCGGCTATGGATATGGCTATGGATATGGATACAGACCTTACGGTTACGGATATGGAGGGTTTCCTCCTTATGCGGGTTATTACGGCGGCTATGGAAGAAGACCGTTTGGAAGGCCGCGTCCATTCCCTTGGTAAGCGCAAAATTTAGCGGTATGGAATGCAAATTGATTCACAATCTCACAATGGGTCGAGAAAAATTCATCACTTTCATAAGAAATGACAACGGCAAAATAAAAACCGTTGTCATTTCACTTTTTCCAATGCAATGTCTTCTCCTATATCACGATACTTCTCTTTTAGCAGCATCATACACCACTCATGCCCTGCATACCATTTTCCTTTTTGAAAAATAAACAACTCTCCTTTTACTTCCTTATGGCACTTGTCACAATAGATTTTCAATCTCTTCACCTCAAACCGCTTTTTTTCTATTTTAGCCGGATTATAAGAAAACCAAACCTTTTCTAACCCGCAAAATAAATTGTGACAAAATCATTAACGCGATAAAGCGTGAGGATTGTCTTTATTTGTCGGATGTATTTACAAAAAAAACAACATACTATACAGTATTCATGTGAGAAAGAACTATAGAATGAAATGCAAAGGGGATTTTTTATAAAATGTCAGTCACAAAAGAAAAACTAGCGGAAAACATGCTGTTTTCAATCGAGAATAAAAGAAAAGAATTGATTTTATCAGGAAATAAAACAGGGTTGACAAGTTCAGAAACGCTAAAGTGCAGCATGGAATTGGACAAGCTCATTTATTCATACCAAATCGAACGAATCAAAAACATTTAATTTAAACAAGACTTACCGCTCTTGGTAAGTTTCTTTCTTTATTCAACGGTTCAGTCCGCCACTTGCCGGCTGCCAGCCCGAATGCAAACCAATTTTACTGATGCATGTGCAGCTGGTATTATTATAATGAAGGAACACTGAAATCTTTTATAAAATCAATCAAATGCCAAATTGACAACTAGGATTTTTGACGCATGACAAAGTATGTAATATAATAAAACAAAATGTTTGAATTTTTTTAATGTTGGCATTTGCAAAAGGAGCCGCTTGCATGAACCTTCAGCCATCAGCAAGATTTTGGATCTATGTCTTTACTGGAATGCTGTCAACGATGGTTGCCATTGCCTTTGCAAGAATGTCTTACGGCGTGATTCTTCCTTATATGAGCAAAAGCTTGTCTTTATCATACAAACAAGCCGGTTTTCTCGGAACGATTACTTCTTTAGGTTATTTATGCCTCGTCTTAATCGCCGGAATCGTCGCATCGAAATGGGGCGGAAAGAAAACGATCCTCTCTGGAATCTCTTGTACAACCATCAGCTTTTTGGGACTGGCTTTCACGCAAAATTATGCAATGAGCATCTTTTTTATGCTATTTCTCGGCATTGGAACGGCCTTTACATTTACAACGCTCATTTCAACGGTCACTGCCTGGTTTCCGAACAAACGCGGATTTGTCATCGGTTTAATGACAAGCGGCGTCGGAATCGGCATGCTGTTGACCGGGTTTTTAGTCCCATTCGCCAATGAATGGATTCCAAATGACGGCTGGCGCTACGTCTGGGCGCTGTTTTCTCTCGTCGGCCTCATCACACTCATTATGATTTTTCTGTTTATTCAAAATCCGCCGAATCATTCAGCACAAACAAGCGATAAAAACGTAAAAAACAAGCCTGTGCGAACGCTGGCCCTTTACAAAAACATCAACCTGATTCTCGTTGGGCTGATTTATGGCATTGTCGGCCTCACTTACTTGGCCCAATCCATTTTCATCATGAGCTACATGCTGGAATATGGAATTGATCCTAAAATCGCCGGTCAGCTCGTTGCCTTAAATGGCATTATTTCCATTTTCAGCAGCCCCATTTGGGGCTACATCTCTGACCGTGTCGGCAGAAGCAATGCGATCATTATTACGTGTGCATTGACGTGCACCGCTATGGCCATCGCAACCATCAGCCAAACGCTGCCCGCTTTTGCTTTGCACATGATTTTGCTGAGCAGCACCGTCTCAGGCTTGTTCACGCTTGTACAAGCCTCCAGCATGGATCAAGTTGATGAACCGCATGAAATGCCGATCGCCTTTAGTTACGTGACATTTTATTTCGCAACCGGACAGCTTATTGGCCCGATCGTTTCAGGGTGGCTTATTGAAGATTTCGGCGGATTCAAAAGCGCTTTTTTCGCACTGACGCTCACGCTGGCCGTTGGCATTTTATTTGCCGTCTTGCTGCGATTAAACAGCAGAAAAAAATTAAAAGAAAACATAAACATGGAAAAAACTGTCTAGCCCATCCATTCACTAAGGTATGGAAGGTGATCCGATGCGAAATTTTACCACGCAATCGCTGGCTGAATATATTTGCATTCATTTATACAATGAAACAAAACAGCATACTTTCATGTTTAAAGAAGATAATGTTATCTTTGCCTCCTCTGAAAAGTCACTTTTAGGCAAGCGGTTTCATCTGGAGGCTGCAACCCCTTCCACCGAAGAAGACATCATGTTGTTTTCTTCCTTCTTTCCCATTAAAAACGGAGGATTCCTGACAATTATGTACAATGATAGCCATGTGTTTTCGGTTGCCATGGAAGGCGATTTGGGAAAAATTCGCACCATTTTGCGCATGATTCTCCATTTCGTTCGCATGTGGCTCGGATTTCGGGAACGATTGCTAAACATGAAAGAAACGCACAAACAAATTTTGGAAAATATTAACGACGGCTACTATGAAGTAAACTTAAGAGGAGATCTCACGTTTTTTAACAGCGCCTTCAGAGAAATGCTTGGCTACTCTGAATTTGAACTGCTTGGAATGAACTTAAAATCAAAGAAAACGGCAAAAAATCTTTGAAAACAAACTATTTAGCAACGGTTCAGTCCGCCACTTGCCGGCTGCCAGCCCGAATGCAAACCAATTTTACTGATGCATGTGCAGCTGGTATTATTATAATGAAGGAACACTGAAATCTTTTATAAAATCAATCAAATGCCAAATTGACAACTAGGATTTTTGACGCATGACAAAGTATGTAATATAATAAAACAAAATGTTTGAATTTTTTTAATGTTGGCATTTGCAAAAGGAGCCGCTTGCATGAACCTTCAGCCATCAGCAAGATTTTGGATCTATGTCTTTACTGGAATGCTGTCAACGATGGTTGCCATTGCCTTTGCAAGAATGTCTTACGGCGTGATTCTTCCTTATATGAGCAAAAGCTTGTCTTTATCATACAAACAAGCCGGTTTTCTCGGAACGATTACTTCTTTAGGTTATTTATGCCTCGTCTTAATCGCCGGAATCGTCGCATCGAAATGGGGCGGAAAGAAAACGATCCTCTCTGGAATCTCTTGTACAACCATCAGCTTTTTGGGACTGGCTTTCACGCAAAATTATGCAATGAGCATCTTTTTTATGCTATTTCTCGGCATTGGAACGGCCTTTACATTTACAACGCTCATTTCAACGGTCACTGCCTGGTTTCCGAACAAACGCGGATTTGTCATCGGTTTAATGACAAGCGGCGTCGGAATCGGCATGCTGTTGACCGGGTTTTTAGTCCCATTCGCCAATGAATGGATTCCAAATGACGGCTGGCGCTACGTCTGGGCGCTGTTTTCTCTCGTCGGCCTCATCACACTCATTATGATTTTTCTGTTTATTCAAAATCCGCCGAATCATTCAGCACAAACAAGCGATAAAAACGTAAAAAACAAGCCTGTGCGAACGCTGGCCCTTTACAAAAACATCAACCTGATTCTCGTTGGGCTGATTTATGGCATTGTCGGCCTCACTTACTTGGCCCAATCCATTTTCATCATGAGCTACATGCTGGAATATGGAATTGATCCTAAAATCGCCGGTCAGCTCGTTGCCTTAAATGGCATTATTTCCATTTTCAGCAGCCCCATTTGGGGCTACATCTCTGACCGTGTCGGCAGAAGCAATGCGATCATTATTACGTGTGCATTGACGTGCACCGCTATGGCCATCGCAACCATCAGCCAAACGCTGCCCGCTTTTGCTTTGCACATGATTTTGCTGAGCAGCACCGTCTCAGGCTTGTTCACGCTTGTACAAGCCTCCAGCATGGATCAAGTTGATGAACCGCATGAAATGCCGATCGCCTTTAGTTACGTGACATTTTATTTCGCAACCGGACAGCTTATTGGCCCGATCGTTTCAGGGTGGCTTATTGAAGATTTCGGCGGATTCAAAAGCGCTTTTTTCGCACTGACGCTCACGCTGGCCGTTGGCATTTTATTTGCCGTCTTGCTGCGATTAAACAGCAGAAAAAAATTAAAAGAAAACATAAACATGGAAAAAACTGTCTAGCCCATCCATTCACTAAGGTATGGAAGGTGATCCGATGCGAAATTTTACCACGCAATCGCTGGCTGAATATATTTGCATTCATTTATACAATGAAACAAAACAGCATACTTTCATGTTTAAAGAAGATAATGTTATCTTTGCCTCCTCTGAAAAGTCACTTTTAGGCAAGCGGTTTCATCTGGAGGCTGCAACCCCTTCCACCGAAGAAGACATCATGTTGTTTTCTTCCTTCTTTCCCATTAAAAACGGAGGATTCCTGACAATTATGTACAATGATAGCCATGTGTTTTCGGTTGCCATGGAAGGCGATTTGGGAAAAATTCGCACCATTTTGCGCATGATTCTCCATTTCGTTCGCATGTGGCTCGGATTTCGGGAACGATTGCTAAACATGAAAGAAACGCACAAACAAATTTTGGAAAATATTAACGACGGCTACTATGAAGTAAACTTAAGAGGAGATCTCACGTTTTTTAACAGCGCCTTCAGAGAAATGCTTGGCTACTCTGAATTTGAACTGCTTGGAATGAACTACAAAAAATATACGTCAAAAGAAACCGCCAAAAAAATCTTTAAAAAATATTACAATGTATACAAAACAAGAAAATCTTCTGAAATGTTTGAATTCCAGTACATTAAAAAAAATGGCGATACATTTGAAGCAGAAGTTTCTATCAATCTCATTTACGACGATTCCAATCAGCCAATCGGCTTTTGCGGCATTGTCCGCGATGTGACCGAACGAAAAAAATCACAGGAACTCATTAATTTCTATGCCTACCATGACCCATTAACCGAACTGCCAAACCGCCGCTATTTTGAAAATCAACTTGCCAATGCGATCAAAGAAGTCAATCAAAAAAATAAAATGCTTGCAATCTTGTTTATTGATCTTGACGGTTTTAAACAAGTCAATGATACATTGGGGCATTCGGCCGGCGATAAATTGCTGCAGCTGATCGCAAAACGCCTTTCAACGTGCCGCACCGAAAAAACCGTCATTTCAAGATTAGGCGGCGATGAATTCACCATCCTTATCCATGACATCAACTATTTTCACGAAGCTTACATTGAAACCAAATCAATCCTTGAGCTTTTTCAACAGCCGTTTACCATTTCAGGCATGAACTTTAAAATAACGGCAAGCATCGGAGTATCCCTCTATCCACATGACGGAGAAACATCAGAAGAACTATTGATTAAAGCAGACCTTGCCATGTACAAATCAAAAGAAACCGGAAAAAACACGTTTTGCTTTTTTAGTCATCTTCATAACGCGACTTAAAAAACGAACAATCAGCTGCTTCCAATCGGGAAAAACCATGACAATTGTACAGCAGGCTCATAAATTCATGAGCTTTAAAACAACGAAACCAAGCCTTTTAGTGGGCTTGGTTTCGAATTTCCGCCGCCAACTTTTCGAACAACGGGGTTTTTGTATTTTCAAAGGCCGTTTTTGCCAAATCAATCCATGGCTGATCCGCCTCAATTTTCAATACGTCAAACATCGCTTCAATAAATTGCGTATCTGTCTGAATCCCTCGAAGCAGCAGCGTCTCTTGTTTGCTAAAACTCAGCCCGTCCAATACTGCGATCATTAATGACCGTTTTGTAAACGTATCGTTGAAATAAAGCGACGACGCATGATCAGTCAAAAATAAATCGAGATAATGAAGCGCAATCATGCGATTCAACTTTTCAAATTCTCGCTTTGACATGCGAACGAGCGCATGATCCAATTCTTCTATGGCAGATTGCGGAAGCCGCCCCATCTTTTCGGCAATTTGAACAAGATTGACAAACACCCGGATGTGCAGCAAACCATTTAAAATAAATAAAGAATTCAACCGCCTCATCAGCGGATCATGCGTTTTGAATTGCGCTCTTTGAACAAAACGCTCGGTATATTGTTCAAACTGGCGAATCCACGTCATGCGATCAGAATCATGGGCGTGCTGCTGGCGTTTCACTTCCTCGACTGCGCGTTGAAAGGCTTCTTCTTCGTTTGCAGCCTGTGAAACGCGTACTTCACCTTCTGCATGCTGCTGGCGGAAGCGAGCCAGCAATAAATCCGGATCTTGCAATACAGGTTGAATATCCTGTTTTGCGAAAGCTTCAATTTCTTCAGTTTCCTCGTTCCTTTTCTGTTTTTTGTAAACTGCTTGCAAACGAACGCCTATCAGAATGCCCATCAGAGCAGCCGCAGCGGCTAAAAGATAAACTGCCGCAATTCCCCAAGATACATAAAGGCCATAAGCGGCAAATGCCAGAAGCGCTGCAGCTATGCTTAAACAGCCTATTCTCATTCAACACGCCATCCCATCTATCATTAACTGCATTCGACGCAATAGCCGTACAATTCAAACTTATGATCCGTAATCGTAAACTCTTTTGGCTTCTCCGCCATCACGTCCAGCGGACAAAGTTCAATCATGCGTGATTTGCCGCATGACAAACAAATCAAATGATGATGATGTTCATCCTCAGTACATTGCAGCCGGTATATCCGCTCTCCATTTAATTCCGTCGTTTCTAAAATATCAAGTTTCTCAAACAGTGTTAAATTTCGATAGACCGTGTCTAAACTCAACTCTGGAAAAACGCCCTTCATAAAAGCCAGCACTTCTTTTGCAGATAAATAGCGCCTTTCTTTCACAAAAATCCGCAAAATTTCTTCCCGTTTATTCGTTTGCTTATACCCTTTTTCTTTTAATTGCTGCATATATTGTTGAACCATAAGCTCATCCCCGCAATATCCAAATATTCGCCAATTTCATTATACCAAAGTTCCCTGGTGAAAAAAGCGAAAATATGCTAAACTATAAATTAATCGGGATGTGGCGTAGTTTGGTAGCGCGCATGCATGGGGTGCATGAGGTCGCAGGTTCAAATCCTGTCATCCCGATTTCATAAAACGCTATCCTTCCACGGATTTAGCGTTTTTTATTTTTTAACAGGCTATTTTGCTGCCGCCTTGACCCCAGTATAATCATTGTCAAAAACGAAGCATATCTAAATCATAGGGTGAATGCAGTGTCTAATCTTTTTGCTTTTATTTTTTTAGCTTCATTTATTTTTCTCGTATTAGGATTGATAAAACCTAAATACGCTTTTGTAAAAAGCAGAAAAAAAATTTTGCAAGTTTATTTAGCCGCACTTGTTGTTGGTTTCATTGGTGTTGGCATCACCGCTGAACCTGCTGAACAAACTTCTTCAAATGCTGAAAAAGTTCAAGAAAAAACGTTTGAACCCAAACTGCAGCTTTTCAGCAAAATCGTTGATGGCAAACTTGAAGTGTCTGGGAAAACGAATTTTCCGGATGAAACCGTACTTGTCATTACTTTAAAGAATAAAGAAGATAAACAGATAAATAAAAACACCACCGTTAAAGAAGGCGCGTTTCAATTAAACCCGATTCCGATTGAACAATTGAAAACGGGCAATCAGTCAATCGAAGTGTCTTTGCATGATAATCAGCCCGATTCGGTTATAGAAATTATCGGTGAGGAAGGAAAGCGATTAACTGGGGATTTAGTCAATGAGGAAAAGAAATTCATTGCAGCATCAAAAATAACGATTCCTGCCTTCGGCAATGAGGCTGGTTCAAACAAGCAAACGGCAAAAAAACCAACGCAAACATCAGGCAATAAAAATCAAATCCCTGTCAAACTAGTGAAAACAATTGACGGCGATACAATAAAAGTGATTTACAACGGCGAAGAAAAAAATGTACGATATCTGTTAATCGATACTCCAGAGACCAACCATCCCCGGTTAGGAAAACAGCCTTTCGGTGAAGAAGCGAAAAAAAGAAATCAGCAGTTAGTCAAGAGCGGCGAACTTGCTCTCGAATTTGACGTCGGCGAACGCGTCGATAAATACGGCCGGCTGCTCGCATACGTCTATGTCGATGGCGAAAGCATTCAAGAAACGCTCTTGAAAGAAGGATTAGCGAGAGTCGCATATGTTTATCCGCCAAATACAAGACATTTGGATTCATTTCGAGCTGCTGAAAAAAAAGCAAAAGATAAAAAGATTGGAATCTGGTCGATTGAAAACTACGTGACGGATTCAGGATTCAGCAGCCAAGCATCAAATTCCAGTTCAAAACAGGCAAATCGGTCGGCAGAGCAAAAATCATCGAGCGGCAAAACAGAGAGTTATAAAAATTGCACGGAATTAAGAAAAGTTTATCCAAATGGAGTGCCAAAAGACCATCCCGCTTATGATCCGAAACACGACAGAGACAAAGACGGATGGGCCTGCGAAAGATAAGTTAAGCCTTTGCGCTTTGCTGGCTTTTTCTTTTCACTCTGAAAGAACATGCGTTCTAAAGTAAAGGTGTATGAAAGTGTCAAAAAAACAGATCGATGCGCTGCAGCCATCGATGACGATAAAAAAAATTTTTTTATTGTTTCTTTTATGAAGCATAGCGATTACATCTTTTCGAACTTTGCAATCGCACCCAATCACTCATCTTTGAAAACGACGGATGGGCAGCATAGCCAGACATCGTTTTTTTTTCGCTGAATCAAATGAACGTTGGCGTTCCACCAGCGACGATTCTAGCTTAAATCCGAAATGAATTTACAAATTGCATAACGCCAGCCTAATCCTTTTTCATGAAATTCCCTTTCTTGCTGCTTAACAATCGCTTCTGATCGCGCCCCTTTCTTTATTTTGCATCTTTTCTAAAGCTCAGTATGTTAATTGCATCTGCATTGATTCAAAAATCGTCAGATTATTTGAAATTAATTGACTTATACTCATCGGTATTATACGATATTGTTGATTAAGGGGGGGATAAATAGAGAAGTTTGCCGTTTTTTTATTTGTATCCATTTTTTAAAATGATGAAAAACCATGCACTGCAATCATGTTTTTACGTAAACAACCCAATCGATTTAAGCCCATGCATTTCACTTCTGTCTTTGCAAACAGACGGCCTTTTTGTCGAAATATTCCCAATCTTTACTATCATCTCAAATTAAAAAATAAATGTACGAAAGGGTTGAAATGATGAAGAATAAAACCATGCGTTATTTTATCGTTCTCGTTGCATTAATTTTGGGGTTTTCAAATTTCACTTCCGCCAGTCACTTCACTTCTGCAAAGCAGGAAACGGAGCAATTGATTCGTCCGATTGTCTTCGTTCATGGCGGTGCCGGCTCTGGCGCTCAATTCCAATCGCAAGCGATGAGATTTACAAGCAACGGCTATCCTCCCCACTACATCGCCGCACATGAATATGACTCTTCTACAGCATCGTTTGGCGGCCATGCCGAAAGATATGCAAGGCTTGATCAATTAATTGACAAACTTTTAAAAGAGACGGGCGCAGACCAAATCGATTTAATTGGGCATTCATTAGGTACAGCTGAAATGATTGGATACTTAGAAAGTTCCCCCGAACGCGCTGCAAAAGTGGCTCATTATGTCAACATTGACGGGAGAACGCTTGATCATTTGCCTGGCGGCGTTCCAACGCTTGCATTATGGGCGGAAATCGGCGGCAGCCCTGAACGCTCCATCACTGGAGCAAAAAACGTAACGATTCCTGGACAAGCTCATATTGAAGTCGCTACCTCAAAAGAAGCTTTCATTGAAATGTACCGTTTTTTTAACAATAAAGATCCAGTAACTGCTGAAATTGTGCCCGAAACTGGCAGCCACATCCAGCTTGCCGGAAAAGCGCTGCACTTCCCGCAGAATACGGCTGCAGAAAATACGACACTCGAAATTTATGAAGTCAATGAAAAAAATGGTCTGCGCCTTAAAGATGAACCGGATGCAGTTTATACAATCGGTTCAGACGGAGATTGGGGGCCCTTTGCCGCCAAAACCGGTTCAAGCTATGAGTTTGTGCTCATTAGGGAAGGCATTGGCAATCAGCACTTCTATTTTGAGCCATTTATCAGAAGCGACTACATGATTCGTTTACTAACATCACCGCCAAGCGGCGGCATTTCAGACCAAATTGACAGAAGCGACAGCCATAGCTCGATCATGATTCAAAGAAACATGGAATTCTTTGGAGAAGGAGAAAATCAGGATGAACTTAAAATAAACGGTGTCAACATTGTCAATGGACACAACTCTCCGATATCCAAACGGATCAGCGCTTACTTTGTTTTTGATGAGCATTCTGATAAACAAAATCATCTGAATGAACCGATTAAATTTTTTCATAGTCTGCCGTTCATGACAGGCGTTGACTTTTATATGCCAGCAGCTTCTCCGCCGAATGAAACCATTTCCATTGAACTGCTCTCGCGCAAAAGCAATGGAAAAAAACAAGTCATCAATGTTCCGAATTGGGCTTCATCAGACAGCGTCATTTCGGTTTTGTTCAACGATTATATTTCCGGCTCCGGCTCCGGTGATAACAAAACTGGGCACAAAACAGCCGAATTGGAAGTCGATGGCCTCAAGCGCACGTTTGAATATTATGTGCCGCCCTCCTATACCGGCGATAAAACGGTTCCCCTTTTATTATCGTTTCATGGGGCGGGCAGTTCAGGAAAAGGCCAAATGCGCTTAACAAATTTCGATGAACTCGCTGAAAAAGAAGGATTTATTGCTGTATTCCCGGATAGCACAGCAATGAAAGACGGAAAAATTATACCGCGAGAAGAAGACGACACCGGATTTGATCCTGGCTCTGGGGTGGACAAAAGCTGGAAAATCAATCATAGCCAAGTCAATGATGTTGCGTTTACTTCTGCAATTCTTGACTACTTTGAAAAACACTACAACATTGACGCAAACCGCGTTTATGCAACAGGCATGTCAAGCGGAGCGCTATTTTCCAGCCATTTGGCTGTCACGCTGCCTGAACGAATTGCAGGAATCGGGCTTGTCACAGGCCAAATGACAGAAACAACCGCTGCCATCACGCCAAAAAAGCCTAAAACCGTTGTGATGATTATGGGAGATGAAGACCCGCTCTATCAACAAAGACCTCCAACAATTCTCTCAAATGAAGAAACGATTGATTTTTGGCTAAAAGCAAACCAAATTACAACGGAGCCAGACTTTGCATATTTGCCGCAAACAGCTGAAAATGACGATACAAAAATTGGCCGCACGCGATACCGCGGCGGAAAAAATAATACCGAAGTCATCTACTATTTAGTGGAAGGCGGCGGCCATACATGGCCAGGAGGGCCGCAGTATTTGCCCGAATCTGTAATTGGAAAAACGAGCCGCCATATGAATGCAAGCGAAGTCCTCTGGGAACATTTAAAAGCGCGTTCATTAGATGAAGCCGCCGATCCAATCGTTGATGATGAACCGAAAGATGATGACGATAAATCAAAAAGCGGCGGCGATAAACCGAAAGGCGATGAAGATAAACAGCCAAAAGCAGATCAAACAAACGATGCAGCGAAAAAGAAAGCAGATTCAAAACAAACAAGCGGCGGAGACAACCTGCCAAAAACGGCAACAAATATGTACGCATTCCTGCTCATTGGGATGCTCATCATACTTGCAGCAGCATTCTTCATCTTTAAAAGAAAACGCATTTCAGAAAAGCGGTAATCAAAAAACCGCCCCAGCTTATGTAAAGGTTTAAGGGCTGAGCCTAAAATAGCGGCTCCGCTTGCAAGCGTTCCAATGACGAAGCCATACAGCTAGGACAAAGCGGCTTTCGCACTGGATATGAAATGGCGAAAGCCGTTTTTTTATTGCACCGCAATCCTGCTCTTCTCGCTCTTAAATAATAAATCCTATATTTGCAGGGTATTTCCTTTTCGAACGCCATGGTAAACTTGAGTTGAAAGCGTTTAACGATCAATGCAAAGAAAACTTTTGCAATCATTGCAACTTTCTCAATATGCGCTTTTTAAATCCATGCACTTAAGGAGGGCTGGAGATACAATGTCAATGGATGCAAACGTAAAAACGTTTGATGCGATTGTTGTTGGCGCAGGTTTTTCAGGTTTGTATATGCTCTATCGTTTGCGAGAAGCGGGATATTCCGTGCGCGTTTTCGAAGCTGCGCCAGATATCGGAGGGACATGGTATTTTAATCGCTATCCTGGAGCTCGCTGCGACATCGAAAGCATTTATTATAACTACACGTTTTCAGAAGAACTAATAAATGAGTGGACATGGTCTTCAAAATATGCCGAGCAGGAAGAAATTTTGCGCTATATTCACTTTGTTGCCGATAAACTGGATCTGCGCAAAGACATCCAGCTGCAAACGAGAGTGACAGCCGCGCGCTATTTAGAGAATGAAGAAAAGTGGCTCATTGAATTAGACAGCGGAGAAAGCGCCAAAGCAGCTTATTTTATATCTGCTGTAGGCGTTCTTTCTGCAGCCAACATGCCTAAATTCAAAGGAATGGATCGATTTCAGGGAAAACTGTGCCATACCGGAAATTGGCCGAGCGAAAATGTGAATTTTGAAGGAAAGCGGGTCGGCGTCATCGGAACCGGTTCAAGCGGCATTCAAGCCATTCCAGCAATCGCTAAAGAAGCGGCGCATCTCACCGTTTTTCAACGAACGCCTCAATACAGCAGTCCAGCGCATAATCATCCACTAGATGCTGAAACGATTCGCAAAACAAAAAAAAATTTTCACAACATCAGACAGGAAATGTATCAATCCATGCACGGCATCCCCTCCGCTGCTAGAACGCGGACAACAACCCAGGATTCTCCAGAAGAACAGCAGCGCGTTTTTGAAGAAGCCTGGCAGGAAGGAGGGCTGTTTTCGCTTTTATATACGTACAGCGACATTCCGTTCTCGCCTGAAGCGAATGAAAAAGCTGCCGAATTTGTTCGAACTAAAATTAAAGAGATTGTCCACGATCCCGAAGTGGCAAAAAAACTCATGCCTGATCACTATTATGGAATGAAAAGGCCCATTCTGAACACCGATTATTTTGAAACGTACAATCGCGACAATGTAACGCTCGTCGATCTTCGGGATACGCCGATCGAAGAAATTACAGAAAAAGGGCTGCGGACGACGGAGTCTGAATACGAATTGGATATGCTTGTATTTGCAACTGGTTTTGATGCCTTAACCGGGCCTTTGCTTAAATTAAACATTCAAGGCAAAGATGGCCTCACGCTGCAAGAAAAGTGGTCAAACGGCGTAAAAACCTATTTGGGCATTGCGAGCGCCGGATTCCCGAATATGTTTATGATTACCGGGCCTCAAAGCCCTTCGGTGCTCAGCAACATGATCGTTTCAATTGAACAGCATGTCGACTGGATTATGAATTGTCTTGCCTATCTTAAAAAGCACCGTGCAACAACGATTGAAGCAAGCGCTGAAGCGGAACAAATGTGGAGTCAGCAATGCAAAGCCATAGCAGACACGACGCTGCTGTCAAAAACCGATTCGTGGTATATGGGAGCAAATATTGAAGGAAAACGCCGTGAATTTCTCGCATTCGCTGGCGGCGTTGGCCCCTATCGCCAGATTTGCGATCAAATTGCAGCGAAAGGCTATGAAGGATTCACCATTTTATCAGGTTCTCAAAAAATTAAAACCGAAAAAGAGGCAAAACAGAAAAACCGCGAATCAAACCTGGACCCTCAGGCAAAATTTGTTTTAGATCAATTGAAAAGGCTGGGGGTTCCGCCAATGGAAACGCTGTCGCCGGAAGAAGCAAGAAACTGGATCAGCAATATTGGGCTCCTGGCGGGCTCGCCAGAAAAAGTCGGGAAAATCATCAATCGCACAATCGATGGACCCGCTGGAGAAATTCCAATACGCATGTATATTCCTGACGGCGAAGGTCCGTTTCCAGCATTCATCTACTGCCATGGCGGCGGTTGGGTGATCGGAAATTTAGATATCGTCGATGTTCCTTGCCGGCGCATTGCAAACCAAGCGCATTGCATCGTGATTTCCGTCGATTACAGACTTGCACCTGAGCACAAATTTCCAGCAGCCATCGAAGATGCATACGCAGCAGTCGAGTGGACAGCAAACAACGCTCAATCCCTTCAAATCGATCCGAATCGAATTGCCGTCGGCGGCGACAGTGCGGGCGGAAATCTAGCTGCAGCCGCTGCTTTAATGGCAAGAGATAAAAACGGGCCGTCAATTGTTCAACAAGTTTTGCTGTATCCTGTCACCCATTATGCATTTGATACAAAATCTTACGCTGAAAATGCGGATGGCTATTTTTTAACAAAAGCAGCAATGAAATGGTTTTGGAACCATTACCTCCACAGCGAACAAGACGGCAAACATCCTTATGCTTCGCCATTGTTAGCTGAAGATTTAACCGGTCTGCCGCCTGCGCTTGTCATAACGGCCGGCTTCGACCCGCTGCGCGACGAAGGAAAAGCGTATGCCGACCGCTTGAAATCCGCCGGCATACCGGTTGAAACCATGCATTATGAATCGATGATCCATGGTTTTTGCTGGATGCCGGGCGCCATTGAACAAGGAAAAAATGCGCTTGACAAAACTGCAGCATCATTGAAACAAACATTCGATCGAGAAGCGGAAAACATCAAATCATCTCCCGTCTAAAATGCGAAAACCCTTGAGCTTTCAAGGGTTTTCGTGCATCTATCCAAATTGAGCCTTTCTCAAAAAACACCTCATGCCGATCGGCTTCCAACTCGAAAAACGGTTCAAGCATGCCTTTCATAAAAATTCATTTCATGGTTTACAGTACAAATCCCCAGAAACGCAGAAAACCTAAGTGAACTTCACCAAACTGCTTTCAAATCGCATAAAAAACGAAAGGCGCATCTTCAGTACACTCTTTAGAATGAAAATCTTGCATTTCTTCAATCAGATGCTAATTTTTGTAACGAAAGATCAGAAATTTTTCTTTTTTATCCTTAGCCTCCGGCACGCGAATTTTATTCATTAAATAAAACGGCGTATGTTTTTTTATTATTTGCTTATATTCTTCCAACGGATAATAAAGAATGAGATCTACCGGACGAACATGTTCTTTAAGCGACTTCATAATATTAAGCACAACTTTTTTAAAGATTTTCGCGGAAAATGGATTAAAAAAATAAAAGCGATTGTCTGAGTTTTGAATTTCGTAATTTTCGGCAAGCCCAAATTTAAATGTAATCGGCGCTGGAATATGTTTTGCTTTTTGAAGATAGCTCATCTTGTTGTGCAGCGCTTCTTCGTACGTTTTCTCATTCACTTCAATCCCTGTGACTGGTATGTGAAAGCGGTAATGGGCAAAAAAAGACACTCGCCCTCGGCCGCAGCCAAAATCGACAAGCTGATCCCCCGGTTTTAATTTGTACATTTGAAACAAGCGATTGAGCGCTGGATAGGGCGTCGCTTCATAACGGTTAAATTCAGTTGCATGATCTTTCCACTCCCGCAGTCCAGCCGTGCGAATGCGAAGCATCCGATCATACTTTCTTTCAAGCATTCCTGTTTCTCCCCATTTTCTTATGCTCCATATAAGCATAGCAAAGAAATGATTTCGAATCAGTTTTTTCGCTTATGAATCAACTGCTTCCGAATTCCGCCATTCCCGTTTTGCCAAAATCGCTGCGATCAAAGCGCCAAGCGACAAATTCAATACCGTATTGATCACCGCGGGCACCGCAGCGAGATAACTGATATTTTCAATAGCTAAAATCGCTGCTAAAGCCGTATTGCATAATCCAGCTTCGTATAATATGGCTCGAGCATCTTGTTCATGAATTTTCATTCCTTTAGCCATTCCATAAGCGGCAAACATGGGTATTAAAATTTGCAAAACCGTTAAAAAAGCCAAAAGCGGCAGGACACCGATGTTTTCTTTCAAATGCTGCTGCGAGCCTGATACGACAGACAACACGATCAGGATGAGCGCCACCGATGAGAGAAAACGAATAGACGGACGAACCTTTTCCACCCATTGGCTTACTTTTGCTTGAACGAATAGCCCAACCGCGATCGGCAATGCCACAATCAACAGCATTCTAATAATCATTGGCAAAAATTCGATTGGGATTAAATGTCCGACCGCAAGCTCAAGCAGCAGCGGCGTTATCATCGGGCTGATCAAAGTATCAACAACAGACATCGTTACGCTTAGCAGCACAGTGCCATTCGCTATGAACGTATACAAACTGGCAGCTGTAGCGCTTGGAACGCTGCCAGATAAAATAAATCCCGTCAGCAAGTCCATGGAATCAGACAAAAAATAAAAACCTAGCCCCACCGAAATTGCAACCGTCACAGTCCATTTAAAAATGACGCCGAAAAAAACGAGTTTCGGCTGTTTCAATACATAGGTAAAACTCGATGGCGGGATCGTCAACCCCATTAAAAACAAAATCAAAGCAAGCATAAAGCCCGTCCAGTTATTTAATGAAACAAATGGAGTCGGAAAAAAATAAGCGATTATCGCAAATGCGAGAATCCAAACAGGGAGAAACCTCGTCACAACACCAGCAAAAATCGCAATTCCTTTCATTCTCTTCTCCCTTCCACTCCATTTTCAAAAAAAGAAACAAACGATCGTTTTGCATCGTTATCCGACTGAAAAACTCAACTTTGCAGCGCCAAACCATCCTTTCGCGCCATGGAGCACATCAGAAGTACAATAAAGATGCAGACGCGGCCGGCCATCGCCTGTATCACTGCCCGTATCAACCAGGACTATATATTCTAAAAGAAAAAATCATTGCTGGTTCTCAAATTCCACCTGTTTGCTTTTTACATAAAAAGACAAAATCAACCCGATAACAGAAAAAACACCGGCGGCAAAAAATGAAACATTAACCCCGTGAATCAATCCCGCCATCCCCGCTTCAGGACGTGCACTCATCGTCATGATCGATACGAGGAGCGCGGTGCCTACTGCACCGGAAACTTGCCGCATCGTGTTATTCATTGCCGATCCGTGCGGGATTAATTGTGCCGGCAATGTATTCAGCCCAGCTGTCGTTACCGGCATCATGACCATCGATATTCCTAGCATGCGAAAGGCATTCACAACCGTCAAGTACGCAAAAGTTGTCTCTGGCGACAGCGTTGTCAGCATAAAAGTCGTGGCAACCAAAATGGATAAGCCGATTATTGCCAGCCATCGCGCGCCAAACATATCAAATAATCGGCCCGTGATCGGATTCATCAGCCCCATTAGAATCGCACCCGGCAAGATGACCAAGCCCGATTTCAGCGGAGAAAATTGCAGCATGTTTTGCGTAAACAGCGGCATGATTACCGCCGAACCGATCATCGCTACAAACACTATCATTCCGAGAATTGTTGTTAACGTAAATACGCGATACTTAAATACGCGAAATTCAAGAATCGGCTGTGCTAATTTGAACTGTCTGACGATAAATATTACAGTCGCAGCCAATCCAACAACAATTGTAGCAACGACGTCCACACTGAGCCAGCCGCTGCTTCCTGCAGCACTGAATCCATACAGAATGCCGCCAAATCCAAGCGTTGATAAAAGAATGGACAAAACATCCACTTTTGGATTCGTGCGCTTTGTTACGTTTTTTAAAATATAATAAGCGATGATAATATCAAGAATGGCAATGGGAAATACAACGTAAAAAACGCTTCGCCACGGAAAATGCTCAACAAGCCAGCCTGACAGCGCCGGTCCAATCGCAGGAGCAAATGAAATGACAAGCCCAAACAAGCCCATCGCAGAACCGCGTTTTTCAATCGGATAAATCAAGAACAAAATCGTTTGGGTCAATGGCATCATAATGCCAGCGCCTGCTGCTTGTAAAATTCTTCCTGCCATCAGCAAAGAAAAATTGGGCGCCGCTGCACAAACAAGCGTTCCAAATGCGAACATGCCCATCGCAGTTAAAAACAAGCCTCTAGTCGAAAACCGTTCGATAAAAAAAGCAGTAATCGGAATCATAATTCCGGTAACGAGCATAAATATCGATTGAAGCCACTGAACCGTATTCTCGCTTAAATTCAAATCATTCATAATAGGGGGAAGCGCGGTTCCCAGTAGCGTTTGATTTAAAATCGCAACAAACGCCCCTAAAATTAAAACGATCATAAGCGGAACACGCTTAATCGGCTCTTGCTCATGCTGCATCTCTTGTGCGGACATAAATGACCTTCTTTCTGTTTAAAAACTGTACTCAGACATTGGCGCTTCCATTGCAGAAATCTACCAATCTATCTGAAACTCATTCATATTCAATTGCACTTCTGCTTAGCACAAAACATATGCAATATATAATGATAGCATACTTGAACTCAAAAAGGTCCAAAAACCAAAGCACGGTTTTGGACCTTTTTACATCTGCTCACAATCATTTCATCAATGGAGCCAAGGGGGATCGAACCCCTGACCTTCGCACTGCCAGCGCGACGCTCTCCCAGCTGAGCTATGGCCCCATTTGCAATAGTCAACAATTATATTTTAATCAGTTGCGGGTTAGATGTCAATGCATCGAATCCAAAC